>CAUJJC010000325.1 GCA_963204975.1 Verrucomicrobiota bacterium | reverse complement strand
TGCAGCCACTGATTCCAGTGTTTCTGAGCTACGTACTGAGTTTCATCTATATCGGGATCTACTGGAATAACCACCATCACATGCTGCATGCGGTCAAGACCGTGAACGGGGGAATTTTGTGGGCCAATCTGCACCTGCTGTTCTGGCTCTCACTGATTCCCTTCGGTGCCGGATGGACTGGTGAAACGGGCTTCGCACCCGCGCCCACGGCCCTGTATGGCGTGGTGCTGCTGATGGCGGCGATCGCCTACTGGATTCTACAGAAGGCGATCATCGCCGAGCATGGCAAGGACTCGCTGCTGGCCAAGGCACTGGGGCGCGACCTGAAGGGCAACATCTCACCTTTCTTCTATGCAGTGGCGATTGCGGCCGCGATGAAATACCCGCTCTTCGCGAATGGGCTCTACGTTCTCGTGGCGCTGATCTGGTTGATCCCCGACCAGCGCATCGAGAAGGTGCTCAAGGAAGATAATCGCAAGCACTGACCTTGCGGCTCGTCGCGATCAGTTGGCGGACTTGAGCTTGGCGATCAGATAGTCGGCAGCGCTCTTGTGCGGTGCCTCGGGCGCTCCGGGATAGTAGAACTCGCAGGGCACGCCGACGGACTGGCATTTCTCCTGAAGATGCACGCCGTAGTTTGAGGTGTGCGTGGGGTCCTTCTTCTCTTTGCCGAGTTCGGGCACGTCGGTGTAGGTCAGGTAGATGGCGGAGTCGCCAGCGCTCACGAGTTCGATGGGCGAATACTCTTTGATCCAAGGAATCAGCTTCTCGCGATTGGCCAGGAAGTTTGCGAAGTCAGTGTCGCGCGTCTTACGATCATCGGGATTGGGGAAGAAGCCGAAGGCGTGACCACCGTAGCGGCTGTTGGGCGTCCATTCCTTGAGCTGCTTGGGATCGAGCGATGTCTGTGCACCAATCACGGCGGCACAGAACAGACGCGTGGATTCACGCGCGATCGGATCACTGCTCTTGGGATCAGCGAGGTCGTCGTGAAAGGCCAGCCACAGACTGCTGCATGCACCGGCGCTGCCACCACAGGCACCGATGCGATTCTTGTCGATGTTCCACTCGGCGGCCTTGCTCTTCACAAATTGCAGCGCACGCGCGGCATCGTGGAGGGGCCACTCGACAGGCGGCTTCACGCCTGCGTGGATCGCCTTTTGAATAAAGCGATACTCCACGGACACGACCGAGATACCCGCATCGAGCACCTTCTTCAAATCCGTCACCTGACTCTTCGTGCCTGCCACCCAGCCGCCGCCGTGAATGAAAAACATCAGCGGCGTGGGCGAGGTGGAGTCCACCTTGTAGAAGTCCAGCTTTTGATCGGGATCGGTGCCGTAAGCCACATCGACGAGCGTGGGTTTGATGGCTGGTGCAGCAGGCTTGGCAGGAGCCTTCGGCTTTTCAGCAGTCTGGGCGAACACGGAACCGGAGACAAATCCGAGGACGGCGAGGAGAGTGAGCGAGCGCTTCATGGAGGCGAGGGAAGACGTTTCGCCCCGCCTGTCTCTTCCGTGAAATCACGCTTCACGCAGAACGTTGACTGCGAGCCATGAATCCATCCGCTACCCGCCGTGACTTCCTCTCCACCGCCAGCAAGTCGGCGGTGTTCCTCAGCGCTGCCACCCATGCGTTCGCAGCACCAAAGGACGAGGACATCAGGATCGCACTCATCGGCTGCGGAGGTCGTGGCACCGGGGCTTGCAGCCAGGCACTGACAGCGGGTTCAACCATCAAGCTGGTGGCCCTGCTCGATCCGCTGGAAGGCAAGGCACAGGCCGCGCTCGACATCTTGAAGACGAAGCACGAGGGGCAGATCGACGTGCCGCCAGAGCATGTCTTCACGGGCTTCCAGGACTACAAGAAGGTGTTCGACCTCGTCGATGTCGTGCTCATCGGCACGCCACCGGGGCCACGCCCGAAGTTGTTTGAGGAAGCGATTAAGGCGGGCAAGCACGTCTTCATGGAGAAGCCCGTGGCCACTGACGCCGCAGGTGTGCGCCGCGTGCTTGCCGCTGCCGAGGAAGCGAAGAGGAAGAACCTCAATGTGTGCGTCGGATTGCAGCGCCGCTACTCGCCGAACTACATCAAGATGATCGACCGCATCCATCAGGGTGAGATCGGCGACCTCGTGTGTGGCCGTGTTTATTGGAATGGAACCTCACGCCCTGGAGCTGATCGCCAGCCAGGGGAAAGCGAGATGCATTACCAGATTCGGAACTGGTATTTCTTCACCTGGATGAGCGGCGATCACATCCTGGAGCAGCACTGCCACAACCTGGACGTGGCGAACTGGGTGATGAATGGCAAGATGCCCGTCAAAGCCACTGGGCAAGGCGGCAGGCAGGTGCGCAACAAACGCGAGAACGGCACCATCTTCGACCACCACACGGTCGAATTCGAATACGACACCGGCTTCCGCCTGCTGAGCCAGTGCTGCCAGATCGGTGGCAAATGCCAGCGCGAAGTGGCTGAGCATTTCCACGGGGTGAAGGGCCGTGTAAGCCTGGACAACAGCGGCAAATTCTCGATCAACGGCCAGATGATCGGCGGGCAACGCGGAGCAGCGACGACCGGCCCTGGCAAGAGGCGGACCGTGTTCAAAGAAGATCCCTATCAGCTCGAGCACGACACCTTCTTTGAGAACATCCGCACGGGCAAGGTGCGCATCGACGCCGACTACGCAGCCCACACGACGATGATGGGCATCATGGGCCGCATGGCCAGCTACACAGGCCAGATCATCACTTGGGAACAGGCGATGAATTCGAAGGAGGTGCTCGTGCCCGAGGTGATTGATTGGGACACTGAGCCGCCCGTGAAGCCCGATGCTGATGGCTGGTATCCAGTCGCGATCCCTGGCACGACGATGCCCGTTTGATCACCTCTCGGGCATCAACATCTCTTTGCTGGGAACGAGATCGAACGCGCTGCTGCCATCCGCCATTGGCAGCAGCAGCACGGGCTCGAAAGCGCGCGGACGCTGTAGTGTCTCGCTGGCCACGCTTCCGTCGTTGCGCCCGATGATCACCTTGCCCAGCGGACGTTCTACGTCCCCAGGATCGCTCACGGAGACCACGCGCCAGCGCGGTGGCCACACGGCGATGGTGGGCGCTTCGAAGATCAATGGAGCACCGCCGGGAGCAGCGGCGCTCATGCCCTTGCTCATGGCCCAGCCGTTCTCGCCGCGTTGCAGAGCTTCCGCAAAGTCGGGTGGCGTGCCGATGTCGTGGTCAGGATCACCTTCGCCGGATGGCGTGGCAAAGATGCTCTCGTCCTGAAGGTAGCGACGCTTGAACAACTCGCGGAAGGCCTGATTGGAGTTCGCTGGATTCACGCGCGGATCGGCATCGGGATAGAGGCCGCCATTGTCACTGGAATAGCTCTTCATCGCCATCATGATCTGCCGCGCATGGGTGGCCGATTGCAGCAAGCGCGCACGCACCTGAACCGCCTCGTAGGCGGGCACCAGCAAGGCCACCAGCAGGGCGGTGCCGACGAGCCCCAGCACCAAGCCTGCGGCCATACCGCCAATGGCGAGACCGCGTCCGCCCTGCCGACCGCCCGAGCTTTTGATCTTCTTCAGCGCGACGATGCCAAAGATGATCGCCGGCACCCCGGTGACGAGCCCTGCGCAAACGCTGCTGATACCAAGAGCCAAGCTGACGATTGCATAGCCTGAGGACTCCTCGGCCTTGGGTGCCGCAAACACGGATGACGGAGGAGGTGGTGGTGCAAACGCGACCGGTGCTCCCTTCACGAACGAGGGTGGCCGACGCGGACCCGCAGGACGGATGTGCTGTGGGAGTTCTTCGATCTCGACGAGTTCGGACACCGGCTCCCAGCCCTCCATGCCCTCGCAGCACACGAGGTCGGTGAGTTGCAAGTCGCCGGAGAACAGCGCCTCGGGAATATCCTCCTCGGCGTAAATGCCCAGAGGTTCACCGTTACGCTCGACGTGATAATTCATTCGTGGATGGCAGGCTATGCGGAGCAGCCCTGGGGCGTCAATCCCGGACCCGCTGGGCATTGCCGCATTGTCATTCTTGGCGATTCATGAGGAAGCCGCCTCAGGCTTCTATTGGTGATCGCCTGAACGCTCAGGGCTAGCGGGAGTCCAGCATCAGGGCGCGAACGTTTTGAATTCGGATTGAACGCGGAACCGAACCGCGTTGACTCCACACCCCCATGCTAAAGCGCACGATCACCATCGAGCACACCCACCGGATCTTGTTCACCCGCGATGCCTTCTCATCGCTGAACACGACGGTGCGCGACGTGCTGGAACTCTCCCAGAATGGCCGCAAGCCGAAGGTGCTCGTCTTCATTGATGATCGCGTGGCGCTGGCCAATCCCGATCTCAATGCCCAGGTGCAAAGCTACGCCGCCGCGCACAGCGATGCCTTTCATCTCACTTCCGAGCCCTTCGTGCTGCCCGGCGGCGAGGCGTGCAAGAATGACTTCCGGCTCGTCGAGCAATGCTGGAAGGCCATCAATGAGGCGGGCCTGGACAGGCACTCGTATGTGTTCGTCATCGGCGGGGGGGCGGTCCTCGATCTGGTGTGCTTCGCCGCTGCCACCGCTCATCGCGGCATCCGTCACATTCGGTTCCCCACCACCACCCTCAGCCAAGGCGATGGCGGCGTGGGCGTGAAGAACGGGGTCAACTACGTGGGCAAGAAGAACTGGGTGGGCTCCTTCGCGGTGCCGTATGCGGTCATCAATGACTTCGCCTTCCTCGATTCGCTGCCCGAGCGTGATCGTCGTGGTGGTATCATTGAGGCGATCAAGGTCGCACTCATTCGCGATGCTGCGTTTTACAACGAACTGGAAGGCATGGCCGAGTCCCTTTCTCGCCTGGAGTCGTCCGCACTCGAGCGCACGATTCAGCGCAGTGCCGAGCTGCATGTGGAGCACATCAGCACCGGTGGCGATCCGTTTGAAATGGGCAGCGCCCGCCCGCTCGACTTCGGCCACTGGGCCGCGCACAAGCTGGAGCAGGTCTCTGGATTCGCCGTTTCTCATGGAGAAGCCGTGGCCATCGGCATGGCCGTCGATCTGCTCTACAGCGTGAAGCGCGGCATCCTGGATGCGACCACAGCGGAGCGGATCATCTCACTGATCGAGCGCATCGGTTTCGTCACCTATGCGCCGCATCTGCTGGAGAAAAACGCGGGTGGCGAAATGACCATCCTCGCTGGTCTCGAAGAATTCCGCGAGCACCTGGGTGGTCAGCTCACGATCACGCTCGTGCCCGAGATCGGACGCAAAATCGAAGTCCATGAGATGGATCGCAGCCTCATCGTCGAAGCCGTGCAGGACCTCCGCGAGCGCAATCGCGGGCGTTCCTTGCCCTTCGTCCAGCCTTTGATCGCAACGAAGGTCTAGCGATTGCATTTCAGGAACCGTGCCCCACTGTGCGCCGTGCAAATTCTTCTCGCCACGCTTTGTGACTTCGCTGCGGACTACCAGGGCAAGCTCTGCATCCTCGGTGCCTTCGACACGCTCTGCACCCGTGAATTCCCGGTGCATCATCCGCAGTGCTCCTTCGCCCTTCGTCTGTTCTTTGATCACGAGGACAGTGGCACTTACAAGATGAAGATCCGCGCGCTGGGTCCCGAAGATGAGGACATCATGCCACCCTTCCCGGCTGACATTGATGCGACGATCGCACCCGGCGGCCCGCCCTTCATCAGCCGCAACATTGTGCTGAATCTTCAGCGGATGAAATTTGAGAAGCCTGGGCTCTATCGCTTCGTTGTAGAGCACGACGATATTGAACTCACGAGCGTGCCTCTGCGGGTGATGCTCTACGAAGATCCGCATCGGTCCACGTCACCCTTTGGCTGAATTTTATGATCGTTCAGGAAGCCGCCGCCATTACGAATGCCCGCCAGCCGGTGCGGCAGTTGACGGTGTTTTTGGACAATCGCGTGGGCACCATGCTGGCCTTGCTCAAGCTGCTGCGCGAGCACCAGATCGTGGTGCTCGGCCTCAGCCTCCAGGAGTCGGCCGAAATCACCTTGCTACGCATGGTGGTGAATGATCCTGAGTCCGCCCAGACGCTTTTCATGGAGCGCGGCATCGCGCACTCCGAGAGCACCGTGGTGATCGTGGAACTCAAAGGCGGAGCCCAGGACCTCAATCACTGCCTGAGCGGCCTGCTCGCTGCCGAGGTGAACGTGCGCCAGTGCTACCCTTTGCTCATCCGGCCAGCGGAATGGCCAGTGATGGTGCTGCACACGGATGATGCCGACGTCGCCAGCACCGCGCTCGCCCACGCAGGGTTCAAAACGCTGTCACAAAACGAGCTGAGCCGTTGATCAAGGCGAGGGCGCAGCATCGAGCACGACCTGGCCGGACAAGATGTCCGAGGTAAGCAGCGTCTTGCCAGCCGAAGGAAGCTGGTTGAGCAAGAAATAGCCTGCTCCCTTGCCAAGCGAGTTCACCAGCAGGCCCTGGAAAGTGACCGGGCGCAGGTGCGGACGAGCGGGATCGAGGACATTCGAGTCGCGCAGGGTAAAGCTGCCGCTGAAGTAACCCGTGGAGGGTATGAGGGTGAGCTTTACACCTGTGAGATTGTCAGCCGAACCAGGAAGGTCGAGCAACGGCTTGTTCAGCGTGTTGATGGTGAAGATCTGTCGCGTCGCTGCCGCCTGCTCCGAGCTGCCAATACCGCCCGCGAAGAACTCCAGCCGTGCATTGTCGGCTTTGTCCGTGAGACCTAACACAATCACGCCCGTAGCGGGTGCTGCGTAAAGACTGCCCGCGATGGTGCAGTTCATCGGGCCAATGCCATCACGATAAAGGCGACCGGGCTGCGGCTTCTTGAACCAGGTGAACGTGCCACCAACGGTTTGCGTCGGCGCACCGGCGAAGGTGGCGCGACCATGCACACAGCCCTGATTCGCGTAGAGCAAATGCCACATCGGCAGGGCGTTGTCAGGATTGAGCAAGCCAGCGCCGGTGAGCACCGTGCCGTCAGCGAGCCTGCCTGACCATGTGACCGCGCCAGTGGTTGTGGTCTTGAAGGTGGCGAAGCCATTGCCCTGTGGCTCGTCGGGGTCGGTGGTCGGCTCAAAGATCGAAGTGTAATTGGCCGCCGAGATCGTCGTGGTGCCAAGCGTGCGTGCACCAAGACCCGTCACTGGCGCTCCGGTGTTGCCTGCCGTGTTTACCTCTACTGAAATCTTGTTCGTCCCAGGTTGATCGAACTTCACCTTCACCAGCAGCGCCGTGGTGCCTCGACGTGCGATGGTGAAATCGGCCACCGGATCGACGGAGGCATCGGTGCTTGATAACATTTTGCCGCTGAACGGATAGCTCAGTTCTGCCAATCGCAGAGTGCCAGACGCTGAACCCGTCGATGTGGTGGAAAGCGTCAGCCACCCGCCCAGATCACGATTCAAGGTGCCTCGATCAAGCAAGGCTGTGAAGGAGCCGATCACGCTCGCCGGCAGCGGGTCGATATGGATCGTGAAGGTCACAGGAGCGCTCGTGTTCGCCGCATTGATCGCCCGCACCGTCAGCGGGAAATCACCCGACTTGGTAGGAGTGCCGGTAATCGTTCCCATCGGTCCGAAGACCAAGCCCGGAGGCAGCACGCCCACCAACTTGTAAGTCACCGGGCGACCAGTGGTGGGGACGCTGATCGAGTAAGGCGCACCAACAATGCCCGCCGGAAGAGGGTCAGGCATGGCCACGGTGGGCGCAGAGACGCCGTTCTGTGTGATGTTATGTGCCACGCCACCGATGACGACGGTGCCGATGCGAGCCACGGCAGCCGGATTGGGCAGCACGGTGATGGTCGTCGAGCCATTGCCCGTGCCTGCCGCCGGTGCGGCGCTGGCCCAGGTCAAGGCCTCGACGGTGGCCCAGCTCGAAGGTGTCGTGATGTCCACCGAGTAACTTCCTCCTTCCGAGCCCAAGGTGTGAGCCGTCTCCGAGAGCGTCGCCGTTCCGCGTGTGATCGAGCAGACACCCGTGTCGGTGCCGCCAAACCCATCGCTCACGGTGTAGTTGATCGTCGCGCTGGTGAAGGCTGCGGTGGCCGTGAAGCGGAGCACGTTGCCCACTTTCACCACCTTGCCAGCGGCTACAGGAGGGATGCTAAACGAAAGGATGGTGAGCGTATCGGAGTCAGGGTCCGTGTCGTTTCCTAGCACGGTGAGATCGACCGTCGCACTTGGCAGGACCGTGAAGGCATCGTCAGCGGCGCTGGGGCTGTTGTTGCCAGTCGTCGCACTCAGCACCACACCAGCGGCGGCACCATTGTCATGCTGAGCACGAGCACGGAAGAAGTATTTCGTATGGGGCAGCAGGCTGTCAGCGACGACACTGACATTGACCGCTGCATTGCCGGTGATGGCACCAGTGGTGACGGGCACCACCGTCGTGAGCGCCGTCGCCGACGTGCCGACATCGAAGAACACCAGCGTGTCCAACGACGAGCGCGGTGTGATCGTCGCATTCAGAGTGAGGCTCGCCGGCGTTGGCAGTGTTGCCACCTTGGTCACAACGAGAGGAGCCAACGTGGCCGAGGTCGTGAAGCTAGCGACAGAGCTGTAGCCTGTGCCCACGCTGCTCTCCGCCTTGATGCGATAGAAGTAGGTCGTCTTCGCAAGCAACCCCGTGAACTCAGCGCTCACAGGCGTGGCGCTGCTGCCGGTTGCCGTGCCGGGCGTCGCCGGTTGCGAAAGTGTGAATTCATCAGCCTTGGTGCCCAGTTCGAAAGTGACGGTCGCATCATTGCCACGCGCATTGACGGAACCTTCCAAGACCACTCGCGAGGCGGACAGGTAGCCCATGGGCAAAGTGACGGCCACGGGGGCCTGCGGGTTCGATGAGGCTACTCCGTAGCGCCAGACGCCGTGCAGAGCGATGCCATAGATCATCCCGTCCGTTGCCTGCACCAGCCGGTTAGGCTGAGGATGCGCCATCACCGTGGGATTGAAGTGATGCAGCGCCGTGAGGGCGGGCGTGCCGCCGAGCGTGCATTTCCACAGAGTGCCCACGCCATGGCCACCGCCGCTCGATGCACAGCCGTAGAGGGCACCATCAGTCGCGACGATCATGCCGGTGTCCGTCCCGTCCATCGCACCCGTCGTTGCCGTGACGAAGTCCTTCACCACCGTGAGGCCCACCACCGGCACCCAGCGCCAGATGCGGCCCGCATTGTCAGCGCCACCTGTTTCTGTGACTCCATAAACTGTGCCCAGCGGTGTCACGGCAAGTCCAGCACCCGGCGGGGTGGTGATTGGGGTCGGCGCACCGAAGTCGGCGAGGTTGTTGAAGCCGGTCGAGTCAATCCAGGCCCACAGAGTTCCTTTGCCAGCAGTGCCGCCACCTGCGCACACGCCATAAATAGCGCCGCCAGGTCCCACCGTGATCGCTTTCACAGGTCCTTCGCCATCGGCGGAGTCTAGCGTCGCCACCTTTCTCAGGCCCAGGGCGGAGGTCCAACGCCAGAGGTGGACGATTTTTTTGGTTCCCAAAGGTTGTTCGGTGGTTCCCCAGATCGCGCCGGACTCTGGATCGCGGGCAATGTGTCCCGTCGCATTGCCTGGCACGATGGCCGTGCCGAAGGCTCCCACCTTGACCAGACCACTCAAGGCATTCCAGCGCCAGAGTCCGCCCGCCGGACCCGAAGCGCCCAGCTTGGTGAAGCCGAAAACATTGCCCTGATCATCGCCCACCACACCACCGAACGTGACGAAGCCCACGAGCGGAGTCTCCACATCGGCCACCTTCTGGGGGGCGGGTCCCGTTGCATCACTCCAGCGCCAGAGAAACTGCCGAATCATTTCTATGCCATACACATTGCCCTGGCTGTCCACATGCACGCCACTCGGATCGCCGCCCAGGGTGAGGGCCTGGAAGTTGGCCTTGATGGAGGTTCCATCGTCCTGATTCCACTTCCAAAACGTGCCCGATCCATCGGTGTCCAGAATCGCCGTGCCGAAGACATCACCTGTGCCCAACACCACGATGCTGCCTGCGGGCTTGCCCACCGAGGCCGGTGCATACGTGCCTTCCAGAGCAAACGCCCCTGTGAAGGCGCGGTGCCAGATTCGTCCGGCTTCCGTGGTGCCGTAAATCTCCTCACCATCCGAGCCAATCGTGAGCCGCGCATCCGTGGCGGCGAAGGTATGTGCATTGGTGATCGCCGTGCCGGTTCCGGGATAAACCCAGAGCTTGGGCGTGCCTGTTTCCGTCGTGGAGTTCGTGTAGGAGATCCCAGCCACGCCCGACCCCGTGACCACGATCCCGCCCTGCGGGTAGCCGAGGATGTCCGTATCGAACACGGCTGCCTGCTTCATCACGCCCGCCGCGCTCCGGCACCACAGCACGGGAATGTCCGGGCCGGTGCCATTGTCCTTTTCGGCGGTCACGCCGAAGAGCGCGCCATTGACCAAGGCAATTGACCGAGGGCGGCCACCCAAGGACAAGGCATCGCCATAATCTTGAAACGAATACAGCCGCACCAAGCCGCCCGTGGCCGACCATTTCCAAAGCGTGCCATCGCCGTAAGCACCACCCGCCACGCAGACGCCATAGAAATTCCCGGCTCCATCGGTCACCAGTTCGCCACGGGGATTCTGGCCGGAGGCGGCCTCATCGAAACTCGCCATCCGCACCAAGCCATCCGCTGCGGTCCATTTCCAGATCGCGCCATCGCCATTGGCTCCACCGTAGGCGGCAATACCAAAGATGGCATCCGAGTCGTCGGCGGCCATCCCCACTCGTTCGTCGCCGAGTTCGACGCCGATGGTGGCAAAATTGGCGACATCTGTCACCGAGCCGGACGTTTCGTCGATGGCAAAGAGCGCTCCCGCATCTCCCGTGCCGCCGAATCGCGACACCCCGTAGAAGGTTCCATCAGCGGCGCGGACCACTCCATGCTTCGGATAGCCGGGAGTTTGAGGGAAGGTCGCCAGGGTCTGAAACTCAGCCTGGGACCATGCCTGACCTGCGAAACCCTGGAGAATCAATGCCGAAGCAAGAAGAGCTAGAGAAGATTTCATTTTATAAGAAGAGCTATTTATTTCGTATATGTTATTATTTTTGTAAAGTTAATTAATTTTTGAAATTTCCCTCTCTTTTGCTCTAACTGGCCGGAATCCTGCCTCCGATTGAAGGTCCTCTCGTTGGCCTCCGACCTCAGGGAATTTCCCAATCGACAATTCGGGTTGGATGCCATGTAGTCATCCGGCTAGCATTTCCTCCCGATGTCCTCCCAGTTCCGTCGAATCCGCTCCCTGCTCGCCACTGCCTGGTCCCACGTCCCTGGCCAGTCCCACGGAGCCCGCGTCCTCTGGACCTGGCATTTCCTTGCCCTGATTGGCCTGATTCTCATGCTCAAGGACTGGAAGCTGCCGTCCGAGTGGCCGACGGACTTGCTCAATGGCAAGCCCCCCAAGTTCAGCGCCATCCTTCAGTTAGGGCTGTGGAAAGGTGGGATCATCCACGCCTGCG
The DNA here is from genome assembly GCA_963204975.1 of Verrucomicrobiota bacterium. Lineage (GTDB taxonomy): Bacteria > Verrucomicrobiota > Verrucomicrobiia > Verrucomicrobiales > Verrucomicrobiaceae > JAEUHN01. The sequence continues at coordinate 50,625 of CAUJJC010000325.1, read as the reverse complement.
TCAGTGCCTTGGTCGTCGGCAGCGTGCGGTGGTGGAGCCGGGCCAAGCCCTGCCCCATCGAAACCCAGTTTCCCCAGCCTCAACCCAGCCGGTGGTGGTTCTGGCCCGTGCTGCTCGTTATCATCGTGGGTGCCACCTCCCTCCGCCTGCCACGCATGGCACACTCCTACTGGGGCGACGAGGGCTGGGCGCTTCGTTATTACGGCCACGGCAAATACGAGGCCGTAAGCGGTGACGACATGCAGGGACCGATCAAGTTCAAGCCGGTCACTTGGTCCCGCGTTTTGTGGGACGATCAGACGGGCGGCAATCACTACCTTTTCAGCATCCTGCAAAAGCTGACGATGGACACCTGGCGGAGCTGGAAGGGCCTGCCCGTCACTGCCTTTGACGAGGCTGTGTCCCGGCTGCCGTTGCTCCTGGGCGGACTCGCTTCCATCGCAGCTATCGCTTTGTTTCTTCGCTGGCTGGGGCGACCACGGGCCGGGCTCTTCGCCGCCGCGTTTTTTGCCATTCATCCCTGGCACATCCGCTACAGCACCGAGGCCAGGGGTTACATCCTGATGGTGTTCTTCTTCACGCTCGCAGTGTGGGCTCTTTTGTATGCCCTGCGCAGCGACCGGTGGCGAGGCTGGCTGTGGCTCGCTACGCTGCAATTCCTAGCGGTTTACTCCTGGAAAGTCGCGGCCCTGCCTTTTCTCACGATCACCAGCATCGTCTCGCTCGCCCTGCTGCTGAAGCGAGGTGAAGGGGCATCCACCATCGGCGAGCGCATGTCTCGTCTGGCCCGTCCGCTGGTCGTTGGCCTCACGGCGGGAGCGCTGTTTGTTTTCATGGTCGCCCCTTGCAGCCTGCAATCCCCGCGTGCCATCGAACGCCTGAAGAACACCGGCAAACCGATGGAAAGCCACTGGTTCTACAACAGCCTCACGGGGCTCCTCATCGGTGTGCCCTGGTTCCGGGCCTCCCTAGAGAACCCGACCGAGGTGCCGCTGAAGGAAGCCCTGGCCGCCAGGCCCCTCACCGTCCGCTTCGGTCTGATGGCTGCCCTTGGCCTTCTCGTTGCAGGTGCGGCGACTCTCTTCCATCATCGACCTCTCCAGGGCTGGATGTGGCTGTCCGTCTTCGCTGCCGGAGCGCTGGGGGCCAGCGTGTTCAAGTGGGTGATGGGGATCGAGTGGATCTTCTGGTATTTCTTTTTCATCATCCTCCCGCTCGCCGTCTTCACCGGCCTAGGGCTCGATGCTCTGTGGAGCAAGGCGGATACCATTCGCCTGCCCGGTGCCGCACCCCTCGCCCGACTCACAGGAGCGCTCTGCCTCGTGCTCGGCCTTCTGGCTCCGCCAGCGATGGCATGGGTGGCATGGCCGCAGATCAAGCTGATGCACTGGCAGCCCTACGAGAGCCATCGCCGGGCGTTCGAGCTGACTCGCGGCCAGCACGAACCCTGGGGCTTCGAAGGCCCGTCCAAGATCATCACCTGCCACCTGTGGCGTCACATTGATCTCTACGATCCCCGCGCCGACACCTACGTGCGCGATTCCAAGAGGCTGCGCGAGCGCATGGCCGAGGCGGACCAAAACGGGGGCTCTCTCTACTACGTCGTCGGCCAGCGAAAGCTCTTCCGCGAGCTGCAAGCCGACGTGTATGCGATGCTCCGTGACCCGCAGCTTTTCGAACTCAAGGACATTCTTTGGGCCGAGGAAGACATCCACACGCTGGAAATCTTCCGCTACCGGGGCAAAGCCACGCCTCAGCCTTGAGCGCAGCTTTTTCGCCCTTGCGAAACGGAGGCATTGCCAGCACTAATCCGGCCCCCGCGCCGGACCCCTGGCCTCTTTCACTCCTCTCACCTCTCCCTCTTTCCTCATGAATACTGAAATCCTCCAGAAAGCCGCCAACCAAGCCCGTGGCCTCGCCATGGACGCCGTCCACAAGTGCAACTCCGGCCACCTCGGCCTGCCACTCGGTGCGGCTGAAATCGGCGCGGCTCTCTTCGGCGAACTGCTGCAATGCGACCCCACGGACCCGAACTGGCTGAACCGCGACCGCTTCGTCCTCAGCGCCGGTCACGGCTCCATGTTCATCTACAGCTGGCTGCATCTGGCCGGTTACAAAGTGAGTGCGGACGACGTGGCGAAGTTCCGCGTGCTCCACTCGATCACCCCCGGACATCCCGAGTTCCACGAAACGCCCGGCGTTGAATGCACCACCGGTCCTCTCGGCCAGGGTGTGGGCAATGCCGTGGGCTACGCGCTCTCCGGCAAGATGGCCGCCGCCACTTACAACACGCCTGAGCACACCCTCTTCGACCACCACGTCATCGCCCTCGCTGGCGACGGTTGCCTTCAGGAAGGCGTGGCGCTGGAAAGCATCAGCTTCGCCGCCCACAACCAACTGGATAACCTCATCCTCATCTACGATTCGAACGATGTGACGCTCGATGCGATGGCCGATGTCACGCAGAGCGAAAACACCGCCGCCAAGTTCAAGGCCATCGGCTGGGACGTGGTGCAGATCGACGGTCACGACTTCGCCCAGATCGAAAAGGCGATCAAACGCGCCAAGAAGACGGACAACGGCAAGCCCAAGCTCATCATTGCCAAGACCATCATCGCAAAGGGCATCCCTGAAGTCGCCGGCACCGCCAAGGGCCACGGCGAAGGCGGAGCCAAGTTCATCGACGCAGCCCGCGCCGGGCTCGGCCTGCCAGCCGACCAGCACTTCTTCGTCAGCGATGACGTGAAGGCCTACTTCGCCGACCTCAAAGCCAAGCGCGCCCGCATCCAGAAGCGCTGGAAGCGCACCTTCTCCGCCTGGGAAGCCGCCAATCCTGAGAAGGCTAAGCAGCTCGACAACGCCATCAACGACGTCATCCCGTCCGACATCCTCGAACGCATCCCCGCCTTCCCGACCGAAGGAAAGTCCGCCACCCGCAACAGCGGCGGCGACGTCATCCAGGCCGTGGCCAGCGCCGTGCCTCACTTCATCACGGGCAGCGCCGACCTCTTTGGTTCCACCAAGAACTACATCAAGAACGGCGGCGACTACTCCGCGAAGAACCCAACCGGTCGCAACATCTGGTTCGGCATCCGCGAGCACGCCATGGGCGCGATCAGCAACGGCATTGCCTACGACGGCCTCTTCCGCATCAGCAACGCCACCTTCCTTGTCTTCGCCGACTACTGCCGCCCGAGCATCCGCCTCGCCGCACTGGCCAAGCTGCCCGTCACTTACATCTTCACGCATGACTCCGTGGGCGTCGGTGAAGATGGCCCGACCCACCAGCCGGTGGAAACCGTCAGCGGCCTGCGTGTGATTCCGAACCTCGACGTGATTCGTCCCGGCGACGCAGAAGAAAGCGCCGGAGCCTTCGTCGCAGCCCTCACCCGCAAAGACGGCCCCACGCTCTTCAGCTTCAGCCGCCAGGACCTTCCCATCATGGGCTTCGTCGATGCCAAGACACGTCGCGAAGGCGTGCTCAAGGGTGCCTACATCCTCGTCAAAGAAACGTCCTCGCTCGACACCATCCTCCTCGCCAGCGGCAGTGAAGTGCAGTGGGCCGTGGAAGCCGCCAAGCTCCTCGGCACCGGCACCCGCGTCATCAGCGTGCCATGCATGGAGCGCTTCGACCGTCAGTCCGCCGAGTATAAGCACGAACTCCTGCCCTGGAACTGCACCAAGCGCATCGCCATCGAAGCCGGTGTGACCGACCTCTGGTGGAAGTATGTGGGCCTGAACGGCAAAGTGATCGGCATCGACCGTTTCGGCATCAGCGCCCCAGGCAACCAAGTCTTCAAGGAACTGGGCATCACGACCGAAGCCGTCGTCGAAGCGGCGCGGCAGGCTTAATCGACCACCGATAACTTCTTCGAAAAGGCAGGCTGGAAACGGCCTGCCTTTTTTATTTCCGCTTCACCGCCACGGCTTCGATTTCAAATCGGAGTGTTGGAGGCAGGCAGTTGGTGATCGTGGTTCGAGCGGGAAATGGCGCGCTGAAATACTCGCCGTAGAGCTGGTTGAAGAGCGGCACATCGACAGCGTCCCGCACGTAGTTCCGCGTTTGCACCACATGCTGGAGATCGCTGCCAGCGGACTCGAGGACCTTGCGCAAGTTCTCCACGCTCCGACGGAACTCGCCCTCGAACGAGTCGCCGACGATTTGTCCTTTTTCATCCACGGAGGCCTGACCCGAAACAAACAACAACTCGCCGACCTGAACGCAGGGGCTGAAGGGCAGATGCGACGTGGGCGTGCTGGCGTCCTGAGGATAGCTGACAAGGGGATGGTTCATGCGAGATCGAGAGGATAGATGGGTCGAGTGAGATGTCGATACGGCAGCACTTGGACGTTGCTGCTGCAGGGGCCGGGTGTGTCCACCCAGAGCATGCGAGCGGCGATCTTGTCGTAGGCGCGGCGGTGGGCGACGGCGGCTTTCACACCGATGAAGGAGAGCGCGGTGGGCTCGATGCCTTGGCTGCGCCATTGGCCGAGATCGAAGGGCGGCGTCTTCACGCTGCTGATGAGAATGGTGATGCCTGCGTGCTTCACCACAGCGCACGGTCCCATGTCGAAGACATCGCCGCACATGCTGGCGAGGTGGCTTTGCTTGTCTTCAAGTTCGAAGCGTCCGCTTTGCTTGGAGATGAGTTCGACTTCGAGAACGACGGGCCCAGCATCGAGTCGGCTGCCTTTGCCACCGAGAGAAATCGTCGTGCGCTGACCGGGCTCGATGCTGGCGAGTTGCTGCACAGCGGCAGGATCATTGATCGCGATGGCAGCGTTGGTGAGTCTATGCGCGATCATCGCGCGCAGCAGTCCTGTGCAGTCGCCGGGCGCGCCGCCGCCGATGTTGTCGGAGGGCTCGACGAGCACCGTGAGGCCTTCGGGTGCGGGCTTCAGTTTCGCGAGCACTTCATCGACTGGCGGATCGGTGACGTTGCCTTCGGCACGATGGCGATGGGCCAGGGTGTGCAGCTTGGTGAGGGCTTCGTCGATCGAGCCCTCGGTGCCGCAGACAACGAAGCACACGCCGGAGTCCGGTGTGTCTGCGAACGAGAAGCCTGCGATCACGCTAACGGACCATAGCTCGGGCAGTTGCTCCAGTGCGCGAGCTTCGGCTTCCAACGTCTTCATCGGTTCGTTCGCTGTGCCCGTGCCGGTGGGTGGCCAAATGATGCCTGCGTGTTGACGACGCATGAACGGACGCTCGCCTGTCGTGAGGCTGCGCTGCAACAACTCCGCAGCAATGACGCCTGCCTGGCGCGCGTCGGTGTGCGGGTTCTCACGATAGCCGACGAGACAGTTCGCGAGGTCGGCCATGCGCTGCGAGAAGTTCGCGTGCAGATCGAAGACACCGAAGATCGGCAGCTTCTCTGCACCGGGCAGCGCACGCAGGCGCGCGAGGATTTCGCCTTCTACATCGAGATGCGACTGCGCGACCATCGCGCCGTGCAGCACGAGGTAGATGGCGTCGATGCCTTGCTGCAATGATGGCCGGGCACACTGCTCGAGTTCGTTCCAGAACTGATCGATAACGGCATCTTCGACGATTGCGCTTGGCTGTGCGCGATAGTCGATGGTGGGCACGAAGTCCCAGCCGAATTGCTTGCCGATCTCCAGCACGCCACCGAGCGGTGAGCTATCGCCGCAGCACGCGAGCATCTGCTCATCGCGAATGATGAAGAAGTCCGCGAGCGAGGTGCTGCCTTCGAGGAAGGTGTGCGTTTCGTGAAACAGTCCGGCGATGAGAATGCGAGCCATACTTCTCAAAGCGAAGCAAAGTCACAGGAGCTTGCGAATATTGTTAAGTCCGTCCGCCGTGATGACCGCGTTGCTGCGCGAGGCGATCATGAAATCAACGTAGTTCTGCCAATGCAGCGGACGCAGCGCCTCGACGCCTGCGCGGCGCAGGTAGAAGCCGTGCTCCGCGATCTCCCAGCCGAACTGCGAGTGACGGTTGCGATAGTCCAGACGATGAATCCACGCGCCGTGCTCATCCTTGCGCCACACGGCGGGATCATTGCCAGGGATCGCCTGCGCCAGCGACCAGACATGGTCCACCACGCTGCGATCGTAGCCGAACTCTGGCGCGTCTTCGTCCATCGCGGGCTAGGCCTTGTTCCAGAAGGCTTCCCAGTCCTCGGGCATCGTGGGGGTTTCGATGCCATGCGCGATGCGGCCTTCGTTCTCCGGTGCGAAGACCGTGCTCGTGCCATAGACCATGATGAGGTCCTTCGAGCTAGCGCAGCGAATCGCATGGGCGACGCCCGCAGGGATCACGACGCCGACGTTGTTGGGCCCGGGCATGTCATCGCCTTCAATGATGAAGCGCATCTTCTTGCGTGGCATCCCGGCACGTTCGTCGATGAGGAACATCTCGGCGATGCCGCTGATGAAGAACATGCAGTCCCACTGCTCCAGGTCGTAGGGGCGCAGCGCGTAGTTGGTCGGCTCGTCGATGAAGAGACGCTGGAACCACGCCTCGGGCATCGTGCCTTCAGGGATCGCGGGTGGATGAATGTGGAAGCCTTTGCTGGTGCCCGAATACATCAGCGCCGTGGCCCATTGCTTCGGCCACATGCCGATCTTGCCGAGCAAGCCTTCGCCCTGACGCGCGAACTCACCGAAGTAGCCGCGGTAGCGCTGCTGAAACACACGGCGATGAAACACTTCGACGCCAGGGATGCGCAGTTCCGGTGGCAAGGCATCGCCCACCAGCTCACGAGCATCGGCGCGACCGGTGTGGAGTTTCGTCTGCATGTCGCCCGCGTTGTAGTCACGCGTGGCGAGTTCTTGTTTGGCGAGAGGACTGAGTGCTTTCCAAAGATTATCGGACATGGCGGGATGGTGGCATTGGTGAAACGAGTTTCCAATTCGTTCTACACAAACAAGGCGCTGGTCTCCCAGCGCCTTGCGTGAATCGAATCGTTGAAGAGCGACTAGACGTCGAGCTTCGTCCAGGCGGCGTTCTTTTTCGACGAAGCAACGACCGCCTCAATGAAGGCCATGCCACGGACGCCGTCGTCGATCTTGGGGAAGTCGTTGGCGGGATCGTCTTTCGCGAGCTTGGTCTTCGCAATGCGAGCGCGGATGGCGTTGGCGAAGTTCTTGTAGATGTTCGCGAAGGCTTCGAGGTAGCCCTCGGGGTGCGCGGGTGGCGTGCGGCCAGCGGCGAGCGCGTTCTTGCCGAGGTAGCCGTTGGCGGTGCGATAGACCTGCATCGGCTGATCGAGCCACTTCACGAGCATCGTGTTCGGCTCCTTCTGGTGCCATTCGATGCCGCCGAGTTCGCCATAGACGCGGATGTTGAGATTGTTCTCTTCGCCCACGCTGATCTGCGAGCTGTGAAGCACGCCCTTGGCACCGCCTTGGAAGCGCAGCAGCACGTTTGCGTCGTCGTCGAGCTTGCGGCCCTTCACGAAGCTGGTGATGTCGGCGGCGAGTTCTTTGATCTTCAGGCCGGTGATGTATTCGGCCAGGTTCTCGGCGTGCGTGCCGATGTCGCCCACGCAACCACCCGCACCGCTCTTCTTCGGATCGGTGCGCCAGGCGGCTTGCTTCTGACCGCTTTCTTCAAGGCGAGTGGCGAGCCAGCCCTGCGGATACTCGACGACCACTTTGCGGATCTTGCCCAGCTTGCCTTCCTTGATCATGTCGCGCGCCTGCTTCACCAGCGGATAGCCGGTGTAGTTGTGCGTGAGGCCGTAGATCAGTCCGCTCTTCTTCACGATGGCGGCGAGTTCTTTCGCTTCCTTCAGGTTCAGCGTCGCGGGCTTGTCGCTCAGCACATGGAAGCCGTTTTCCAGCGCCATCTTCGCAGGCGGGAAGTGCATGTGGTTCGGTGTCACGATGGCGACGAAGTCCATGCGCTGATCCGCAGGCAGCGCGGCTTCGGCTTTGATCATCTCTTCAAAGCTGCCGTAGCAACGATCCGGCGGCAGAAACAGATCTGCGCCGCTCGCCTTGGAGCGCTCAGGGTCCGAGGAGAAGGCTCCGCAGACGAGTTCGACCTGCTGATCAATCGCAGCGGCGATGCGATGCACGGCACCGATGAAGGCACCACGACCGCCGCCCACCATGCCATAACGAATTTTCCGGCTCATGTGAGTGTGTTGTTGGGTTGGGATTGGTTTGAGAAAGGCGGCGATTGTGGAGCAGGCGATGCGAGTCGGCAAGGACGGAGACAGGCGCGAAAGGTCGGGAAATGGAGGGGCGCAAAGATGGCCGGTGAGATGTGAGCGGAAGCACTCGTTGATGTGCGGCTCTCAACCTCCCGACTCGCTGCTCATGCCCTGGCACCAAACTTACGACCCGCTGCACAACGCTACGCTTTCAACGCTCGTGGCCTCCGTTCCTGTCGTGGCGTTGCTGGCGCTGATTGCCTCGGGGAAAATGGCGATCCATCGCGCGGCAGTGGTGGCGCTGGTGCTGGCTGCGGCGGTGGCGTGCGGGGTTTACGGCATGCCTTGGACGACGGCGGCGGCAGCGGCGGGGAACGGCGCGGCGTATGGGCTGCTGCCAATCGGATGGATGATCATCAATATCCTCTTCCTGCATCGACTCACGGTGGAGAAAGGCTGGTTCGATGTGCTCAAGGGCCAACTCGCCACGCTCGCACCCGACCCTCGTGTGCAGGTAATTCTGATCGCGTTTTGCTTCGGTGCGTTCTTCGAGGGCACAGCGGGATTCGGTGCACCGGTGGCGGTGACAGCCGCGATGCTGATGCAGCTTGGCTTCTCGCCGCTGAAGGCCTGCGGTGTGTCGCTGATCGCAAACACGGCACCCGTCGCATATGGTTCGCTCGGCACGCCGCTGATCGCGCTCAATGGGGTCACGGGCATCGACTTGCATCTGCTGTCTCAGATGGCAGGCCGACAACTGCCGGTGTTCTCGCTGATCATTCCGTTCTGGGTGGTCGCGGCTTACAGCGGCTGGCGCGGAATGCTGGGCGTGTGGCCAGCGGCGCTCACGGCGGGACTCGCCTTCGCGGTGCCGCAGTTCGTGGTGTCGAACTACCACGGCCCGTGGCTGGTGGACATCATCGCGTCGCTGTGCTCGATGGCCGCGCTGGTGGCGCTGCTGCGTGTGTGGCGACCCGCAGGCACAGAGCCTGGTAAAGGCGAGCCTCACCGCGACGGCGTGAAGTGCTGGTTGCCATGGCTGCTGCTGTGCGCGGTGGTTTTCACCTGGGGTCAGCCGGATGTGAAGGACGCTTTGGACAAGATTTCGCTTATCAAGGTGGAGGTGCCCGGCTTGCATCAAGCTGTGCTGCGCACACCGCCGGTCGCGCTCGCGGATGCGAAGCCCGAGGACGCGATCTTCAAGATCAACCTGCTCTCCAGCACGGGCACGGGCATCCTGTTCGTGTCGATCATCTCGGGACTGCTGATGGGCTTCACGCCACTGCGGTTGCTGAAGCTCTTCGGCGAGACGGTGGCAAAGCTGCGGCTCTCTCTGCTCACCATCGCCGCGATGCTCGCGCTCGGCTTCCTTACCCGTTACTCGGGCATGGATGCAACGCTCGGCCTCGCGCTGGCGAAGACCGGCTGGTTCTACCCGTTCTTCAGCGCGCTGCTCGGCTGGCTGGGCGTGGCTTTGACCGGCAGCGACACGGCGAGCAACGTGCTCTTCGGCAACCTTCAAACCATCACCGCACAGCAGGTCGGCGTGAGCCCCGTGCTCATGGCCGCCTCCAACAGCTCCGGCGGCGTCATGGGCAAGATGATCGACGCGCAAAGCATCGTCGTGGCCAGCACCGCCACCGGTTGGTTCGGCCACGAGAGCAGCATCCTGCGCTTCGTCTTCTGGCACAGCCTCGTGCTCGCCGCGCTGGTGGGCGTGCTCGTGATGCTCCAGGCCTACGTGTGGCCGTTCACGGAGATGGTGGTGCATTGACAGTCTGGCAGGGTGAGGGAAACTGCGGCCATGCAAATCACCATTGATCTTCCAGACGAAGCTTTTGCCCTGGCCGATGCCGTGGCGAAGAAGGAGTCGCGCAGTCTTGGCAGCGTCATCGCGGAGTCTCTTTTCAAAAGACTGCGCGGCACGAGTGCCGTTGCGCCGCCTCCTGTTGCTGAGGATATTCAACTGGTGCCGCTGAAGCCTGGTCATCGGTTTCCTGTCTCACCCGGCCGCCCGATCACGCAGGAGGAGCTTGATCGCTTGCTGGAGGAGGACGGGCTCCCGTGAGCTGGTTGATCGACGGCAATGTCTTGCTGGCGCTCGTGGTGGAGTCGCACCCGAGTCATCTGCGAGCGAAGCGTTGGTTTGAATCGTTGAGCGAAGACTTCTTCACCTGCGCCATCACGGAGGGAACGCTTCTCAGGCTGCACATGCAGATCGCCTTGGATCGTTCGGCAACTAACGCGTGGGCCGTCCTGCGCACCATCCAAGCTGCTCCCAATCACCGGTTCCTCGACGACGGCTTCAGCTACGCCGGAGTCTCGACCAAACTGATACAGGGACACAAACAAGTCACCGACGCCTGGCTTGCGGAACTCGCTCGCCGTCACGGAGCCCGACTTGCCACACTCGACAACGGACTCGTCGCCACGCACCCCGACATTGGGTTCCTGATTCCGTGACTTGGCATGCGCTTCGCTGCTTGCCTTGTCACCCTCTCCGCTCTAAGCCCTCCGCTCTAAATTTCCCCTCATGAACGAACGCAAGACCCTCGAAGAACGCGCCCAGATGTCAGACATTGATCGTCTGCGTCACTCCTGTGCCCATGTCATGGCCACCGCGATCCTGCGCATCTGGCCCGATGCCCAGTTCGCCTACGGCCCGCCGGTGGAGAACGGCTTCTACTACGACTTCGACATGAAGCACCGCATCACGCCGGATGACTTCGAGAAGATCGAGGCCGAGATGAAGAAGATCTCGAAGGAGAACCAGAAGTTCGAGTGGAAAGGCGTGAGCCGTGAAGAAGCCATCGAACTCGCGAAAAGCGGTCGCCTTGGCGGACTCACCGAGCGCCCAGGCAACCCGAGCGTGTTCAAGCTCGACCTGCTTGAAAAGATCCCTGAAGGCGAACAGATCAGCACCTTCCAAAACGGCGAGTTTATCGACCTCTGCGCCGGTCCGCACGTTGGCTACAGCGGCAAGTGCAAATACGTGAAGCTCATGTCCGTCAGTTCGTCCTTCTACCTGGGCGACGAGACCAAGCCGCAGCTTCAGCGCCTCTACGGCACCGCCTTCCCGACCAAGGAAGAACTCGACGGCTACCTCACTCAGCTCGAGGAAGCGAAGAAGCGCGATCACCGCAAACTCGGGCGCGAGTTGCAGTTGTTCGCCATCGACGAGCAGGTCGGCCAAGGCCTCATCCTCTGGATGCCGAAGGGTGCCATCGTGCGTCAGGAGTTGCAGAACTTCATCGGCGAAGAACTGCGCAAGCAAGGCTACTCGCAGGTCTTCACGCCGCACATCGGCAAGCTCGAACTCTACAAAACCAGCGGCCACTTCCCCTATTACAAGGAGTCGCAGTTCAGCCCCGTGATCGACAATGGCGATCTCGAGAAGTGCGCCGAAGCCGGATGCTCATGCGCCGAGATCATGGCCCGCGTCGAAGCCGTGTCCGCCAAGATGCGCCAGCAGATCAACGAGCGCACTGGCGTGGAAAGCATCGCCGAAGACCGCGTGATGAAGGACGAGGATCTCATCGATGGCTTCCTGCTGAAGCCGATGAACTGCCCGCACCACATCCGCATCTACGCGCAGACGCCAAAGTCGTATCGCGACCTGCCCGTGCGTCTCGCCGAGTTCGGCACCGTGTATCGCTGGGAACAGACCGGCGAACTCGGCGGCCTCACCCGCGTGCGCGGCTTCACGCAGGACGATGCTCACCTGTTCTGCACGGAAGACCAAGTCGAAGCCGAGATCATGGGCTGCTTGTCGCTCGTGAAGATCGTGCTCACCACGCTCGGCATGGACAACTACCGCGTCCGCGTCGGCCTGCGCGATCCTGACTCGAACAAATACACCGGCAGTAGCGAGAGCTGGGACAAAGCCGAGAACGCCTGCCGCAAAGCCGCCAGCACGCTCGGTGTCGCCTTCACCGAAGAGCCCGGCGAAGCCGCGTTCTACGGCCCGAAGATCGACTTCGTGGTGAAGGACGTCATCGGACGCGAATGGCAGCTCGGCACCGTGCAGGTGGACTACAACAACCCCGTCCGCTTTGACCTCAGCTACACCGGCGCGGACAACGCCAAGCATCGCCCCGTTATGATTCATCGCGCGCCGTTTGGTTCCATGGAGCGCTTCACCGGCGTGCTGATCGAGCACTTCGCCGGAGCCTTCCCAACTTGGCTGTCGCCCGAGCAAGTGCGCGTGCTCACCATCTCGGAGAAAGCCGACGACTTCGCTCGCGGCGTCCTCGCCCAACTCAACGAAGCCGGTCTCCGCGCCACCTTCGACGACGCCTCTGAGAAGATCGGTGCCAAAATCCGCAACGCCCAGCTCGACAAGGTGCCCTACATGCTCGTCATCGGTCAGAAGGAAGCCGAAGCCAACAGCGTCGCCGTCCGCCACAACAAGCGCGGCGACCTCGGCGTGAAGCCCGTGGCCGACTTCCTCAGCGAGATCGCTGCCGAGGTGAAGGAACGGAGGCTGTAGTCACTCCACCATCTCCACCCTCACCTCGCATACGCTGCTGCGGCCGTGATCGTCGAGCGCCTGGAGTTTCCAGGTGCCGGGCGTGGCTTTCCACAGCAGGGACTCGATGGGTGAAGCGCTACCGATGAACTCAGTGCCAGCGAACCAAAAGACTTGTCGCACGCCAGCGGCGGTCTCGGCGCGCAAGGGGATGGTCTGTTTCGTCGCGTCGTGCGCACGCAGCGTGTAGGTGCGCTTCATGATGGGCGAGACGATGCGCGGACGACCCTCACCATCTGCTAACGACGACGCAGCCTCACCTTCGGCGAAGGCGGGCGCTCCCCGACGCGGCAGTCCGGCCTGGCGAAACAGCTCCAGCATGTCAGGCGGCCAGCACTCGTGAATCTCGCGGCGCACCGGTCGCGTGCCGTCATCGCGCGCCACGCGCAGGCCGGTCGCAGCATCGACCAGGATCTCGCGATGCAGGCTGCACGGCCTGATCGGCGACACGCCGGGAATGAACCAACCCTGCGTGCGATGCTGGCACATCGCCGTCGGCAGCTCGCCAGACACCGCGCAGAGTTCCACCTTGCGCACGCCAGTGGGAGCTTCGGCTTTACGCAGCGGCAGATTCAGGCGCTCGAGCAAGCTGAACATCAGCGGTGCCGCGCTGCGTCGTGCCACCAGCGCGGGATTGCCTTTGCCATCGAAGTTGCCCAGCCACACCACGAGCAAGTAGTCACCACGCATCCCAGCGCACCACGCATCGCGAAAGCCATGCGACGTGCCTGTCTTCCACGCCACATCGCTACGCTCAGGACCGCGCAGGATGTCGCGTGTGAGCCAGCAGCTCTCCGTTGTAAGCAAAGCGGATTCGCTGGGCGGTGACGGTTGCGAGGGACTCAGCACCAGGGGTCGCGCGCGACCATCGTCCAGCATCATGGCGTAGAGTCGCGCGAGTTCCTCCATGCTCACCTCCGCTCCCCCGAGCGGTAGCGACAAGCCATAGAAGCCCGCCGGCTTCGGCAGCTTCACGCCAGCGCGTGTGAGGAAGCCGTAGAGCCCTGGGGCTGCCAGCTTCTCGGTCAAAGCAATCGCTGGCAGATTGCGGCTGCGATACAACGCCTCGCTCGCGGGGATCGGGCCGATGAACTCGCGATCAAAGTTCTCCGGGTTGTAGTCCACGAACGTCAGTCGCCCATCGCGCACCAGCGAGCGCGGATGGATGACGCCCTGCTGCATCGCCAGCGCATACACGAACGGCTTCAAGGCCGAACCCGGTGAACGTCGTGCCGTGATGCCATCGACCTGACCGTGAATCGCCTCGTTCAAGAACGCCGCTGATCCCGCATACGCCAGCACCTCGCGCGACGGTGCATGAACGAGCAAGGCACAGCCATTCGCGATGCCCACGTCGCGATGCTGCTCGATGTAATTCGTGAGAGCCTGTTCGACGGTCCGTTGCGCTTTTGAGTCGAGTGTGCTGCGCACGATGGCGGTCTGTGGATTCGCCCTCAACAAACGCCGCGCGAGATGCGGTGCCTCGCGTGGCACCACGGCATCGGGCCGCAGCGCGTAGTCTTCATCCAGCGCGTCGTGGCGCTCGTTGAGCCGCTGCCACAGACGATGCGCGGCGATGCTGTGCGCTTCGTTTTCTTTACCAATGATGGGCCGACGACGAGTCGGACTCTGCGGCAGCACCGCCAGCGCGACCGCTTCGCGAAGATTGAGATCGCGCACGCTCTTGCCGCACCACAGCACGCTCGCCGCGCCCACGCCTTCCACGTTCCCGCCATACGGCGCGAGGTTGAAGTAAGCCTCCAGCAGCTCATTCTTCGAGTAGTGTCGCTCAAGCTGCAAAGCGCGCAGCATCTGCGTCGCCTTGCCGAACAACGAGGTGGTCTTCAACTGCCAGCGCAAACGCGCGAGCTGCATCGTGATTGTCGAGCCCCCGCCCTGCCGCGTGCCACTCACCACGCCCCACATGGCGCGGATGATCGACCACGGATTGATGCCCGGATGATCGCGGAAGTGCTGGTCCTCGAGCGCCAGCGTCACCTTGATCATCGCCGGACTGATGTCCGCCAGCGCCGTGCGCAGTCGATACTTGCCATCGCTAGTCAACGCGAGGTGCACCAGCGCGCCCTCGCGATCCTCCAGGCCGCGCGAGAAGGTGATCGAGTCAGGATAGAGCGATGGTTTGGGGCACTGCCACCAGACGATGCCGAGCACAAGCAGCACAGCCACGGAGGCCGCGCCCGCCCTGATCGCCATGACGCGGCGTGACTTCATTTCACCTCCATGGCACCACCACCCGACCGGCCCTTCACGCCGCGATCATACATGCATTCAGCGAACACGGGCGGCACCTTGAACGTGCCGACGCACACGGGTTTGATGCCGTAGCTGAAGGTCTTGGTTTCGGCCTTGCCGAGGTCGGTGAAGAAGATCGTGCGGTCTTCGCGCACATCGACATACGTCGCGCCAGGCACAGTGCCGCGACCGGGTTTCAATCCATTCGGTGCGAGCAAGAAACCGCCGGGTAGCAGATCGAGCACAGCGATGTTGCTCAGCGGCTCGGGGCTGATGTTGCGCACGCGGATGCGCACCGTCGCGACCTCACCGACGGCGACCTCGCTGACCGGTTTGCCTTGTGCATCGACGATCTCTCGCACGACTTCGAGACCATCAGCGATGACCTTCGTGGGTGGCGATTTGTCGAAGCCTGACTCAGCCACCTGATAAAACGCACCGAGGTCGCTGCCGTTCTTGTCGAGCAGGAAGCGCAGGCCCGGTGTGCCCGCGTCGAACTTGGTGCGGCGCAAGCCGGTGCCTTCGGGCGCGAGTATCGCTGGCGATCCACTCGCAGGCAGCGACTGGATCGAGAGCTTCACGTTCGCCTGCTGCGCGAGCTTCGAATACGACTTCAGCGCGAGCACGCCCCACGCGGCGCTGTAGGTGTTGAAGTGGTTCACGCGGATCGGGTCCGTGATCATCTTGAGGTCGTCGTAGCTGAGACCTTTCGCGATGTCGGGGAAGTGACGGCACAGCAGCGTAAAGCCTTGCGCTTGCTGCACCTGCGGCTCGTTGAACCAGTCGTAATACCAGCGCGAGAGCTTGGGCGACTTGTCCGCCGCGTTCCAGTAGGTGCGCATGATCGAGTCGGCTTCGTTGCGCTTCTGCAGCAGCGCATACGTGCTCGCCAGATACGCGCCGGTGAGCGTGCTCTGCCACTTGCCTTTGCTGGTCTGTTCCAAGGTGTCACGCAGGTTGAGCACGTAGTTGCTCGTCACTTCGCCGTTGCGCGTGAGCAGATAAATCGCCGCCGCTTGCAGCTGAGCGTTGCCATCCTTGGCACGCGCGATCTGCTTCATGCGATTCAGCGCGCCATCGAGCAAACCTGCGGGCAGCGCGTGGCTCGCTTCTTTGGCCTCGGTCAAGAAGGTGGTCACATACACGCTCAGGTAGTCCGTCGTCGCATCGCCTGGCCAGTAACCAAAGCCGCCGTCCGAGTTCTGTCGGGTGGTGAGCAATCGCAGAGCGCTCTGAAGCTGCGCGGCGCTCTCAGCTTGATCAAAGCCGAAGTCTGCCTCCGTCATGAGCAGCAATCTCGACATCGCGCGGCTGGTGATCTGCTCGGAGCAGCCATGCGGATAATCCGCGAGGTAGGCCTCCAATCCGCGCGCGAGTCCCAGTGGCAACGCACTCACCACGGCCTCCGCCTTGCGGAAGTGCGGATACACCTCGCGCGTGAGCTTCACGTCTTGTTTGCCGAGCCGGAAGTAACCGCTCTGCACATCGGTCAAGTATGGTGCCGCAGGTCGCACGCTGAGCGTGGCTCGCCGCGTGACCGACTCGGTGCCTGCACTCGACGTGAAGGTGATCTCCGCGCCGCCGAGTTTGTCCCGCGCCTTGAAGCGGAAGCGTGTGGTCGCCTCCTTGCCCGGTGCGACGGCGAGCTTCGACTCCGCGGCATCGAGCAGTTCGAGATGCTCCGACGCCTGCACCTTGAGCTGCACTTCGTTGGCGGCGTCGACATTGTTCGCCACGCTGAGTGAAGCGGTGAACTCATCGCCCGGCGCGACGAAGGTCGGCACGTTCGGCGTGAGCACCATCGGACCGCGCACGAGCGACTGCGTTTCGGCAGAGCCGAGCTTCTTATCGGTCACGGCAACGGCCATGATTTTGAGTCTGCCATCGAAGTAATCGGGCACGTCATAGACGACCTCCTTCGCCTGAGGTCCACTCGCGACGATGCCGCTCCAGAACACGACCGGAGCCTCGCGCTTACGTTTGAAGGGATTCAGGCTCACGCGCAGCGCATCATCATCGCCACCGTAAGCGGACTGTTTCGCCACCATCGAGAACTCCGGCAGGATCAGGTCGAGCAGTTGATACGTGTCCACCTCCAGCGCGCGCTTTTCGAGGAAGTGCGTGAGCGGCTGCGGCAGTTTGTAGTTCGTGATCTGGTGAATGCCTTCATCG
The DNA here is from genome assembly GCA_963204975.1 of Verrucomicrobiota bacterium. Lineage (GTDB taxonomy): Bacteria > Verrucomicrobiota > Verrucomicrobiia > Verrucomicrobiales > Verrucomicrobiaceae > JAEUHN01. The sequence goes on along the minus strand of CAUJJC010000325.1, from coordinate 33,549 downwards.
ACGGCAAAGATCACCACACGGCCCGGCAGGGCGCTGGTGTAGCCGATGTGCAACTTCTCGCCCGGCTTCACGCGCTCGGGTGCGGTGAGTGTGACGGCGAGTTTGCGAGCGTCCTTGTTCGCCATGAACGGATGCACCGCGTAGCTCAGCGGGCTGGTGAAGATCTCCGGCGAATCGAGCGCGCGCACATACGCCACGCTCACGTAGCCCGTGCCTTCCATGCCCGGCGGCACCAGGATGCTGGCGTTCACGCTCGTGGTCGGGCTCTTGAACCACTGCCAGGCGAGCACCTTCTCGCGCTCGATGGTGATGAGGCCCGCGCCGGTGTAGGGCGCATTGAAGTTCATCGCGATGGATTCGTCGCTGTTCCAGTCGCGACGCGCGAGTTTCAATTCGAGTTCCGCATCGCGTTCGAGACTGCGTCCCGGATCGCCTTTGCCGACAATGGTGAAGCTGCACACGCTGACGAGCGTGTCGCCATCGCGCACTTCGAGTCGATGCTCGCCCGCTGTGTTCGTGGGCAGCGAGAGTTCCGCACCTGCGGCTGGCAAGGTGAAGGCGTTCTCGCTCTCAATTTTTTCGCGTCGTGTGGAGACATACTCGTAGTTGCCGTTCTCTTGCTTCGTGAGCACCGACACATAGCGAGCGCGAATGATGCGCGCCTTGAGAGCAGGCGCGTTCATCGGCTTCAAGTCGGGGCCGATGCAGAGGAACTTCAGCGCGAGCGGCGTGTCCTGTCCGATGTAGTCGAGCTGCGATGGTGCCTTGTAACCGACCACGTAAGGCATCGACGACACCATCACACTCGTGGCTGCCTGCACGCTGCGACCGCCGTCCGCTTCGAAGGCTTCCGCCGCGAAGCGCATTGCGAAGCTGCCAGTGTCGAAACGCTCGAGCGCTAGATCAAACTCGGCTTCGCCCTTGTCGTTCGTCTTCAGCTCACCGAGATCGACCTTCTTGCCAGCAGCGCTCTCATCTTCATCCGCACCGCGCTTGAACTCATAGGCTTTGCGATTGTGGAAAGTGAAGTCGGCGAACTGATCGAAGTGGAAGCTCGCCGGGCTGAGGTCAAGTCTGCCCACGACACGACGATCCGCCGCCGCCGTGCCGAACAAGGTCTCCAGCTTGATCGTTGCCTTCACATCCGTCGGCGGAATCCACGCGAGCGACGATGGCTTGTTCAGCGTCGCGGCCATCTTCATGCGATCCGGTTGGAAGTCTTCCACGCGGAATGCCACGCGGCCGATCTGCTCGCGGCCTTCCTTCGTGATGATGCGGCTCACGGTCACTTCATAAACGCCTGTCGGATCACTCTCAGCGGTGCTCGTGGTCCAGTCGAGGAAGCCATCGGCTGGCAGGTTGACGGCTTCTTTTTTGACCTCGTCGCCCTTCGCGTCATAGACCTTCATCTCGAGCGGCAGGTTCGCGAGTTCGCCCTGCCAGTCGCGACGCCGCACGATGGTGCCGACGTGGATCGTGTCGCCCGGACGATAGACTCCGCGTTCGGTGAAGACGAAGGCTCGCAGGTTCTTTTGCTCGCTGGCGACAACGCCGTCCGTATCAAAGCGCGACAGTTCCAGGCGACGATCATGGCGACGGAAGGGCATGAAGGCGAGGTCGTTGCCGAGTCGTGCCGTAATCGCCACGGGCTCCTTCTCGCGGCGATACATGTCGAGGTCCGGCAGCACCGTATGGCCTTGTGCATCCGTCGTGGCCTGCGCGATGAACTCACCATTCTTCGCCAGCACGGCAATGGTGACTGCGGCGAGCGGCTCACCTTTGCTCACGCTCTGCACGAACATGTCGCGCGTGTGATCTTCGTTCACCTTGGCGATCAAGCCGAGGTCAGTCACGAGAATGAACCGTCCGTCCGCTGCGCCTTCCATCTCCCGCCATTTCGCGACGAGCGGATCTGCATCATCGGATTCTTCATCACTGACAGGTCGAGGCTCCACACCCTCAAGCATGAGGAAGAACATACCACGCGACTTGTCGAGGTCAGAGCTGTCTTCACGCGCCAGCGCGGCGCTGAAATCAAAGGTGGAAAACGCTGCCTGGTAGTCATTGCGAATCGGCACCTCAACCACCTCGCGATGGAAGTGCGCAAGATGCTCTTCATCGATCATGTAGTTGAACTCCGGCATCTCGAAGGTGCCCTGATTGAATCGCGCGAGATGGTTCACCTGGCTTGATGGCACGCGGCCAAGCGTGATGCGCAGATGCTTCACCCCGCGCGACTTGACGGAGAGCTTGCGCTCGCCGTTCAGCGCGAGGATTCCTCCTTTGCCCAGCAGCTCGACCTCCTTGGGGAAGTCTGGCACGACCACATTGGCCGTGTGGGTGCGGCCCAAGATGAAACCGCCGAGGGCAGTCGCTCCTCGCTGCACCTGCACGAGGATCTGGCCAGGCTGCTCATTCAGGAACTTAAATCCATGTCGTGTGGCGAGTGGTGCGCCTTCGTCTTTCTCGGTCTCGACGAGCTTGAGCGTCACCGGCTTCACGATGCTCGCGCACTGCGAGGTGAGGTCACCCGTGGTGGTCCAGTAGTTCGTGTTGACGATATTGGCGCTGTCGGGCAGGAACCACGCCTTCAGATGCTTCGCGATCACTTCGGGCGTTGCGTAGCCATTGGTGTCGATGAACAAGAACTGCTCCGGCTCGCCTTCGCTGGTGCGGATCAACTCGGTGGTCACCTCTGCTATGGTGAAGCCCGAGTAGATGTCGGGCACACGCACCTTGTCGATCACATCGCTGGAAGTCAGCGCACCGCCGAGCGTGCTCGAAGCACCCTTGGTGAATGTGAGCGCGACAAAGTCTTCCTTGTCGGGCAGCGCAATCTTTGCACTCCGCAGGTAAAAGCGACGCTGAGCACTCTCTTTGTCTTCGGTGATGGTGAAAGACTTCGATGCTGATGGGAACAACACGGAACCACCGATGGTCCGCAGGTTGATGTGCTTCTCCACTTCGCTCAGCGCCATCGGATGTGTGAAGCTCAGCGCGGCAGTGATCTCGTGTTCCTCGGGTGCCTTCGGGTTGGTGTAGAACTCGAGGTTCGACCACTTCGGCGCGAGCGTGCTGATGTGGAAGGTGTGGCTCGGCTTGTCCTTGATCTTCACCTCCTTGGCGAGTTGGGAAGGGTCAAGCGTGACCGTGAACTCCGCGCCCGGCGGCCAGTCGGCGCTGGGTTTGAAGGCGAGCAGCTTGTCCGTCTCCCACACCCAGCGACCTGGATGCGAAGGGGCTAGCGTGATGCCCGCTGGGTTCGCCACTTTGACTTGATCGAGTCGTGCGGCAGCGGTCGAAAACTTCAGTGTGAGCCCCTCAGGAATCGCGATGCCTTCGACGACCTTCGCGATGTTGGGCGTGAGATACGAGATCGACACCTCGCGCGCTTCCACGAGCTGTCGCGGCTTCGGCTTGTGCGCCTGCCACCATTCATTGCCTTTGATGTAACCGCCAAGCGCAGTGCCGATGAAGACAATCGTCGCAGCCCATCGGCCCGGATGTCGTTGCATCGTATCGAAGACAGACCTCGGCCAAGACGGAGGTGAATAATTCATCTCCCCAAACACAGCGCGCGCCAGGCGGCCCACTCGACGCGGCTGCAAAAATGACAGCCAGTTAGACATAACTGGAGTCCATGAATCAGGGCAAACGCCCAAACTGCAAGCACAGGCCCTCAACTATCTTTTCTGGGCGAGCCCACGAAGCAGTTGCGGTTCAGAATCTGTTCTACGTCCTCGCATTGATGCGCCTCCGAATCCTATGGGCACAAAAAAACCGGTTCCAGGTGACGGAACCGGTTTTTCGAAATTGATGTCTGAAGGAATTAATTGGCGGCTGCAACAGGCGCGGCCTTCTTTGACTTTTTCACGGGGTCGATCAGGCCAGCGGCGAGCAGGGTATTGTAAGCCCCGTTCTTGTCGATGGTCTTCAGCGCACGGGCGGTGAGGGTGACTTTGACCCAGGTCTCGAGTTCCGGCACGAAGATGCGCTTCTTGCGGAGGTTCGGGCGGAAGACGCGCTTCACGACCTTGGTGACGTGGCGACCGATACCGCCTTTCTTCTTGGCCAAACCGCTACGATGGATTCTGTTTCCTGACTTGGCCTTGGCTCCGGTGATTTGGCAATAATTAGGCATGGTTCGCTTCCTTCTGGTTTTGTGGGGTCGGGATGCTAGCCGGATCGCCAGATTCGTCAACTCATTCGTCAAGGCTCTGGCGCTGCGTTATCAACTTTGGGCAGTTGGAGGGTGCCGATGAGGGGGCAAACCGCCACCGCTGGATTTGGCCTTGCCTCACTTTGCCGCTTCGTCTTTATGCACAGCATGTCTCTAGTCACTCTCGGCCTCGTTCAAAGTCGCGCTTACGCTACCAAGGCCCAAGCGTTGCAGCGCCACATCGAACTCATCCGCGAAGCCGCCTCGCAGGGTGCCCAGATTGTCTGCCTCCAGGAACTTTTCCTCACGGAATACTTCTGCAAGGGCGAGGATGTGGACCGCTTCGATCTGGCGGAGACGATTCCAGGCCCCACGACGGAGGCGCTTTGCCCTCTGGCCAAGGAACTCGGTGTAGTGATCATCGCCTCCCTCTTTGAAAAACGCGGCCCCGGACTCTACCACAACACCGCCGCGATCATCGACGCCGACGGCTCCTACCTGGGCAAGTATCGCAAGATGCACATCCCCGAGGACCCTGGGTTCAATGAGAAGTTCTACTTCACGCCCGGCGACACGGGCTACAAGGTCTGGGACACCAAGTTCGGACGCATCGGCGTGCTCATCTGCTGGGACCAGTGGTATCCCGAGGCCGCTCGTCTCGCCGCACTGGCCGGGGCGCAGATCCTTTTCTACCCGACGGCCATCGGCTGGCTGAAGAGCGAGAAGGCCACGCTCGGCGTGCCCCAGCATGTCGCCTGGGAGACCGTGCAACGCGGTCATGCCGTGGCCAATGGCTGCTATGTGGCAGCGGTAAACCGCGTGGGCTTCGAAGAAGAAACCGAGTTCTGGGGACAAACGTTTGTTGCCAATCCCTACGGCGTGATTACAGCGAAAGCGTCCGTGAGTGATGAAGAGGTCCTGGTTGTCCCCTGCGACCTCCAGGAAGTGGAAGACTTCCGCCGCATCTGGCCATTTTTCCGTGATCGCCGCATTGACACCTACCAGCCCCTGACCAAACGCTATCTCGATGAGTAACTACCCCCAGAACTACCGCCTGCCCGCCGAATTCGAGCCGCAGGAAGCCACATGGCTCTCCTGGCCGTGCAATAAAGACGCGTGCCCCAAGACCTACCTGCGTCTCCAGGACAAGTTCGGCGAGATTGTGTCCCAGATCGCCCGCTATCAGCGCGTGCGCATCCTGGCCCCCGAGAACATGCACATGGGCATCCGCCTCTCCGTAGCCGACAACGAGGGCGATCTCAGCCAGGTGGACCTCTACCCCTACTCCACCAATGACGTGTGGATGCGCGACCACGGCCCCATCTTCATCAAGCACAACGAAACTGGCAAGGTGGCGATCACCGACTGGAAGTTCAATGCCTGGGGCGAGCAGTTCAGCCCTTACGATGCCGACGACGCCGTGCCTGCCAAGGCAGCCGAAGTGCTCAAGATGGACCGCTTTGTCTCCAAGATGGTGCTCGAAGGCGGTGCCATCGAGTGCAACGGCCAGGGCGTGCTCATCACTAGCGAGTCCGTCATGCTTGATCCCAAGCGCAACCCCGGCAAGAGCAAGGCCGACATCGAGAAGGAATTGAAGGCCATGTTCGGCGTCACGTCTGTCTTCTGGCTGGGCAAAGGCATCGCCGGCGACGACACGGGCGGCCACGTCGATGACATGGTCCGCTGGGTGCGCGAAGACGCCGTGCTCTGCATGATCGAGTCCAAGGAGAACGACGAGAACTACAAGGTGCTCAAGGACAATCGCGAGCGCCTGAACGACCTCCGCACCGCGAAGGGCGAGAAGGTCGAGATCATCGAACTCGAGATGCCCAACGCCATCGAAGTGAAGGACTGGCGCCTCCCTCGCCTGCCCGCGAGCTACGCCAACTTCATGCTGACGAACAACGGCCTCTTCCTCCCCACCTTCAAACAGAAGAAAAAGGACGCCCAAGCCGAAGACGTGATCTGCGAACTCTTCCCCGGTCGCGAACTCATGAGCTTCGACGGCAAGGACTTCATCATGGAAGGCGGTGCCCTGCACTGCATCTCGATGCACCAGCCGAAGTAAGCCAGCCCTCCATCAAACGTCGAAAAGCTCCGTGCAAACGGAGCTTTTCTTTTTTGAAGAGCAGGCATCGCAACGCCAAGATGGACCGCTCATCGCCTCACCCATGCGCCTGCCTCCGATCTTCGCCTCCATGCTCCGACAGCGCCCTGTGTGCATCGGATTGCTCAGCATGGCTGTGGTGCTGATCGGGGCCAACCTGCTCGGCATTCCGCTCTGGCGCTGCGCGTTTCACGATGTCACGGGTCTTCCCTGCCCCGGCTGCGGAGTCACGCGAAGCATGAGCGCCCTGGTGCGAGGTCGGCTGCAGGACGCCTGGCACTGGCACCCATTCAGCCCCGTGTTGTCAGTTGCTGGCCTCATGATTCTCCTCGGCTGTGTGCTGCCCAAGGCTTCGCGGGATCGCATGGCCGAGTTCGTGGAGACCATCGAGCGCCGCACCGGCATCACTTTCATCCTCATCGCCGCGTTCATGGGTTTTGGCATCTGGCGGATCATCGCCTGTCCGCAATGGCCGTGATTGAGGTCCGCTCGTGGCCACGTTGATAGCGGCGTGAACGATTCGCCTTCTACCCATCTCACCCGCCGCACGCTGTTCGGACGCACCGCGCTAGGAGTGGGCGGCCTGGCCTTGGGTTCCATGCTGGAGCGCGAGGGGCTGGCGATGCAGAAGCCAGCGATCGGCGGGCTGCCGCATTTCGCGCCCAAGGCAAAGCGGGTGATCTACCTGCTCATGAACGGCGGGCCGCCGCATCTGGACATGTTCGACTACAAGCCGCAGATGGAGAAGTGGCGCGGCAAGGAGATCCCGGAGTCGGTGCATGGCAACAAGCGCACCAGCTCGATGACCACGAAGCAGATCAAAGCGACGCTGCCTGCGTTCACCGGCTTCAAGCAATACGGTCAATGCGGTGCCACGGTCTGCGACTTCCTGCCGCGCACGGCGGAGATCGTGGACGATGTGTGCTTCATCAAGTCGATGCACACGACGCAGGTGAATCACGCGCCCGCGATCACCTTCGCGATGACCGGTGCGGAGCAACCCGGACGCCCGAGCCTGGGCGCGTGGCTGTCGTATGGACTCGGCAGCGAGGGCGAGGAATTGCCCGGCTTTGTGGTCATGACCTCGCGCGACAAGGAGGCGTCGTGCGGCCAGATCTTCTATGACTTCTACTGGGGCAACGGCTTCCTGCCCTCGAAGCATCAAGGCGTGAAGTTCCGCGGCAATGGCGATCCGGTGCTCTACATCGCGAACCCCGACGGCATGAGCCGTGACGTGAAGCGTGTGATGCTCGATGGCCTCGCCGAACTCAATCGCGAGAAGTTCCACGACGTGGGCGATCCCGAGATCGTGACGCGCATCGCGCAATACGAGATGGCCTACAAGATGCAGGCCAGCGTGCCTGAGCTGACCGATCTGTCGAAAGAGCCGCAGCACATCCTCGACATGTATGGCCCAGATGTGAAGCGCCAGGGCAGCTTTGCTTACAACTGCCTGATGGCTCGCCGTCTGGCCGAACGCGGCGTGCGTTTCACCCAGGTCATGCACGCGGGCTGGGATCATCACCGCAATCTGAGCACGCAGTTCGAGATTCAATGCCGCGACACCGACGCGCCCGCTGCCGCCTTGATCAAAGACCTGAAGCAACGTGGTCTACTCGAAGACACGCTGGTCGTGTGGTCAGGCGAGTTCGGTCGCACGCCGTTCATCCAGGGCGACGTGAACAATCTGAAGCAACTCGGTCGCGATCATCACCCCTACGTTTACACGAGCTGGCTCGCCGGTGCGGGCATCAAGGCCGGTCACACGCATGGTGAGAGCGATGACTTCGCCTACAATCCGGCCAAGGACCCCGTGCATGTGCATGACCTCCAAGCCACGATCATGCACCTGCTCGGCATCGACCACGAGCGCTTCACCTTCCGCTTCCAAGGCCGTGACTTCCGGCTCACGGACATCCACGGCTCGCTGGTGAAAGGCGTGCTGGCCTGATCGGGGGATCTCCGGGTTCAGCCACAGGTTGCACTCCGGCAATGTCACCGCACTATGCGCGGCTCATGTCCGATACTTCTGCTGCCACCGCCGACGCAAAGAACGAAGCCCGAGGCACCGCCCGCGCGTTGGGGCTCGTCTCGATCGCCATCCTTTGCTCGCGCGTGCTGGGACTGGTGCGGGAGGTCGTCCTCAGCATGCTGTTTGCCGGTGCGAATCTGCGATGGCTGGACTGCTTCAACATGGCCTTCAAGGCCCCGAACATGCTGCGCGACCTCTTCGCCGAAGGCGCCCTGAGCACCGCCTTCATCACCGTGTTCACGAAGAAAACCCAGGCCGAGGGCGAGGCGGCAGCATGGAAGCTGGCGCGGAAGATGATGACGCTGGCCTCCTTTTTCATGACGCTGATCTCAGCTCTCGGAGTGCTGCTCGCGCCCTGGATCATCTGGGTGCTGGCCTCCGGCTGGCGCAACCCATCGAACCCCGAGAATGCACTGAGCGCTGAGGCGCTGACTGAGAAGCTCGAGTTCACCATCCTGCTGGCGCGCATAATGTATCCTTTCATCCTGCTCGTCTCACTAGCGGCGCTGGTGATGGGCATGCTCAATGCGCGAAAGGTCTTCTTCATGCCGGCCATGAGTTCCACCTTCTTCAACGTGGGCAGCATGCTCGTCGGTGGACTCGTGGGCTGGTGGCTCGATCCGGCCTTCGGCAAGACGGCGGTCATCGGCTTTGCGATTGGCACGCTGGTGGGCGGCGTGCTTCAACTCGCGGTGCAACTGCCCTCCTTGAAGAAAGTGGGATTCACATTTGGGTTCGATTTCGACTGGAAGGACAGCGGCGTTCGGCACACGCTCTCGCTGATGTGGCCCGCAGTCATCAGCGGCAGCGTGGTGCAGGTGAGCGTGATGATGAACGCCATCTTCGCCTCCCATGTGGCTGGCGATGGGCCTGTGACCTGGCTCTACAGCGCGTTCCGCCTGATGCAGTTGCCCCTCGGCTTGTTCGGGGTGGGACTGGCTACCGTCTCCCTCCCCACGCTGGCCCGCATGGCGGCGAACGGCATCGGCGATGACTTCCGCCAGACGCTTAGCAAAGCACTGCGCATGGGTGCCCTTCTCAGCGTTCCCAGCGCCGTGGGCCTGGGAATGCTGGCGTATCCCATCATGTCCCTCGTCTATGGCAATGGCAGCGCCAAAGAAAACCCGCTTCACGTTCCTGGCTGCGCCGTGGCGCTGCAAACCTACTCCCTGGGCCTGTTTTTCTACAGCGGGCTGAAGGTCCTGCAGCCCGCCTTTTATGCCATCGACAAGCGCTTTGTGCCCATGATCGTGAGTGTGATCACCGTGCTCATCACCAGTGTGCTCAACTACATCCTCGTGATCCAGATGCACCTGGATCATCGCTTCCTGGCACTCACAACCAGCATCGGTGCGGCCCTGAATTTCATCTGCCTCTTCATCGCCATGCGCCGCCACACTGGCAGGCTCGGTGGGCGTGCGCTCATGGACTCGGGCATCAAGATCATCGTTGCTTCACTCTGCATGGCTGCCGTGTGCTGGACCTGTCAGCTCACGATTCTGAGCGATTGGGAAGCTCACAATGTCATCGTGCGCGCGGTGTTACTCGGCCTCGTCATGAGCATCGCCGCTGGCGTCTATTTCGCCGTCAGCCTGCTGCTGAAAAACGAGGAGATGGACGACTTCAAGAAGTCGTTCGTGCGCAAGCTCGCTGGTAGCCGCAAACCCTCGTGATGCCTTTTACCAATCGCCAAGAGTCCTGTTATCTCCGCCACCATGAAGCAATACCGGCCCAGCATCGACGAGCTGAAGCGACGCTACTCGCGCATGATCGCGGAGCGCCGGATAGCCCGTCTTCGTGAGGCGGCGCGGCCACCCGGAGCGAAGCAGGTGCGCACGCCGGACAATTCGGAGCCGTGGCTGCCGCATTTGCCAAAGACCGTTGACGAGTGCGCATGGGTGTCCAACCAAGTCGCCGAAAACATTGCCGCATGGAAACTGACATACCCAAAAATCTTTTCATCCGCAGGCTAGCCGAGAAGCATCTGACGCATGTCTTCGGCGGCTTCATCAGCGCTGACGGGCTGCCAAGTTCCAAGTTCGGGAGTTAGTCTTAGCCTTCGGAGGCCCAGCAATCGCGCAAAATTGGTCAGCAGTGTGAGGCAACCGGAACGATCCTCTCCCATGTCTTGGCGACCCGTAGTTAGGCTGTGTTTGTCAGCAATAGCGTTTCGTATCGATGTCGGAAGAACGGTGGACCTCCTTGCCGCAAATAGGGCTATCGATTCACCGGCGTGCTGAAATCCCAACTCTCTTGCGTCGGTCTCGCTCGCTACATACCGATCTCCATCGCCAACGCGCATCTCAATCGAGTCGTATAAGTAGTCTTGCTCCAGGTAGTAATTCCGAGTCCTGAGGACACACTTAACTTTGTGATAGGGCTGAAGTTGGAAGGATGGTTTGATTAATACACCACGCTGAGCAGCCAGCTCGTGCGCATCCTGCGAAATACCTGTTGAGGTGATAAGAACAGGTGAGATTCGGCGGCGAGCATGTATTCCAAACGCCAAATCAAGCTGACCAAACGGCTGTGCCACTTGACGATAAACCTTCGTCGTTTGATACAGCTTCTCCACAACCTCACAGTCAATTTCAACTGAACTTGACCAGCACTTACATTGAACGATGTGAACGCTGTCTTCCCGATGGCAAACGAGATCGCGCCCTTGATCAGCCTTGCCTCGGAGAATGCCCCGATATATGACCTGCCAGCCTTCCATCTCGTAGCGATATCCGACGTAGCGCTCGTAATCTCTTCCGATCTCAATGTTGGTCCTTGGCATGGGCGACGATTGATTTGCTGACAGGTTTATGTCGAGTATGCACATCTCTCGGTTTCGACGCGAACCCAAACCCACATGAGACCCTCGATCCTCATCCCCACGCTGATTGCCCTGGCCATCATCTGGTCGGGCGTCGCTATCGTGATGAGCAGCACGGAGGACTCGATTTCCACGCCGGAGAAGGTCTATGACCTCGTGCGTGATCCGCCTTGGAAACATGGCAAGAAGCCCTCGCAAGCGGAGCGCACGGCGTATCTGGACCGCGTAGCGAAATTCTACACGATGCTCGACATGGAGCAGCGCCGCACGATGCGCGATGAGGACACAGGCGGTGATATGATGCTCTTCATGGCCGATCTCACCGAGGCAGAGCGGAAACACTATCTGTCCGTGATTGTCGAGGCGCAGGTGCAGCCATTGATGAAAGCGTGGTCACTGCTGAGCAAGGACGAGCGCCGCAAGTATATCGGCAACGCCCGCGGCTCGCTGCGTCGCAATGCCGGCGGTGCCTCGTCGATGGAGCAGCTCACCGAAGCCGACAACCAAGTCTTTGATAAGCTGGTGGAAGGCAACATCGCCGACTACTACAAGAACGGCACCGACGCGCAGAAGCTCAACCTCGCGCCGCTGATGGAAGAACTGCAAAACCGCATGGGACGCCGTCGATGATCGAAGCCCGCTCACTCTGCAAAGTCTGGAGCAAGGGCGCAAAGCCTGCGCTCAACAATGTCAGCTTCACGGTCGAGGCGGGTGAGATCGTGGGCTTGCTCGGGCACAACGGCGCGGGCAAATCGACGATCGTGGGCATCATGCTGGGCATGGTGCGTCCGGACAGCGGCGAGGTTTTCATCGATGGTGCCTCGGTGCAGACGCAGCGAGCGCGGGCGTTGCGAAGCATTGGGGCAATCTTTGAGTCGGCAGTGTTTTACGACTACCTCACGGGCTGGGAGAACCTGCGCGTGCTGTGCTCGCTCTCCGGCTGGTGGGATGAGAAGGAAGCCGGCCGCATCCTGGCCATGGTCAATCTCACGCACGCGGCGAACAAGAAGACGGGCACCTACAGTCACGGCATGAGGCAGCGCCTTGCCCTCGCCCAGGCACTGCTGCCGAGACCGCAGTGCCTGCTGCTCGACGAGCCGACGGATGGCCTTGATCCTGAGGGCATCCGCGAGTTTCGCGAGACGATCCTGCGCCTGCGCGCCGAGTGGGGCATGACCATTCTGCTCAACTCGCATCTCCTGGCCGAAGTCGATCTCATGTGTGACCGCTGCGTGATTCTCAAGGAAGGTCGCAAGGTGTATGAAGGCTCGCTCGGTCGAAACAAAAGCGGTCGGCCTCGCTACCAACTCGTCACCTCTGACATCCGCGAGGCCGACGCCGTGACGCTGAAGCTTGGTGCGACCTTAAACAAAAAGGGTCTGGTGGAGTTGCCCGCCGACGTCACCGGTCCCGAGTTCGTCAAAGCCCTCGTCGAAGGCGGCGTCCGAATCGAGAGCTGGGCACCGGAGCAGCAGTCGCTGGAGGACATCTATCTGGAACTCACCGGGAAGAAGAAATAGCAGTCGCCGCATCGTGCCAGCGAAGCTTCTACCCGAGACAGGACTCGAACCTGCACTTGTTACCAAACCAGATCCTAAGTCTGGCGCGTCTACCAATTCCGCCACTCGGGCTGAGTGCGATGCGGGGCTTACTTGCGTTTATTTTGTCGCGCTGGCAATGGCTTTCTCACTGGATCGAAATCGAAGCCACCACAGGGCGGCGATGGCGGTGAGCAGCACGGCGAGCACGGGCACGACGCCCACGATGGGGCTGACGATGGACTTGCAGGTGTTGCGCACCATCCAGGGGGCGAGGTCACCATCACGGAGCGCGGGCGTGGTCTTCACGATTTGTCCGAAATACTTCATTCCCATGACCCACCCAGCGTGCAGGCCGATGCTCCACCAGAGGCCATGGCTCTTCACGCGGGCCTCGGCGAGCGCCCAGCCCACAGCGGCGAGCAGGAGGAATTCGCCCACGAAGTTGTTCCACGCGCTGAAGCCTCGGAAGAGCTGGGTGATCACCCAGAAGCCGGACGACCAGGTGACATCGGACCCAGCGATGGCTCCATCGACGGGCGGTTTGAGGAAGTGGACGAGGGCGAAGAGGCCCGTGGTCCACCACAGTCCGCGGCGGATGCCGAGCGAGTGGCAGAGGATGCCGAGAATGGCTCCACGGAATAAGATTTCCTCCAGCGTGGCGACGGTGAGCCCCGAGACCACGGGCATCACCCAACCGGACCAGGCAGGATCGGGCTTCATCCGGCAGGCTTGAGTTTCCAGGCAGACCAAGGCCATGACGAGGATGCCTGCGAGGGCGAAAAGGATGCCGGCGAGCAACTGCTTCCATCCGGCACGCGCGCTCACGTCGCCGATGATCGCTGACCAGGAGAGTCGCAATGATCTTAGCAAGGGCACGAGGCCGATGAAGGCGGCGAGCATCGCGGCGCGATTGAAGTAGGAAGGGAATTCCTTTTTCGCGAGGAGACTGGCGAGCGCACCCTCGGGATGAGATTGAATCACCGACTGAGTGACAAAGAAGAGTGGTGGAGCCAGCAGTGCGCCCACGACGAGGACGCCTGTGATGAATATCACAAGGCTCAAGAGGGCACGATAGTCTGCTTTGACTGGTTGCATCACGCACATTGCAACGCATCCTCGGCGCGCAAACCAGAATCACCGCGCATGACGAAGAACCAAGTCCACGAATGGCACGAAACCCGACCCCAGGGAGGGAAGCACTACTTTCGTGCGCACTTCGATGGCAAGCGCTGGAACTTCGCCAACACGACGCCTGAGGATCTCGACTGGCCGGTGATCGAAGAGCCGGAGCTGGAACTCTGGGAAGCTCTGCGCGATGTGCTCTTCCGCAAGTATCAGCGAAATCGCCTGAACTACCGGCTGATCGAGAGTGTGGACAAGATCCTGATTCGCGTCCGTGCGGGCGAGGTGGCGCAGCCTGCGGCTAAAGCCGAACCCCAAAGTGATCCGAAGCGCGGACGCTTTCCGCAAAGGCGACGAGGAGATGGATGACCTGCTGCACGTCCTGCATGTCCGCCATCTCAACCACGCTGTGCATGTAGCGCAGTGGCAGTGAAACAAGCGCACTGGGGATGCCGCCTTGCTGCTTGAAGATGACATCCGTGTCGGTGCCAGTGAATCGCGAGGATGATTCGTGCTGGAGTGGGATGCCCTGTTTCTCGGCGACTTCCATGAGGCGCTTCACCACGAGCGGATGATTCGCGCTGCCGTGGGTGAGCGATGGACCGCCCCCAAGTTTCACCTTGCCATGCTTCTCTTTGCTCACGCCGGGCGAGTCGGTGGCGTGGGTGACGTCGAGCACGATGGCAAGATCAGGCACGAGGCGATGCGCCACCATCGCTGCGCCATTGCCGCCGATTTCTTCCTGCACGGCATTGACGGCGATCACGGTCGAGGCTTGGCGTTTCTTCTTTTTGCTCAAACGGTCAATGACCTCGGCGATGATGAAGCCGCCGATGCGATTGTCGATGGCGCGGCCCATGAGCTTGTTGTGGCCCATGAACTCGGCGGCATCGGAATAGACCATCACATGGCCCACGCGAATGCCCGCCTTGAGGACTTCCTTGGCTGAGGAAACGCCGATATCGACGACGAGTTCGTGAGGCTGGGGGACCTTTTCGTTGTCCTTGTCGCGAATGTGAATGGCGATGTTGCCAATGATGCCGCGGACGATTCCGTGGTCGCCCATGATGTCCACTCGTCGGCCACGCCCGGTCGCCGCATCCGATCCACCCACGCGATCCACGTAGATGAAGCCGTCGTCATTGATGTGCTTCACCATGTAGCCGATCTCGTCGGCGTGGGCCTCGAACATGATGCGCTTGCCCTTCTTGTCGGAGCCTGAAAGCGTGGCCCAGGCAGTGCCATACGCATCGTTTTCGACCTGATCGGCGAACTGCCCCACATACGTCGCCCACTTGCGCTGACCTCCGATTTCAAAGCCCGTGGGGCTAGGCGTGTTCAGGAGTTCGAGGAGGAAATTCTTGGCGGAGGCAGAGATGGACATGGCGGGCGCGAATGAAGTAAGGACTCCAAGACAACGCAATGGCTTTGTGTGCTTGATCAAAGGCACCACGCGGGCCACAGACCGCGATGGACATAGGTTTTCTATTCGATTGGGATGGCGTGGTGATCGACTCTCACGCGCAGCATGAGGAGAGCTGGGCACTGTTATCGGCGGAGCTGGGCAGGCCGCTGCCCGAGGGGTTTTTCAAGAAGACCTTCGGCATGAGAAATCAGAGCATCATGCCGCTCTGGATGCCGGAACTGGAAGGCAATCAGGAGCGCATCATCGCACTCGGTGATCGCAAGGAGGAGCTGTATCGCGACATCCTTCGTCGAGATGGCATCGAGGCGCTGCCAGGCGTGAAGGACTTTCTCAAGGCGGCCCGCGCAGCAGGCATTCCGGCGTCTGTGGGTTCATCGACTCCGCGCAAAAATATCGACACCGTGATCGAGATGGCCGGGCTCGAAGGCCTGTTCGACGCCATCGTCAGCGCTGATGATGTGACACGCGGCAAGCCGGACCCCGAGGTGTTCTTGAAAGGCGCTCAGCGGCTCGACCGCCCGCCTTCGCGCTGCGTGGTCTTCGAAGACGCCTTCGTCGGTATCGAGGCAGGCAAGGCTGGTGGCATGAAGGTGGTGGGCATCGCGACGACGCATCCCATCGAGAAGCTCACGCTCGCCGACATCGCCGTGCATGATCTGGTCAATATGGATCCCGTGGAGCTGGCGAAGCGGCTGGGGCTTGGGTAGCTGGCATCTCGCCAACAAAAAGCCCGCGCTCCTTTCGAAGCACGGGCGTTGAGTTGAATCCAGCATCAGGCGTCCAGACGCCAGCATTCAGTCCGCTACTCGTTCTTGCCGTCCTCGCGGATGACGATGAACTGGCGGGCTCCTTTCCTGCTGATGCGCAAGCCTAGCACGCCTTCGCTCTTGCTGGCCATGGTCTTGGCCTCGGCGAGGTTGGTGACAGGCTTGTTGTTAATGGAGACAATCACATCGCCTTCTTCGAGTCCTGAACCAGCTGCCGCAGTGTTGGGCTCAATGGCAACGACGACCACGCCAGCTTTCAGTTCGGCGGGAACTTCGTAACGCTTGCGCAGTCCATCGGTCAGGTCCTGAGCGGTGACGCCTTTGATGAACTTGGCCGGAGCGGCAGCCTTCTGGCCACCCAATGGGGCATTGGGGTCCGTGATGCGCTTGGCCAGTTCTTCATCGGACATGGCGCTGAGATTGGCGCTGACCTTGATCACCTTGCCATCACGAACGAGGTCGATGGCGACAGGCGCGCCCGGAGCGGCGCTCGCCACGAGGCTGCGAAGAGCGGCGGGATTGTCCACATGCTGGCCACCCACTCGGACCACCACATCTCCGGCCTGCACGCCAGCCTTGGCAGCGGGTGAGTCCTCAACGACGAGGCCGACGAGCACGCCGCCTTGCTCACCGACGCCCATGGACTTGGCATCCTCGGGAGACACAGCCTGCATATCGCCCACACCGAGGAAACCACGCGAGACCTTGCCATCGTCGAGCAAGTCTTCACCAATTCGCAGAGCGAGGTTGATCGGAATGGAGAAGCCAATGCCCGCGTTCATACCGGTGCGGGTCATGATGGCAGTGTTGATGCCGATCACGCGGCCCATCGCATCAACGAGCGGACCACCCGAGTTACCTGGATTAATCGCGGCATCGGTCTGGATGAAGTTTTCAATGCCAGCCCTCTGGCCCTGATGGACGATGCCCATACTGGTGCGGCCCATGGCGCTGACGATGCCCTGGGTGACGGTCTGGGAGAGTTCCATTGGATTGCCAGCGGCGAGGACGATGTCGCCCACCCGTAGTTTGGCGCTGTCACCAATGGTGGCGGCAGGCAGGCCTGTGGCCTCGATTTTGAGCACGGCCACATCCGTCATCGGGTCGGTGCCGATCACCTTGGCAGTGTAGGTCTTGGTCTCGCCATTGCCCACGGTCACTTCAATCTTGTCCGCATCTTCAACGACGTGGTTGTTGGTGAGGATGTAGCCATCGGTGGTGACGATCACGCCTGAGCCGGTGCCTTTTTGGGAAGGAGCATCTTGATGAGGGTTCGGGCGACCTCCGCGTCCGCGTGGCTGCGGGGCATCGTCATCCTGGCCAAATCCATCTTCACCTTCGAAGGGGTCCATTCCATAAAATCGCCGGAAGAATTCACGCATCTGCGGTGGCACTCGATCCATGCCTGGCGTCTTCACCGGCACGGAGGAAGTGACGAGCACCACGCTGGGCAGGATTTTCTCGACCACACTGGCATAGCTCATCTGGAGCTGGCCTCCGCCGGGCAGCGCGGAATCGTCTTTCGTCAGTCGCTTGCGGAATTCATCGGCCGTGATCTTGGCCGCTGGTTTTTCCACGGCAGGTTTCTCGGCCTGCACAAGGCGGGAGCCACCGATGCCGATCGCCGTGGCCAGCAAGGCGGTGGTGAGGAGTGTCTTTTTGTTCATGGGTTGGTTCTAGGGGGATGTTTGGGTTTTGTCGAAAAGGCGGTCGGCTTACCCTCGCGGGCTCGACTGCGTGCAGAAGAGACGACACCGAAGGGCACTTGTTGTGAAATTTTTCTCTGAACGAGCCTCAATCGTTCATGGTTTCCCTCAATCCGCGAACGACGTGTTCATTCCACGCGCGTTTGGAGATCGGACCAGAGACGCCTAGCCACCTTTCGCCTGCGATGCAGCAGCAGGCACACGCGGCAGGGCGTGTTTCTGCCAGATGGCGTGACCGCTCAACTGCGCCAGCAGGGCACCAGCCACCATCGAGCCACCGATGAACACGGAGGCCTTCAACCACCACGGGCTGGAATCCACCGGCTCCATCGCCCCCCATCCACCCACCTCGCCCGTGGCGAAGTCCTCGCTCGCACCCTTCCCCCAAGCACCACCCACAGGGGTGCCTGCCACGCCCGGCCCTTTGAAGAGCAGTTCTGCGAAGCCCACGCTGTCATCGCCATCAATGTCAGGCATCGCTCCCGCTGAGAGCACCGCGCCAGCTCCTGGGAGCGAAGGTAGTGCCACCACGGGCGCTGCTTTGACCGGGGCCAGGGGCTTCGTCAGAGGCGCAGGCGCAGAAGTCGGCTGGGCTGCGGGCGCAGGTTCGGCCTGCTCCACACGCTTGGTCGTTCGTGAAATCGGCAGGGGCTTGGACTTCGGCTCCTCGGCAGTAATGGGTGTGGGAGCGACCAGATCGTAGTGCTGGATCACACGGGCAAAGCGGGCCAGCAGATCGCTGCGCGAGCCGCTCTGGCCTTCGCGTGCCTTGACGATCTCGTCTTCGAACAACCGGGCCACACTCTCACGGTCGCGAGCTGTCTCCTTGCCGATGTCTTCGATGCCGAGCAGGAACTTGCCTAGCGCCGCCATCCAGCCAGCCTTCCACGAAGTCTGGCGCGCCACCGAAGGCGGCAGCACGGATGCCGGATTGATACCGCGGCAGGACATGGAGCCCAGCGTGGGATGCGCGCGTAGCATCACCGTGAAGGAGGGCCATTCATTGATCTTCGTGGACAGCAGTCGAGCGGTGCGCGGATCATCACGGCCGAATCCGGTGAGCAGGAAGATGTCTTCCAGCCGCAGCTTCCAAGTGCGCAGGCTGGCCTTTTCCATCTGGCTCAGCGCGGCATCCACACCGGCGAGCACCACATACGATTCGGCCACATTCAGGCTCCCGCGCTCGCGCAAAATCTCCGCGAGCGGAATGCCATCCACCACGTCCTCGGCCATGCAGGTGAGGGCCTCGCCTTCGTTCAACAAGGGCACCGGGACCAAGGCGGAGAACTCGCGCTTTTTCGCCAGCTTCTGCACCTGCTTGTTGGTCTCCAGCACCAGCTTGCCCGCCAGGCGCAGCGGCGGCACCTGCTCCACCAGCACGGGGCGGCCGGTGCGGGTGAGAGTGCCACGCATGGAATACGGGTTCGCCATGTCCAGGCGCTGGCTCTGGATGCGCACCAGATTGACCACGCCACGAGCGACTTCTTGATACGTGGCCAGCAGCGGAGCGATCAGAGCACGAGGCTTTTGCGATGTGGGAATCTCGCCCGCGAGATGATCGGGGACCATCTTTTGCAGCGCGTTGCGCAGATCGATCATCGAGCTGGAAAGCCCCGGCCCGCCTGAGGACAAGGTGCTGCCCAGCAGCTCGGCGAAGTCCACACAGCTCAGCAGTGCATCGGGCAAGGTGGGTCCCGCACCCGCGCCCTGCTCACGCAGGAAGGTGCGGAGGAACTTGGCCTGGCGCTCGAAGTTCGACTTGATCAGCCGTGCCTTCGCCCGCGAAGGGTTTTCCAGCAGCCGGTAGTCTGCCACCATCACTTGCAGGGCCGAGGTGCCCACCTGCACCACGCGGAAACTATCCAAGGGCTGGTCTGGCACGAAGTCGCCCCGCTCACTGAGCGCCACTGCCGCATCGAGCGAGCGCGTGGCCAGCATGGCCGCCAGCCATAGCGGAATCTCTGCCTGCCGCTGCAAGTAACCACGCAACGTCTCGCCATCGACATTGCTCGTGATGTAGAAGGGATTGCCATCGTCCTCGCCCTGATCGACGAGCGCCGCGAGCAAGGGGTGCCCGCTGCGTTGCAAGGTCTGGCAGCCCTCGACGAAGGCCTCGCGATTCTTCAGCGGATCGAGCAGCACATGGCAATGCACAAACTCCAGCGCTTCATTGTCAAACGCCAGCACGGTCACCTGCTCCGTGGAGCGAATCAACTCGACGTTGTTGCCCTCGGCGTCCTGAACGATCTGGTAGTGCCTGAAAAGACTCGGCGCTGACATGGGTGAAAAAGTCGCCCAAGATGCGCGAGCATTACCCCTGTGACAAGCTGGGCGTTGAGTTTTGCAAGGAGCCGCACCGAACTTCGTGTTTTCAAGGCCCCTCCGGTCCTGATACAACCACCGCCATGCACCATCGTCGCCACTTTCTCCAGGCCCTCGCCTCCACCGCACTTGTCAGTCCTTTCTCATCCTCGCGGCTGGTCGCGCAGACGGCGTCCGCCACCAAGCCCGTCGCCGAACTGCCGCCGCTGAATCGCTTCCCCACGATGATGCAGGAGTGGCTCACCAGCGAAGTGACCAAGGCGGAAGCCGTGGGCAATGCACGACGTGCCGCGCTCAAATCGAAAGCCGACGCCGAGAAATATGTGGAGACGTGCAAGCTCTTCATCCGCGAGTGCTTCGGCCCGATGCCGGAGAAGACACCGCTCAACGCCAAGGTCACCGGCGTAGTCGAGCGCGATGGCTACAAGATCGAGAAGGTCCTCTTCGAGAGCCGCCCAGGCTACCTCGTCACCAGCAATCTCTATGTGCCCACCGGTCGCAAGTTCCCGCTGCCCGCCGTGGTGGGAACATGCGGCCACTCGGACAATGGCAAGGGCGCGGAGGCTTATCAGAGCTTCGCGCAGGGGCTCGCCCGCCAAGGCTACGTCGTGCTCATCTTTGATCCCGTGGGTCAGGGCGAGCGCGTCCAGTGGCCAGTCAGATTCCCGAAGTCCAAACTCAAAGGCACCACCACCGAGCACATCCAGATGGGCAATCAGATGAGCCTCGTGGGCGAGTTCATCGGCTCATGGTTCGCCTGGGATGGCATCCGCGCGCTCGACTACTTGCTCACGCGCGAGGAAGTCGATCCCCAGCATGTCGGCGTCACTGGCAACTCCGGCGGCGGCACGCAGACCACCTGGCTCGCGGGTCTGGACGATCGCTGGACCATGGCCGCGCCCGCGTGCTTCGTGACCACCTTCCTACACAACGTGGAGAACGAACTGCCCGCCGACACCGAGCAGTGCCCGCCGCGTGTGCTTTCGTTCGGACTCGATCACAGCGACTTCCTCGCCTGCATGGCACCGAAGCCGGTCATCATCTGCACGCAGGAGAAGGACTTCTTCGATGCGCGCGGTGGCAAGGAATCCTTCGAGCGCCTGAAGCAGCTCTACACCTTGCTCGGCAAGCCGGACAACATCCAGCTCCAGGTCGGCCCCGACCCGCACGGCTACACGCAGGCCAACCGCGAGGCGATGTATCGCTTCTTCAACAGCGTCACCCAAATCTCCGACGCGAAGGCCGAGCCCGCGATCACTATCGAGAAGGACGAAACGCTCTGGTGCACGCCGAAGGGCAACGTGGATGAACTCGGCTCCAAACTGCTCAGCACGTTCACGCAGGAGAAGTCGCTCGCGCTCAAGAAACAGCTCAGCGAGATGCCGCATGGCGACGTCGCCACCACGCTGCGCGGTCTTCTGAAGATGCCAGAGACCAAGGCACCGCTCACCTATCGCATCCTGCGCAGCGCTGGCGCACGCAAGTATCCGTCGAAGGGCTACTGCTGCTACGCGCTCAAGGTGGATGAGGAGGTCGAACTCATCGTCACCCGGCTCTACGATGAGCCTGGCTTCACCTCGCGCCCCACGCGCGGACCGAAGCACGCCGTGCTCTACCTTTCGCATCGCTCCGCTGATGCCGAGCTGCGCGAGGAGCCCATGCTCGCCGACTTGATCAAAGCAAACCCCGACGCCGCCATCTACGCGATGGATGTGCGCGGCATCGGCGACACCCAGCCCAACACCTGCGGCAGCAATCAGTTCGACTCGCTCTACGGCAGCCACTACTTCTACGCCGCGCACGGCGTGATGCTCGACAAGCCCTTGTTAGGCCTGCGGACCTTCGATGTGCTGCGCGTCATCGACTGGCTCGCCACGCACGAGCACGAGACCATCCACCTCGCCGGTCTCGGCTGGGGCGCGCTACCCACCGCCTTCGCCGCACTGCTCAGTGATCGCGTGAAGCAAGTCACCCTCAAGCACGTGCTCGCCAGCTACGCCGGGATCGCCGAGGACCCCGACTACAAGTGCCCCTTCGCCCTGCTGCTGCCCGACTCGCTCGCCCGCCTCGACCTGCCCGAAGTCTATGCCGCGCTGCAAGCCAAAGCCCTGAACAACCTCGAACCCTGGGGACCACGCGACGCGGCGAAGTGATGACATCGACTTCCGGCATCCCAACGCCGTGCCTCAAGAGACCTGGCGTATTGGAAACCGGAGCGTGAACATGTATTATTGAAACCCCGCCAGAGAAACCTTCCGGCGAACGGCCTGTGAAATGAGCAAGTGGATCGGCCGGTGTAAGCCGGATTCTGTGCCGTCGCCTTTCAGCGCCAGTGATGACCATTTATCTACGCGACTATTACCCGGACGTATCCCCTGCCTTTCGGCAGGTTGCGAGCGGGCCGCTCTTGGTCCTGTTCTGTCTTGCACCGCATGGGGTTTGTCATGCCTCCTTCATTACTGTCGGAGCGGTGAGCTTTTACCTCGCCTTTTCACCCTTACCTCGCTTGCGCGAGGCGGTTTGTTTTCTGTGACACTTTCCATTGTTGTGGCTTGCGCCCGCAACCTCCAACGCTTGCGCGCGGCATGCTGCCCTGTGGTGTCCGGACTTTCCTCACGTCTGCGATCTTGCGACCCGACGCGCGGTCATCCCCGGCCGATCCGCGCGCAGAGTAAACGGCTTGAATCAAAGAGCAAGAAGCGATGCCCCGCACTTGCCGCTCTGTGCTACTTCACAGCATGCGCAGCAGCGGCAGGAGCGCCACCACTGAACAGCGGCATCGATTTCTTCACGGACTGAGTCACACCCCAGGCGAGGGGCAGCACCACAAAGAGCCAGGCGAGGACGAGTTTCATGTGCGGGGATTACTTGGAGTTGTCAGCGTAGAGCGGCACGTAGTGCTTCGGATCCACGGGCTTCACGAGAAGGTTGGCGATGAGGCCAATGATGAGCAATCCGGCCATGAGTTGCAGCGTGAAGTTGTAGGCTTCGCCCGGCGGCAGACCGGCGGCTTTTTTGGCAGCAGAGATGCGATCAACGAGTTGAGGCCCCACGATGGCCGCCAGCGACCACGAGGTGATCAGTCGTCCGTGAATCGCACCCACCTGATACGTGCCGAACATGTCCTTCAAGTAAGCCGGGATCGTGGCAAAGCCGCCGCCATACATCGTGATGATGATGCCTGTGACGGCGACGAAGAGCGTGAGATGCCCGCCGCTTTGCGTCCATGGCACGAGGCTGTAGAGCGCCGCGCCGAGGATGAAGTAGATGCAGTAAGCCCCTTTGCGACCGGTGAGATCGGAGACTGTGGACCACAGGAATCGGCCGCTGAGATTGAAGATGGAAAGCAGGCCCACGTAGCCAGCCGCAGCCGCAGGCGTGACCTTGAACATGTCCTGAATCATCGGCGAAGCCTGACCGAGGATGCCAATGCCAGCCGTCACGTTCAGACAGAGCACCACCCACAGCAGCCAGAACTGCGGCGTCTTCCACGCCTGATCCACGCTGACCTGGATGGCCGTGGCTTTCGTTGCCTTGGCCACGAACCCGTCAGGTTTCCAGTCATCCGCAGGCACACGCACCGTGATGGCACCGACCAGCATCGAGACGCAATATAGAGCTGCCATCACCATCATCGCCTCGCTGGCACCCACGGAGGTGGCGCTGGCGAAGTGCTTCATGAGTTCTTCCGCGAGCGGGGCACCGATCAGCGCGCCGCCACCGAAGCCCATGATCGCCATGCCGGTGGCCATGCCGGGCCTGTCCGGGAACCACTTCATCAACGTGGACACGGGCGAGATGTAGCCCAGGCCAAGCCCAATGCCGCCGAGCAATCCGTAGCCTGCATAGAGCAGCCAGATCGAGTGAATCTTCACCGCCAGCGCAGCGAGCAGCAAACCACCGCAAAAGCACACACAGCTCGCCAGCATCGTCTTGCGCGGGCCGCTGCGTTCCACCCACTTGCCGAATACGGCAGCCGAGATCCCGAGCAACGCGAGCGCGATCGAATAAGCCACGCCGACATCGGCTTCACTCCAGTCGCCAGCGATGGGTGATGCGATGCCGAGAGCTTTGGCGAGCGGCTTTTTGAAAACGCTGAACCCATACACCTGCCCGATGCACATGTGGACGGCGATGGCGGCGGGCGGGACCATCCAGCGGTTGAAGCCGGGCGGTGCGATGGTGGCAGAACGGTCGAGGAAACTCATGATCGGGTTGGAGAGCGGCGATGAAATCAATTTGTCCCCGGCATGACAAGCCAAGAAAAAAGCGGCCTGCCAGCACGAGGCTGAACAGGCCGCTTCAAGATCGTTGGAGAACGCTTACTTCTTCAGCAAATCACGGATTTCGGTGAGCAGTGCCACATCGGCGGGCGGGGCAGGAGGAGGCGCATCGGCAGCCTTCTTCTCCATCAGCGCCTTCATCTTGTTCATCGGTTTCACAAACACGAAGAACACCACTGCCGCGAGGATAAGGAAGTTCATGATGCCGGAGCCCAGCGACATGAAGCCGTTCAGGATAGCATCAGCATTTCCTTTCTGAGTGATGAGTGCGACAACAGGTTCGATGACGCCTTTAACGACGCCCTCCACAAGTTTGCCGAAGGCGCCGCCGATGACGACACCGACTGCTAGGTCGATCACATTGCCTTTGAGGGCGAAGTCTTTGAATTCCGAGATAAGGCTCATGGGTGTGTGGTGTGTTTGGGTTGTGTGGGTTGAGGGCACCGTTAGTGCCGGGTTAGCAGCGGAAGTTCAATCTTTGATGAGGAAATCAAAGAGGGGTTGGTCTCGTGAACGGATTGCCGCATGGCATTCAGGTTAGAAAATTCGATGTCGGACTTCAAGCAGTGAAAGCCAGCCTCGTGCAGGTCGCTCTCAGCGCGGCGGTTCATGGTCTTAAACACCGCCTGTGAAGGCAGGTAACATGCCAGCCGACCGAGGTTATCATCCACGAGGTCGGACGAACATTTGCCAACCAAGGGACTCACCACCACCGCGCAGCCCAGCTCCACCGAACGAGCTGATGCACACCGCGTCACGCGCTCGCAGCCCAACTCCGTCTCTGTCGCGCTGGGCACCAGGATGAGGTCCACGCCTTGACCGCGCAGCAGCACGCTGAGTTCAGGGATCTCGATGTCCAGACAGATGATCACCGCGATGCGCAGGCCAGCGAACTCGATGAGCTGCAACGCCTTGCCACCGGCGAACTGCGTCTCCCACGGGGTGAGGAAGAGCTTGTCCTGCACGATGAGTTCGCCGTTCACCAGGATCGGCGCTCGATTGCGCAGCTCGTCCTCGACCACACACGGCGCAGTGCCGAGCACCACCATCTTGCCAGGGCGCGCGAGACGTTGCTGGAGCTTCGGCACGATCATGCTCCAGAACGTCGCCGCCATCTCGCGCACGTCTTTGCAGCCGGGCAGCGCGGCCCACGAGTATTCAGGAAACAAGACGATGTCCGCGCCGCCGTCCCAGCTCTGCTCGACGCGCGAGGACATGGCTGCGACGTGATCTTCCGTCGTGCCGACATCAAAGGTCCAGGCGTCGATTCTCATGACCAGTGCTTGAGCCAGAAGGTGAGCGTCTTGGGCGACTCGACGGCTTCGCCGACCTCCTTCCACACGAAGGTGGCCTGGAGTTCGGGATGCTTCGTGTAGCCTTGCTTCGTCCACAGACCGTCGAGCGGAACGTAGTCCGCAGGGCATCGCGGATGATCCGTCGGACGATCAACCGCGCAGAACGTGGTGATCCTGGAGCCGAGCTTTTGTGCGTGAGCTTCGCGTCGGGTGAAGAACTCTTTGCCCAGGCCACGACCCCGATATTCGGGCAGCAGGATGCTCTCGCCGAAGTAGCAGATCGTGCCGAGATCGTAGCCCGCCTTCGTGAACGCTGCCTGAAACTCGGGACCTTCTTCGCTCATCGGCATGCATGTCGTCGCGCCCACGACTTTGCCTTCATCCAGCACGAGCGCCACCAGGCTGCGCGGGCTGTCCAGGTAGCTTTTCAAGTAGTCGCGCTCATACTCCAGCGAGCCGTCGTAGAGATACGGATACTCGCGAAAGACCGCGATGCGGAGCTGACCGAGACCGTCGATGTAAGGCGCGAGTTCCGGCCCGTGAACTTCGATGATTTCCATCCGCGAGTGATGGCCAAGTGATGGCGAATGCGCAAGCAATGATGCATTGAACCACAGCGCATCGACGTATGCTTCAGCATGGAAATTTACAAGCATCCCACCTTCGACATGGCGTGCGAGCAATTCGACCTCGTCGCCGATCTCCTCCAGATGCCACAGGAGCATCGTGATCGAGTGAAGTTCCCCAAACGCAGCCTCACCGTCGCGGTGCCTGTGCGCATGGATAACGGCGAGGTGCGGGTCTTCTCCGGCTATCGCGTGCAGCATCATCTGTCGCTGGGGCCAACGAAGGGCGGGCTGCGCTTTCATCCCGATGTGCGGCTCGGCGAGGTGGCTGCGCTGGCGATGTGGATGAGCTGGAAGTGTGCGCTCACCGGCCTGCCTTACGGCGGAGCCAAGGGCGGCGTAGCCTGCGATCCGCGCACGCTCAGCATTGGCGAGTTGGAGCGCGTCACGCGACGCTTCACGCAGGAGATCGTGTCCTTCATCGGCCCGCAGATCGACATCCCCGCGCCTGATGTGGGCACCAATGAGCAGACCATGGCATGGATCATGGATTCGTATTCCATTCACGCCGGCCACAGCGTGCCTGGCGTGGTCACCGGCAAGCCAGTCAACCTCGGTGGCTCGCTGGGCCGCCGCGAAGCAACCGGGCGCGGTGTGGGTTACCTCGTTGGCCGTGCCATGGATGTGCTAGGCATGAAGGCAAATGAATGCACTGCCGCCGTGCAGGGCTTTGGCAATGTCGGCAGCGTGGCGGCGGCTTCGATGGCGAAGCACGGCGTGAAAATCATCGCCGTGAGCGATGCAGATGGTGGCCTCTACAACGCCAACGGCATCGACTTGAACGCGCTCAACGATCACGTCGCCGCGCGCAAAACCGTCGCGGGGTTCGCTGGTGCCGAGCCGATCACGAACGCTGAATTGCTCGAACTGAAATGCGACGTGCTCGCTCCGTGCGCCCTCGAACGACAGATCACCGCCGCCAACGCCGCGAAGCTGCAATGTCGCATCCTGGCCGAAGGTGCGAATGGTCCGACCACTCCCGATGGCGATGTGATCATCGATCAACGCGGCGACATCTTCGTCATCCCCGACATCCTGTGCAATTCGGGCGGCGTGGTGGTCAGCTACTTCGAGTGGGTGCAGGACTTGCAGAGCTTCTTCTGGTCCGAGGCCGAGGTGGTGGACAAACTCTTCCGCATCCTGGAGACCGCCTTCATGTCCACCTGGAACATGTCCAAACAACAAAAGCTCTCGATGCGCATGGCCGCGCTCGCTCTCGGCGTGAAACGTGTGTGGGAGGCGAAGAAGCAACGCGGGTTGTTCCCGTGATCAGAGCAGTTCTTCGACGAACTGCTTCGGATCAAACGCCTGGAAGTCTTCCGCGCGCTCACCAAGACCAATGAAGCGCGCGGGCACTTTCATCTCCTGATAAATCGGCACCAGGATGCCGCCCTTGCCGCTGCCATCGAGCTTGGTGACGATGAGCCCGGTGAGCGGGATCGCTTTGTGAAATTCTTTTGCCTGCATCAGGGCGTTCGACCCTGTTGTGGCATCGACGACCAGCAGCACTTCATGGGGCGAAGTCGGGTCCTTTTTGCCCAGGATGCGATGGAGCTTCTTCAGCTCCTCCATGAGGTTGTGCTTCGTGTGCAAGCGTCCGGCGGTATCGACGATGAGGTAGTCCGCTTTTTCCTTCACCGCGCGATCATAACCATCGAAGCACACACCGCTCGGATCGCAGTTCGGCGCACCCTTCACGACGGGAATATTGAGGCGCTGGCCCCACACTTCGAGCTGCTCCACAGCCGCAGCACGAAAGGTGTCCGCAGCAGCGAGCACGACCTTTTTGCCCTTGTTCGTGAGCAAGCTCGCGAGCTTCGCGGTGGATGTGGTTTTGCCAGTGCCATTGACGCCGACGATAAGCAGCACTTTGGGCCGATCGTTGAAGGGCAGCAGCGGTGGCAGCGAGGGCGGAATGATCTTCCGCACATGCTCGCGAGCCACTTGCACGATGTCCTGGCCATTCAGCTTGCGCCCTTGATCACGCAATTCGTCCACGATTTGCATGGCGAGCTTCGGCCCGAGATCACCACCGATGAGAGCCGCCTCCAGCTCATCCCAATCGAAGTCGGGTTTGCTAAACTTGGCGATGAGTGACTTGAAGAATCCAGCCATGATCGGATGCGAAAAAGGTCAGTCTTGATCCGTGCCTGCTGCATCAGCAGCGTCTTGCGGCTTGGGTGCAGGAGCCGCATCTGTCCGAGAAGGGCGGCGAAGCTGGGTGCGCACCTGCCGTGCCACACGGTCCACTATGCCGTTTACAAAACTCCGGGATTCAGGCGAGCCATACTTCTTGGCGATCTCGACTGCTTCATTGATGATCACCGGAGCATCCAGGGTAGGCTTGTGCAGCAGCTCATAAATGGCCAGCCGGAGGATGTTGCGATCAACGCTGGCGATGCGCGAAATGTGGAAGTTGGTGCAGGCTTCGCTGATGTAGCCGTCGATCTGCTCGATGTGGGCGAGAACGCCTCCGATCAACTCATCGGCAAATTTTTTCACAGGCGGGCGGGCGCTGTGGAGTTCCCAGAAGGCAATGATCTCATCCGCGCTTTTGGTGCCGGAGGGTTCATGCACTTCGTGAGCGAAGAGGTATTGCACTGCGGCTTCGCGGCCGTCACGTCGGAGTCCCATGAGTTGTTAGAGAGAGGAGGTCAGTTGATGGTTACGCGCTTTTGGCGGCGTTCATTTTCTTGAACAGGCTGATCATGTTGACCGCCGTTCGTGCGGCTTCGGTGCCACGGTTGATTTCTTCGCCCATGCAGCGGGCTTCGGCTTGCTCCTCGTCATTCACCAGGAGCACTTCATGCACAATGGGAATGGCGTGAGTGATGGAAATATTCTGGAGTGCATCGGTCACGGAGGCACCCACGAGATCGGCATGTTCTGTCTCGCCACGAATGATGACGCCGAGGGCGATCACCGCATCCGTCTCCGTTGTGCGCAGCAGCTTTTCCACGGTCACAGGAATCTCGAAGGCACCTGGCACACGATAAACGGCCAGCGTGGTGTTCGGCGCGATCAACTGCAGCTCATCACGCGCAGCATCGAGCATGGAATCGACATACACCAGATTGTATTTGCTCGCGACGATCGCGATGTGGCAGCGCTCGCTGAAGAGCTGGGGACGGCTGGGGATTTCGTGGGACACGGGAAGTAAAGGATGAAGGGTGAAGTAGGAAGAATGAAAAATGACTCAGGGGGAGAGGGGTCAGAAGATTTCATTCTTCATCCTTCCACCTTCATCATTTCAAATGTCGTGGCCCATCTTGTCGCGTTTGGTTTCGAGATACTTCGCGTTGTGCTCGTTGGGCTCGAGCTTGATGGGCACCTGCTCGATGATCTCGAGTTTGTGCCCTTGCAGACCGACGACCTTGCGCGGGTTGTTGGTCATGAGGCGGATCTTACGGATGCCGAGATCAAAGAGGATCTGTGCGCCGAGGCCGTAGTCGCGCAGGTCCATCGGGAAGCCGAGCTTGAGGTTCGCCTCCACCGTGTCATAGCCTTGCTCCTGGAGCTTGTAAGCGTGGATCTTGGCGGGCAATCCGATGCCGCGTCCTTCCTGACGCATGTAAAGCAGCACGCCGCGTCCTTCCTGTTCGATACGAGCCAGCGCCGTGTGCAACTGACCACCGCAATCGCAGCGGCGTGAGCCGAAAACATCGCCGGTGAGGCACTCGCTGTGCACGCGGACGAGCACCGGCTCGCCATCGTCGATGCTGCCCTTCACGAGGGCAAGGTGGTGCTCATCGCTGAGCTTCGAGCGATACAGATGCAGCTCGAAGTCGCCGTAGTCGGTCGGCATCTTGATCACTTGCTCGCGATCAACAATGCGCTCGCGGTCACGGCGATACTTGATCAGCGACTCTATGGTGCAGATTTTGAGGCCGTGAGTCTTGGCGAAGACCATCAACTCCGGCATCCGCGCCATGGTGCCGTCTTCATTCATGATCTCGCAGATCAGCCCCGCAGGCTCGCAGCCCGCCATGCGTGCGAGATCCACTGCCGCCTCGGTGTGGCCAGCGCGGCGTAGCACACCGCCCGGCTTGGCCGCCAAAGGAAATACATGCCCAGGCTGCACGAGATCCGCCGCAGTGCTGTGAGGATCAGCGAGCACTTTCATGGTGGCCGCGCGATCCTGGGCGCTGATGCCCGTGGTGATGCCGTTTGCCGCATCGACGCTGATGGTGAAGGCGGTGGACAGCGCCTCACGATTCCGCGCGACCATCGCTGGCAGGCCCAGTGTTCGGGCGCGCTCTTCCGTAATCGGCGCGCAGATCAGGCCACAGGCGTGATGGGCCATGAAGTTCACATGCTGTGCCGTCACCTTTTCTGCTGCACAAACCAGATCGCCTTCATTCTCCCTGTCCTCATCATCGGTGACGATCACCATCTTGCCATCACGGATGTCCGCGATGACGGATTCAATGAGATCAAACTGGAAGTCGGAGGATGACATGGAGAAAGAACCGCCGCCTCGCCAGGGGTTGGGACGCGGAGGGTGGCCAAGCTAGCGGCACCTCTGAAGAAATCCAGTCTTGCTTTCAAATGTTGCCAAACGCTCATCCATCTTCTGCCCTCACCCCACCAAGCTGCGATCCACATCCAGACTCACGCAGCCCTGGTCCACTTGGCTCACCGTGGCGGCGAAGTCGGCGAGGTAGCCGCGCTTGTGCTTGAAGGGGCGCGCGCCGCTGAGGCGACGATCAAAGTCCACATGGCAGGTGATCTCGCCTTTCATGAGGTCGAACTCGATCTCGTCGCCGTCCTTCACGCTGCCGATGGGACCGCCGACGATGGCCTCCGGCGCACAATGCACGCCGATGCTGCCGTGCGAGACACCAGAGACGCGCGTGTCGGAGACGAGCGCGACCTTGCCATCGAGTTCCGGCACCGCGAGTGCAGCGGTAGCGATGGCGACCTCGGGCATGCCTGCGGCCACGGGGCCGAGATTGCGAAGCACGACGATATGGCCTGGCTGGATGCGACCTTCCGCAGCGGCATCCGTCACGGCACGGGCATCGTTGAAGCAGATCGCCTTGCCCTTGAAGTGCGGCGGTTGCGTATTGCAGACCTTGAAGACAATGCCGTCGGGCGCGAGGTTACCGAAGCACACCTGCATGTCGGCGTAGTCTTTGAAGGGCTGGCCCAGTGGCGCGATGAGATCCTGATCTGCGGGCACGTCGGGTGCCGAAGCAAGGTTCTCGGCCAGCGTCTGGCCGGTGACGGTGAGCGCCGAACCGTCGAGCAGACCCGCCTTGAGCAGATGCTTCAGCAGCATCGCGGTGCCGCCCATGCGATGCAGATCGACCATCGTGCCGCGACCGCGTGGGGCGAAGTTCGCATACACCGGCGTCTTGCGGCAGATGGCCTGGATGTCGCACAACGTGAAGTCCACGCACGCTTCCTTGGCGAGCCCGAGCAGGTGAATCACGCCGTTAGTCGAGCCGCCCGCTGCCGCGATCGCGGTCATCGCGTTGGTGAAGGCGGTCTTCGTCAGAATGTCGCGCGGGCGGATGTTCTTCTCCAGCAGGTTGCGCACGGCTTTGCCCACACGCAGGCACTCCGCGCGCTTCTCGGCGTCGATGGCAGGAATGCTGGAACTGTCCGGCAGCATGAGGCCGATGGCTTCGCTCGCGATGCCCCAGGTGTTGAACGAAGCCGCGATGCCGCAGCCGCCGGGGCCGGGGCAAGAAACCGAAATGATGGTCTCACTCTCCTCCGTGGTGATCGCCCCCATGCGTGCCTGGGCTTGGGAATCCAGGGCGTCGAGAATCGTCACAGGCCTACCTTTGTGACAGCCCGGCATGATGCTGCCGCCGCTCACGATGAGTCCGGGCAGGTTCGAGCGCGCGAGTGCCATCGCAAAGCCGGGACCGTTCTTGTCGCAGTGATGCACGCCGATCAAGGCATCGTAGCAATGCGCCGTGGCCACCATCTCCGCACCGTTGGCGATCATGTTGCGCGACACCAGCGACGCGCCGCCGCCTTCGAGTCCCTGCGTGATGTTGTCGCTCACGCAGCTCACGCCAAAGGGAAATCCGATCAGCCCTGCGTCCACGCAGCCTTGCTTCAGCAGCAAGGCCAGCTCATGCGCGTGGACGTTGCACAGGTTGCCATCGAGCAGCGGCGTGCCGATCCCGACCTGCGCCTTGTTGAAGTCTTCCGGCTTGAACCCGAGACCCCAGTAGAAGGCATTGACAGCGCGCTGCCAGCCGTGGGTGAGTTGCTTGGAGTTCCAGTTGAGTTCGGAGGTGGTGGACATGGTGGATGAGAAAGGGATGGCTGCCAGGAAGGCCGGGAGGGTTAGGGCGAGGGCAGCCATGGTTCCAACGGTTTTCATCATGAAATCGTGCGGAGTTCGGTTGCCTTCGTGGTGCGCCTGTGATTCTTCGGCTTCTCGTCTGAGACCGCCGCCCCATGTCCACTCTCTGGTTCCAACTTCGCGCTGAACTCTGGAAGCTCTTCGCTCGCAAACGCAGCTACATGGGCTTTGTCGCGTTCGCGTTGCTCCAGGTGGCGCTGTGGCTGGTGATCAAGCTCATGAAGGGTGAGGAAGGATTGAAACGCCAGATCGCGCTGCAAGGCGAGGCCGTGGAGACCTACATTTCCGCCCCCACCTTCGCGCTGCTGATCATGAACCTCTCGCTCTTCCTCCTGGGCGGGCTTTATCTCGCGCTCGTCAGTGGCGACATCGTGGCCAAGGAAAGCGAGGACGGGCAGATGCGTCTGCTGCTGGCACGGCCGATCAGCCGCCTGCGACTGCTGGGCCTGAAGTTCTTCAGTTGTTCGCTGTATGCCTTTGTGCTCGTCGAGTTCGCCGCCGTGGCCGCCTTCGCCCTCGGCGTCGCCGTGCGAGGGTGGGGCGGTGGTTTGTTTGCCTGGATGCCGGAACTGGGCGTGCTGAACTTCTTTAACGGCGATGAAGCCATCCGTCGTTACATCCTGTGCGCGGTGACGATGGGCGTGCTCATGACAGCCGTCAGCTCCATCGGATTCTTTTTGTCCTGCTTCAAAATCAAGCCCGCCGCTGCGACGATAGGCGCGCTATCTTACCTCATGATCGACTCCATCGTTCGCGTGAGTCCCTTCATGAAAGGCTACAAGCACTACCTGATCACCAAGCACATCAGCGTTTGGTCGCGCTTGTTCATGGATGACATCCCATGGGCCGTCATCATGCGCGGTGTCACCGTCGTGGTGGCCGTCGATCTCAGCTTGTTCGTCCTCGGCGTGGCGGTGTTTTCGTCACGCGACTTGAAATCGTGACCATCAACCCCACCCTGCCCGATGCCTCAGACCATCACCCCCATCCTTTACGTCAAAGTCGGCTGCCCCTGGT
>CAUJJC010000324.1 GCA_963204975.1 Verrucomicrobiota bacterium | reverse complement strand
GTGCTCAAGAACGCGCCCTCGTTCTGCTGCTGCCTGGGCCACGGTGGTGTGCCGGTGACGAAGAAGAACTTCGAACTCGAGAACACCATCGGCGACGTGCTCTGGCAGGAAGATCGCCTGGACAGCACCGCACCGATTTATCAAGGCAAGCCAGTCGTGCCCTTTGGTTTTGGCAAACTAGAAACCTCAGGTAACACCTTCAGATTCACCGTTTGCGATCACACCGGCGACAAACGCTTCGCCGTGAAATACACTCGTGGCCAAGGCTGGGAAGAAACCTTCCGCGCGCCTGCTCCAACTGCTGGTGCCGCGAAGTCTCGAAGCGCTCGAACCAGCGTCAAGGCACCCAGCCGCAAGGTCAAACCAAGTGCCAAGAAACCAGCAACAAAGAAGACAACGGCCAAGAAGCCCGCAGCCAAAAAAGCCCCTGCGAAGAAGCCGCTTGTGAAGAAGAAAGCAGCGGCTCCCAAGCCTGCCAAAAAGATAGCAGCCAAGGCAGCACGCGTCGTGCGGATCAACCGGCCAGGTCCGGTCAAGCGTTCCAGCAAGCGCCGCTAAACTTCTCTTCATCTCAAGCGAACAACGTTTCATCGACTCTCCCCATGAAACCCACAGCCAAAAAAACAGCGGCAAAGAAAGCCGCTTCGAAGAAAGCAGCCGCCAAGAAGGCTGCCACGCCCGCGTCTGAGGCACTCGCCGAGTGGACCCTGCTCATCTACATGGCAGGTGACAACGACTTGGATTCCTTCGGTGGCAAAGACATCGCGGAAATGAAGACAGTCGGGTCCAGTGACAAGCTGCACATCATTGTGCAGCGCGACTCGGCCAAGAAGGGCTCGCAGGCCACTCGAATGCGAGTGCGAAAAGGCACTCCGATCCAGAGCGATGTGCTGGAGTCGATGGGGAAAATCAACACGGGTGATCCTGCGGTGCTGGAGGATTTCCTCGTATGGGGGCTGACCAACTACCCGGCCAAGCGCACCATGGCTGTGCTCTGGAATCACGGCAGCGGCTGGGACGACACGGATGTGTATGAAGAAGCACGCCGCCGCAACCTCAACCCCGTCAAACCGCCCTCGCCAGTCGTTGCCGCCAGGCTCCGGCGCTCTGGGGCTCTGCGCAATGGCGTTCCCTTGTCCACGGGCTCAGGGTTCCGCGCCAGCAAGACCAATCGCCGCCGCACTCGCGGGTCCTTCTTCCTCACTGCTTGGAAGGAGGAGCAGGTGGAGGGTCAACGCCGTGCCATCGCCTTCGACGATGATGCGCAGGACTTCCTCGACAGCGTGGAGATGAAGAACGTCTTCGCCAATGTCGCGGCCAAAATGAAGCGCCCCTTCGATGTCATCGGCATGGATGCCTGTCTCATGAGCATGATCGAGACCGGCTTGCAGGTGCATGGCTCAGGCACCGTGATGTGCGCCTCGCAGGAGATCGAGCCTGGCGATGGCTGGCCCTATCATAACATCCTCGAAGCACTCGCGGCCAAACCCACCATGGATGGGAAGACGCTCGCCGCTCTGATCGCGAAGAAGTTCGTCGCTTCTTACGTGAAGACCGAGCCCGTCACCCAGTCGGCCTGCCACTTGTCTGCCATGCAGGCAGTCGCAGATGCGGCCAATGCCCTTGGCTCCCTCTTGGCAAAAGACTTCGATGCGGCCAATGCAAATGCGAACCCGGCAGCCCGTCGGGCATTGTCTTTTGTTAGAGACGAGGCCCAGCCCTACGATCACCCAGATTACGTGGACCTCTGGGACTTCGCCGACAAGCTGGGAGCCGAACATCCTCCGTATGCCAACGCCGCCAAGACGGTGAAGGTCGCCGTGGAAACCTGCGTCTTCGCCAATCATGCTACCCATGATCGCGTGAAGAACTCGCATGGTCTCTCGATCTACCTGCCACGAGACAAGGAAGTCTCCCCGCTCTACAAGCGGCTGGACTTCGGCAATGGCGGGTGGGCCAGCTTCCTGAACGCACGCGCCGCGCGGCGCTAGCGATCCAACGTCCTTGGCCACGTCCAAAAAGGGTCAGCGCGTCCTCACCTCGCTGGGAAATGCCAATACCTAGTGGCTTGCTGGACATCAAGATGGCGCGCCAGTCCCACATCACTCCCCTGCCCATCCTGGTGGACAGCACCTTCGCGTGACTACTTCGCCGCCCTCGGCTTGGCGATGAGGATGTGCTTGATGAAGAACCAAGGCTCCCCGGCTTCGACGGCACGGAGCGTGACCTTCTCCAGCTTCACATCCTCAGTGAGCGTGATCTGGCCAAAGCGCATCACGCGGTAGCCGCCGTCCTTCGCCGTGAGGTGATTGGACTTCACTTCGCGCGTCACGCTGTTGCCGTGATAGTCGAGCGTCACCTTCGCCGTCCCCGTGGGCAGTGTGGTGCAGGTGTATTGCGCGATGATGTCGTAAGTGCCAGCGGGCAGCAGCGAGAGCGTCCACGAAGCGCTGCCAATCGGCACCGCACCATCCGCTGGCTGCGGCGGCTGAGCTTCATCAGGATCGAGTGAAAAGACGATGCCCGAGGTGGGCAGTGGGCGGCCCACCGCTGTCGGGGGAGCAGCGGGCTTCGCTGCTGAAAACTCGATCACACCACTGGCAATCATCTTGTTCACCCGCGCGATTTCCGCATGGATCGCAGTCGCATCGGCGGCAGGCACACGCAGCAGCAGCGCATTGAGGTCGGTCAGATACTCCTTGAGCAAGGGGGCCTGAGCGGCCTTGAGGTTCTTTTGATAGATGGCCTCCATCGCCTGAAGACGCGACGGCGTCGGTGGCCCCACTTCGGGACTGACCGCACTCTGGGCCAGCGCGAGGCGGACCAGGAACAACATCATGCCTGTGAATGCGAGACTTCTCATGGTGCGGTCTTGAGCGCCCATCCACCGGGGGCTGGTTTTTGCGCGCGAGCAGTCGTTTCACGGTCCTGCAAACTGCCCAGAAAGCCCGTCTCCAGAGCACCACGAGTGCCACCCGCCGGTGCATCCACCACGGCAAGTCCGTGATCAATGAGCACGCCCTGGAACAAGCCGATGTCTTCGAGGAACACGAGAGCGCTGATCGTGTCCTCGTGTTTCTTGCTCTGGCGCAGCAGCAATTGCAGCGGGTGCCCTTCGAGGTAGAGCGCGGTGAACTCCTTCGCTGCGAGAGCCAGCGATGTCACATCGCTCGCATCGCACCCGAACTTCGCCATCACATGCTTGAGCGCTCGACTGTCATTCGGGTCCGCAGGCGGGCACACCACCCAGGCCAGCCTAACAAAGAACTGCTTGCCATCGTGCTCCACCTTGAACCGGTCGCCGCTGTTGCCCGGATCGGGAACAAACTTCGCACCACTCACCTCCTCGAAGTTGTCCAGGCCCATGCCGCCGCTCCCCTTCGATGGCAGACCCTCAATCAGCTTGCGCGCCCGACGCCCTTCGGATTCGACGATGCTGGCGAGATCGTCCGCATCTGCCGCAGGCACCTGAAGCGCGCTGAGGGACGCCACGTAGGCATCGACGATGGGCTTGCGCACGGCAGCGAGCTGCTGCGCGGAAGTCTTGCGCCATTGCTCCAGCTCTGCGGCCAGCGACACTG
Source organism: Verrucomicrobiota bacterium (assembly GCA_963204975.1). Lineage (GTDB taxonomy): Bacteria > Verrucomicrobiota > Verrucomicrobiia > Verrucomicrobiales > Verrucomicrobiaceae > JAEUHN01. Next base: position 21,985 of record CAUJJC010000324.1, on the reverse strand, counting down.
CGGCCCCGCTTTCCGTCGCAGTCGTAGCACCCGCACCCGCCGGAGCGGCACCGGTAGCGGGAACAAGGCGAACGCTCTGCACCACAATCACATTGCTCGGATACGAGGCTGTCGTGGCCAGACGCAGCGTGAAGGGGGGCTTGGTCAGCTCGATGGGCACGGTGGTGGTCAGTGTCTTAACCTCGCCTGAAGCAGGCGTTTTCTCCAAGGTCAGCGCTCGCAGATTCTTGCTGGCGGAGGCGAGCAGCGACACTTCGCGGAAGCTGAAGATCGCCGTCGTCGCAGGCTCCACCACGGTCCTCGTAGCGAGCGCGCTGGTGCCGGGTTCTGGCACGCGGTCCATCATCGTGTAAGTGACTTGCACATGGTAGGCTCCAGGGGTCAGTCTTGGCAGCATCCACTCTGCCGCACACGAGGACGTGCGCCAGCCAACGAGCGAACCCGAGCGCTCCGATACGACACCTGAGAACCTAGCTTGAGCAGCCGGCAGCAAGACACCCGGCGTCACCGATACAGCGCCCGGTGCTGCCGGAGCCGCCGCGCTCATGGTGGCGAGTTCGTCGCGTCGCGACTTGATCGCACGGGCCTGCTCATAATCGCCTGCGGCAGCCAGTTCGGTCTCGATCGGAGCGAGCGCGCGATTGTAGTAATCGTTCCACAAGCTCGATGCCATGCGCGCCTTGGATTCGAAGGCAGCGCGCAGCTTCACCAGATCCTCGGGCTCGGCCTGCGCATAGGCGCTCGCACTGGCCAGCAGCAGCCAGCCAGTCAATCCGAGAGCAGCTATGGCACGAGGGAAGTTCATCGATTCGCGGGGATCAGCTCCACCGACTGGAGTTGCATGAGATTGTCCTTGAGCACCGTCCTGGCACTCACTTTCAAGGAGCCATCGCCGTCGCGGATTTTGAGCGTGCCGATGTTCGTATCAGTGAAGCCCTTCAGCGTGGTCTGCAAGTCGCTCGTCAGGCTGAAAAAGCTCTCCTGCACCATCACGGAGCCGCCTTCCAGAGCGCCCGAGGAGTAGCGCAGCACCACTTCGTAACCACCGGGCGGCAGGCCGCTGAGCTTCCAGGTAGCGCTCGATCCAGGGCCTTCCCAGTCCGTAAGCACGCCCGCCGCAGCATCCAGCCGCACACGGTCCAGTTTTGCCTCCGCAGGCTTAAAGACGATCCGCTCCGGCGCTTCGACGGCCTCCTTGCCCTGACGAGCAGCGAGCAACAGGCTGAGTTTCTCCTGCGCCGTCACCTCGGCCTCCAACTTGAGTCGCTCGGTCCGCGCAGCAATGGCTGAATCGTAATCGCGCACCGCCACCGCCTTCTTTTCCAGTGCCGTCAGAGCCGCGACTTGCTGGCGCAAAACCGGCACTGTCGCCTTGATGAGATCCGCCTCCAGCCTCGCCTGACCTTCTTTCAGGATCGACTTGGGAACCGCTCCCGCCGCCGTCAAAGCGATCATCAATCCGCTCATCAGCACCGCGCGTGCGAAGACCGCCGCTTGGCGGAAGGGTGCCTGGTTTGGCGGGGAAAACTGGAGCAGGAGAGCAGTCAAACGAAGGGCCGCGAATGGTATCGGAGGAGGTCCCTGGAGCAAGGTTTTTCCTATTCTTCAAATGCCCTGATTGAGGAATGCTCGTATCCGCCCCCGGCCTGCACAGGATTTGAAGAATCAATGATGGTTTCAAACATCGAGCCGAGCCAGATAGACCACAAATCGAGGCACATCCCCGCATTGGTCTTCATTCGTTTCCATTCGCGATGAAAAGAAGTCCAGTCCTCCCCACGAATCTCGTCTTGGGATGAGCAAGCCCTGGCTCCAGCCTCACCCCGCGTGAATGCAAGTTGCGGAACCCAGGCGTCAGACGAAAAGGTGCCCCGCCATGTCACCCGCCTCCGCACTTCCATCTGCCGTCACGATCCTGGGTCGCGCCGCTCTCGCCGCCCTGGTATTGCTGAGCGTTTCGTCCTGTTCCTTCACCTCCGAGGAAGACAAGCTCGCTCCGCCCATCTACAAGCCCAAGAAACCCCGCGATCCCGTCGAGACCCGCATCTTCTACTCCGGCTGGCGTGATCCGAAGTGATGGGTGGGCCGGTGGGTCAGTAGGACAGTGAATCAGTAGGTCAGTAGGGCCAACCCGCTCGTCCCTCGCTGCAATCCGTTCATCCTTCGCTGCAATTCGTTCGTCCTTCGCTGCAATTCGTTCGTCCTTCGCTGCAATCCGTTCGTCTCTCGTTGCAATCCGTTCGTCCTTCGCCGCAATCCGTTCGTCCTTCGCCGCAATTCGTTCGTCCTTCGCTGCAATCCGTTCGTCCTTCGCCGCAATCCGCTCGTCCCTCGCTGGAATCCGTTCGTCTCTCGCCGCAACCCGTTCATCCTTCATCCTTCATCTTTCCTCCATGCTCCAAGCCCTCATCTTCGACCTCGACGGCACCCTTATCGACTCCTTGGGCGACATCGCCGAGTCCATCAATCGGATGCTCGATCAGCACGGCTACCCGCGTTGTGGCGTGGAGGTGTTCAAGGAGATGGTCGGTGATGGCATGGAGAAACTCGTCGAGCGAGCCCTGCCCCCGGAGGCTCGCGAAGCGACCACCATCAGCGCCTGCGTGGAGGAGTATCGCGCTCACTACGACCAGCTCTGGAATCAGCAAACTCGCCCCTACCCCGGCATCGTGGACGCCTTGGCCGCTCTGCGTGCCAAGGGATTGAAGCTCGGCGTCATCTCCAACAAAGCCCACCGCTTCACCGTGCCGATGACCGAACATTTTTTCGGGAAGGACACCTTTGATCACATCCTCGGCCAGCGCACCGAAGTCCCGCGCAAGCCCGATCCCGCCGGGGCTCACGAGATGGCCGCGCACCTCGGTGTTCCGCTAGAAGCCTGCGCCTACGTCGGCGATTCCGGGATCGACATGGCCTTCGCCCGCGCCTCTGGCATGACCGCCATCGGCGTGCTCTGGGGTTTCCGCAGCGAGACCGAACTCCGCGCCCACGGTGCCCACCGCCTGCTCACCTCCGCCGACGAATTGCTCACCCTCTGACGGGGCCTACGAACACCTTCTTCTCTTTTACAAACACGCTTCACAAAAGCGGCTGTTAGTGCGCCTGCGCCTGCTCCTGCATCCAACAAACGAACTACGCTAGGCAGCGTATCGAACATGGATGCCATGAAATCTGCCACAGGTGTCGCCGTGAGGAACTGGCCGAGTTCCTCCTGACGACTTCTGGGATTTGCCATGGATGCGATTTTCATAGACTCAGGCTACCAAACTCATCACTGTTTCACCACTAAACAAATGGGCCTTCCAGCAGCCGATGAGGCGCTGGGCGAAGCATTTCTTGCCTGAGGCGGTGAAGAAGCTGTCAATATCTCGCCGCATGATGCGGTGGTGCTCGTCGTAGCATTTGCACTGGATGGCGTGGTATTCCTCCGTGCCGCGTGTCCTCGCGACGAAGTCGATGCAGGTGTCCTTCGCCGTGATGCCGAACTCGGGCGTGCCGATTTCCTTCGCCCAATCCGCGAAGAGCCACACGTCGGAATAGAGGTCGGCATAGCTGGCCTCGAAGCGGAAGTCGGTGCGGATGAGTTCCTCGAAGTAGCTGCCCTTTTCGCGCTCGGTCTGGGAGGTGGCGCGGTATTTGGCGAGGACCTTCTGGAGGGGGAGGCAGGCATCCGATCAGGCTGGCGCGAGCAACCACGAGGTAAAGCTCCTGAACGGGAGCCAGCGGGCTGCGGGGGTGTGCGTGACGCCCTCGCCTGCCGTCACGCGTGACGCAGGAGTAACTGCTCGACCACCTTCATGCCATCGACGGCGGCGGAGATGATGCCGCCTGCGTAGCCGGCCCCTTCGCCTGCGGGATAGAAGTGCTGCACGCCTTCGCACTCCAGGGTCTCGGGATTGCGTGGGATGCGCACGGGGGACGAACTGCGAGTTTCGACGCCGGTCATGACGGCATCGGGATTGCCGAAGTCGGGGATCTGGCGCTCGACGATGCTCACGGCCTGACGCAGGGTTTCAGTGACGAACTCGGGAAGGCAGAGGCTGAGATCGGTCCACTTCACGCCTGGTAGATACGAGGGAGTGACGGTGCCGGGGCCGGTGGATGGCACGCCGCGCATAAAGTCGCCGAGCTTCTGGGCCGGAGCGCAGTAGTCGCCGCCGCCGAGTTCGAAGGCCTTGCGCTCGAGTTCGCGCTGCAGCTCAATTCCCGACAGGGGATGGTCGCCTGGGAAGTCGTCTTCCTTGACCTCGACCATGAAGCCGCTGTTAGCATTGGCTTCCTCACGAGCGTAGCTGCTCATGCCGTTGGTGACGACTTGACCTGCCTCGGACGTGGCTGCCACCACCAGACCACCTGGGCACATGCAGAAGCTGAATGCTGCGCGTCCATTCGGGCAATGCGCGACGAAACGATAAGCAGCGGCCCCAAGTCGCGCGTGCCCGGCAAGACGAGCATACTGTGAGCGGTCGATGGCTCCCTGGGGATGCTCGATTCGAACACCGATGGCGAAGGGCTTGCGCTCAAAGGGAACTCCACGGCGATGCAATGCCTCGAAGGTGTCGCGAGCGCTGTGGCCGATGGCGAAGACGAAAGCGTCGCCCTCAATCACCTCACCAGATGCGAGCGTGACGGATTTCATCACGCCATTCTCGATGGTGGTATCGGTGACGTGCGATTCAAACCGGACCTCGCCACCGAGGGAGATGATCTCCTCGCGAATGGTGCGGACTACCTTGATGAGGCGATCCGTGCCGATGTGGGGGCGATTGTTGACCAAGATGTCCTCAGGGGCTCCAGCCTTGACCAGTTCCTTCAAGACCCAAGGGATGCGGTTCTCGCGATCACGGATCTGGGTATAAAGTTTCCCATCCGAAAAGGTGCCCGCTCCACCTTCACCGAACTGGACGTTCGAATTGGCGTTGAACTCCCAATGACGACGCCAGAAGCCGGTGACATCGCGTGCGCGGTCGCCCGCTGCCTTGCCTCGTTCCAGAAGAACCGGCTTCCATCCATAACGTGCCAGGAGCAGGCCCGCCATGAGCCCGGAAGGCCCGGTGCCCACGATGATCACGCGCGGATGCTTGCCTGAGGAAACCGTAACGCCTTCGAGTTCACGATACGAATCATCGGGGGCCACGCGCACGCGCTTGGGATCGGCTTTGCGAAGCGCGTCGGCTTCATCTTTGACCGTGGCCAGAACGGAGTAGCTGAACTCCACACAGCCGCGGCGGGCATCAATGGCGCGTTGGTCGATCACCAGCGAAATCAGCTCGCCATCGCGAATCTGAAGAGCACGCAGCACAGCGAAGCGCAAAGCGTCTTCGGCATGGTCGATTGGCAATCTAAGCTGACTAATTAGCAACATACGGGTAGCGCCGGAGCTTGCACAAAGTCGGAGTGCGAGCAAGCGGAGACCGTCCTCACATGGTCGGAAATCAATAAAATGCAACCTGTAGATAATACCCCTAGCAATTAAAGCGCTATGGGTGCCAATATAGGCTGCACGGCTCGCGCTACAGGCGGATCACGCCGCTGACGGCGGTGGCGATGATGAAGAGGATGCCCCCTCGCTACCCTTGGCCGCATCGGCGGGGAGCGCGACAACGGTGCCCTGGCCGCCTGTGCCCAGGAGCTTGCGGAAGATCTTCTGCGGGAAGGACTGGCCGGACTCCTCGCTCTGAATCTGCGTCAGGGCATTGGCCTTGGCCATTTCCCAGGCGGGGGCGAAGCCAGGGGCATTGATCAACATGTGCTTCTCTGCGCGTGCCATGATCTCCAGCTCACGCTGGAGTTTGTTGTCATTACGCTCACTGAGCCGGGCTACCTGGAGGCGCATGTGCTCGTTCTCCTGGGCTAGGCGGGTGCGCTCTTTGTTAGTGTCCTGAAGCTGACGGGCATCCAGTTCGAGTTTGTCACTGAGATGAAGTTTGTAGCGCTTGAACTCGCGCTTGGTCTTCCAATGGCTGTAGATCGCCATCACCAGGAAAACTGCGCCGAGCAGAAATCCATAGACGAAGGTGTTGATCGGTGAAAACAGGGTCTGTGTGAAGGTCTGGTCCATGATTACCTGCTAATTCTAGCCCCGCTGCGGGTTGGTGTCACATGGCAATTGAGGCTTCTGGCGGCTAGCCCAATGCGCGCTGGGCCTGAACCCTGCGATAGATAATAACGCCTGCGGCAAGCGCTGCTCCCAAGATGAAAACCCAGAACCAAAAGGGCATCTCAAAGGGTGGCATGGTGCTCACACGAATGAGATCGGATGACTGGGACAGCTTCCCCTCATGATCCACGCCGAGCACGCGCCATTCATATTCCATGCCGGGCGAAAGGCCCTCGATCTTTCCGGCCATGGTGCCGCCGGGTCCGACGACAGGCTTCCAGCCCTCCACATTCTTCCAGCTTTTGAGGAGCAGGCCTGTGGTTTTGTTGGGCACGAGGCTGGAGGTCTGCACCAAGTATTCCTTGGGCTCGACCTTGGGGGGCGTCCAGGTGAGAACGAGGTAATCACGACCTGCCTCGCTGACGCCAATGGAGGTGACGGGGTCCAGAATCTTGCTCTGAAACTGGGGCAAGGACTCCGCGCCAAAACCGAACGTGGCAAGTCTGCCAAACATGACCACATCACTCTTGCTCATTTCTGAAAAAGCGACCTTCGGCGTGCCTCCATGTGAGGTCGAAGCAGCTTCGGGTTTCGCTTTGGTGGGCTCGGTGGCAGTCGCCCGTTTAGCAGGCACAATGGAAAGGCTGGCGGGCAGAGCCGGTGGCGGAGTGGTGGGCTTCGCTTTGGCAGCCGCCGCTTTGGAACGCGGATCATTCGCGGCGGAAGTTGCCGCCTTGGTGGGCACCAGATTGGGATTGCTGATCGCCGGAGCGGTGGTGCCTGCGTTGGGGCGTTTGGGATCGAACATGGTGCCAGTCAGGGCGACCTCCACCTTGCCTGCATTGCCTCCAATCACATAGTTCGCGTTGTAAGTGCCGGGTTGCTCAGGGATGAATCCGACCACCACGGAGTGGGACTTGCCCGGCTCGATGATGACTGATGCCGAGGCTGCCGTGGCCACGAAGGGTGGAACGTTGGTGAGCTTCAAGATGGCAGCCGCACCACCTGCATTGAACAAGCTGATGCGCGCCTCGCCGGACTTGCCTTTCTCCAGTTTGCCGAAGTCGATCTTGCCATTGGCCGGGCTCTCCAGCTTGATCTGAGGCGGCTCGGGCTCGGCTTGAACCACGATTTTTTCACGATGCGGTTCCTGAACGAACCAGACTTCACCACGGAAGGACAGCACATCAGCGGCATCGAGTTCGATCTTCACATCCTGGGTGGTCTTGGGCGGGATACTGAGCTTGCGCGCGACCTTGACGCGTTGGGCGCAATCCACTGTTAATTCGAGTGGTGCATCGCTTGCGTTAGAGACGCGTGCCACGCCACTGCGATTGCCTGCCACGGGATCGTAAAGTAATGCTACCGAAGAAGGCTGTGCGACAAAGGGCTGCACGCATTCCACATAGGCCTGCACTTTGCTGGAGGCCACACCGGGCTGAAGCTCCTGGCTCACGCGATAGGCTCCAGGTTTCATCGGCTTGATCATGAGCAGGAAGGTCTGCTTTTCGTTGATCGCGAGTTCGACCTGCGGCGGGCCAATGAAGGGCTCGGGCCAGCGGATTTCGCCCTTGAAGGGGGCGGTGCCACTGTTGAGCAATACGATGCGCCCAGCGTCTTGCTCACCTGGCTGAAGCCGACGGAACTGGGGTGCTTCGAGGACTTCCAGCTTGGGCTCGGAGCGTTTACCGAAGAGCGTGATCGTTCCAGGGGATGAGGTGTTGCCATCTCCCACCTTGCCCTGGAATGTGAAGCGATCTGTGAGCTGCTCCGCATCGCCGCCATGGGTGTAGGTGATCATCGCCTTGTTACCCTCGCCGCTCGGATGCGAGCGAATTTCAGACAGCCGACCATGCTGCGGCAGATCGCGGATGGTGAACTTCACCGCGCCGAGGTAGGAGGTGGCCACCTCCAGTTCGATGTCCACACTGAGTCCTTCCGTGAAAGCGAAGGTGCGATCACGGGGCTCGGGCGTGGGATAGCCATTCTTCTTCGCATCCTTGATGAAGTCCTTCGTGCTTTCCTTTGGCTTGTCACCAGGGCGAATTTTGACGTCGGCACGAAGCGCCGTGGCACCTAGCATGAGGCACAGGATCAATGGGAACAGACGGGCATTCATAATCGGAAACTAACCTGGAATCGCGAGCCCCGCGAGGCGGCGACGGAGCATCTCGAGGGCGGCTTGAGTGGTGAGGACCTTAAAACGATCACGAGCGCCTGGGAAGAAAAGCTTTCTTACTTCTGTGCAATCCTTCCGTGACGCGAGCGCCACGAAGACCGTGCCGACCGGTTTGTCCTCGGTGCCTCCCGTGGGCCCGGCGATGCCTGTGCAGGCCAGGGCATGATCGGCCCCCGAAGCCTGGAGACAGCCCTCAGCCATGGCGCGGGCGACTTGCTCGCTGACGGCTCCATGCGTCTGGATCAAAGCTGAGTCCACGCCCAGGTGCTTCGCCTTGGCCTCATTCGCATAGGTGACAAATCCATGCCCGAAGACCGCCGAGGCTCCGCTCACATTGGTCAATCGCGACGCCAGCTCGCCACCCGTGCAGCTCTCCGCCGTCGCGACGGTCTGGTTCGCGGCTTTGAGTTGATCAACGACCACCTCTTCGATGATCCGCCGATCTTCGCTGACGATGAAATCACCGATCCGCTCGCGGACCAGACGTGCGCCCGTCTCCACCACTTCACGCTCGCCGGATAGACGCACGTCCACATCGCCGCGCCCGAGGCAGTAGCCGAGTTCGAGTCCGCCAGCGGCCATGGCTTCCAGGTCCTTCTCGATATGCACAACGATATCCGACTCGCCCATGCCGGTGACCTTTTGATACAAGGTGAACCGATTCGCGAGATCGGGCATCAATTGCTTCAATCGCGGCTCCACATGCGCCTCGACCATGGGCTTGAGTTCACGCGGCGGTCCAGGCAGGAGGAACATCGCGCAGTGCAGTCCCCTGCCCTTCCCGCAACTTGCCGGAATGTAGAGCCCAGGGGCGGTGCCGAAGGGATTGTCCAGCACCTCCGCGCCCTCGGGCACCATGGCCTGGCGCTTGTTCACATCGCTCATCACCTTGTTCCTCTTGGCGAAAAAGGCCAGCAAGTGCTCCACCACAGACTCATCCAAGTGCATCGTCAATCCGAGCACAGCAGCGGCAGACTCGCGGGAGACATCATCATTGGTCGGCCCGAGTCCGCCCGTGATCAGCAGCACGTCCGCACGTCCCGCACCCTCGGCGATGGCATCTTTGATCACCTCGCCATCAGGCACAATGGTCTGCCTGGAGACAGTCAATCCCAGAGCCGCCATTCGTTGGCCAATCCAGGCCGCATTGGTATTGATCGTATCGCCGAGCAGCAACTCGGTGCCAGTGTTGATAAGTTCGATGGTCATGAGCGAGATGAGAGAACGAAGGGCTCTGAATTCGGGAGGCCGTCCTTAACTCACATCGCAAGATGATAAAGAGGGAACTTCCTGGACTCGCCCAGTGGGCAGGGCTTTGCAGATGCTTCGGGCCAGACCGAAATGAACTGCGCTCCGCAACAAAGGAATCCCCGGCGCTTGCACGAGCCGCGCAGCCGCCGCAAGTTTCCAGCTACCCTTTCGTTTTGGGTGCCCCACTCCATGAATCGACTCATCACTGCTGTAGTTCTAGCCACCATTCCGGCCCTCGCCCAGGAAGAGACCCAGAGAGCCGTCCCGGCGGCCCCGCCCCTCGAAGTCAAACGCGCTGCCGTGCCGGCCACCGAAGTCAGCAAGCCCGCTGAGATGGTGAAAAAACCGGAGGTCAAGAAAGCCGAATCCGCTCCGACCAAGCCTAAAGAAAGTGGTAAGGGAAAAGGCAAGGGCAAGGCCAAAGAGGACAAGCCCCAGGAAGTGGTGGCCAATCCTTCCCCCATGGCCTCCGAAGCGACGCCCGTATCCGCCATCAAAGTCGCGAAGGGTTTCAAGGTGGAGCTGCTCTACTCAGTGCCAAAGGATGTGGAAGGCTCATGGGTAGCAATGACTCAGGACAACGAAGGCCGCTTGATCGTCAGCGATCAGTATGGTGCCCTCTATCGCCTCACGCCACCGGGGCCGAATGGCAGCCAAGGCGAAACCAAGGTAGAGAAAATCGACATCGAACTCGGCCACTGCCAGGGCTTGCTCTATGCCTTCGATGCCCTCTACGGCATCGTCAATGACGACGCCTACACCGGTCGTGGGCTCTACCGCTCGAAGGTGGTGGATGGCAAGTTCCAGAAGGTCGAGATGCTCAAGGAATTCCCTGGCAAAGCTGGTGAGCACGGACCGCACGGCCTAGTGCTCAGCCCCGATGGCAAGTCCATCTATTGCGTGAGTGGCAATCAAACACCTGTGCCACCGATGGACTCCTCGCGTGTGCCGCAGCACTGGGATGAAGACCAGCTCTTCCCCATGCTCCTTGGTCGTGGCTTCATGCGCGATGTGAACGCCCCTGGCGGATGGGTGGCCAAGACGGACCCTGATGGCAAGAAGTGGGAACTCATCAACGTCGGCACCCGCAACACCTACGACATCGCCTTCCACAAAGACGGCGGACTCTTCGGCTTCGACGCTGACATGGAATGGGACACCGGTATGCCCTGGTATCGCCCCACCCGCGTGTGCATGATGCAGAGCGGCGGTGAGTTCGGCTGGCGCACCTGTTCCAAGAAGTGGCCCGTTCGCTGGGAAGACAGTCTGCCCCCCGTGGTGGACATCGGCCCCGGATCACCCACTGGAGTCGTCTTTGGCTACGGAGCGAAATTCCCCCAGAAGTATCAGGATGCGCTCTTCATCTGTGACTGGAGCTACGGCAAGGTCCACGCCGTCCACCTTGAACCCAAAGGCGCAGGCTACACCGGCACCTTCGAAGAATTCATGTCCGCCTCGCCCCTGCCCGTTACGGACATGGTCGTCGGCAAGAACGATGGTGCTTTGTATGTCAGCGTCGGCGGTCGCAAGACCCAGTCCGGCCTTTATCGCGTGACCTTTGCTGGCAAAGACGAATCCAAGAACGAGGCCCCAAAAACAAACGAACTCCACCAACTTCGCGAACGTCTCGAAGTATTCCACGAGGAGAACCCGAAGGCCATTGATGAAGCCTGGGCCTACCTCGGGCATGAGGATCGGCTCATCCGTTACGCCGCACGAATTGCCATTGAACATCAGCCCGTGAAATCCTGGCAGGAGAAGGCCTTGCAAGAACGCAATCCCCGCTCCTCCCTCACAGCGCTGATGGCCCTGACTCGGAGTGCGAAGGGTGACAAGACGCTACAGCCAAAGATCCTCGAAGCCCTGAACCGCATCGAACTCGCCAACCTGCTCGGCATTGATCGCGTCACCTTGATTCGCAACTACATGCTCTGCTTCACCCGCCTGGGTGAGCCGGACGAAAAGACCAAGAAGGCGCTGTCCGCTCGTCTCACGAGCTATTTCCCCGCTGTAGATACCGGCTTGAACCGAGACCTCACGGAACTTCTCGTTTACCTCGGGGACGCAACCATCGTGTCCAAGGCTGTGCCTTACGTGTCCTCATCGCCCACACAGGAAGAACAAATCGACTACGCCCGCATCCTTCGCTTTGCCAAAGATGGCTGGACCAAGGCGCTCCGCGAAGACTATTTCCGCTGGTTCCTCCACGCAGCTAACTACAAGGGAGGAGCCTCCTTCCAGCTCTTCATTGATGAGATCAAAACGAACTCCTTGGCCACCATGACCGAAGCTGAGAAGGCTGAGATCAAGGAAGTCCTGGACGCCAAGCCCGAGATCAAGCCCCCCAGCTTTACCCTGCGTCCGATGCAATTCGTGAAAGCCTGGACTCTCGAAGAGATCAGCAAATCCCTCGGCGTCGGCCTCGAAGGCAATCGGAACTTCACTAACGGACGCAACATGTTCGGTGCCGCCACCTGCTTCGCCTGCCATCGCTTTAACGGCGAAGGCGGAGCCGTCGGCCCGGACCTCACCAGCGTAGCTGGCAAGTTCAGTCCGCGCGACCTGCTCGAATCCATCATCAATCCCAGCAAGGAAATCAGCGATCAATACGGCAGCACCATTTTCACCATGCAAGACGGCAGCACCGTCAGTGGTCGCATTGCCAACATGAAGGAGCATATCATGATGGTCTGCACGAACATGATGGACCCCAACAACTTCACCAACGTCGATGCCCGCAAGGTGGTGAAGACGGAGGAAAGCAAGGTCTCCATGATGCCGCCAGGTCTGCTCTTCATGCTCAAGGAGGACGACATCCTCGACCTGCTTGCCTACCTCCTGAGCAAGGGCAATCCTGACGACCCTATGTTCCACAAGTAGGCACTCATCCCCTGCCCTTCGGATCAACCAGAGCGTCGTGTGCGAGCACGGCGCTCTTTTGTTTCGCCCTATGAAGACGGCTTGAATGGTATCGCCTTCGGAGGCTCGTATTCAGGCCACGCATTTCGTTCTCCAAACTCCACGTAGCGATCATCTGCCACCTTGAGAAAGAGGCGTCGCGGCTCCCGTGGATCGGCATACACAAAGACACGATCAGACACATCCCGCGCTACCTTGAGCATTCGTTCGTCAGACCTCGCTACCGGCTTCTCCATACGTCTGAAGAGTCCCGATTCAGCCCCTGGCAGCATCAGCGAGCCCTGGTAAAAATCGTTGTCAGACAATTTCGTGTAGTAGTCCTTGTCCCCCAAAGCTGTGGGATACTCATTCCACAAATACTCGCCCCGGTGGAGATGCACCCTCCATGCAAACAAAAGCAGGGCGGTCATGAGAATCGCCCAGATGAGCAAGAATCGCCCTGGAGTGCTGCGCTGAACATTGCCTGCCACAGCATCGACCGTGCATGGAAGGCTTGCGGAATCAAGCCCAGAGACGCATCTTGCTATTTACCAAGAACCATCAAAACGAAGGGAATTTTAGTTTGACAGTTATTAACACTCCCCTAGTTTCGCGCTCCCCTTCCGCCGGCGTGTTCAGACAGATGAGTGCGCCCGCATTTTCGTTGCCAGACAGAACATGAACAAAACTACTATCTCCGCAAAAGCCCAGGACATTATCCGCAAGTGGTATGTCATCGATGCCAAAGATCAGGTCCTTGGCGATGTGGCTGTGCACGCCGCCAATCTCCTTCGTGGCAAGACCAAGCCCATCTTTACTCCTCACGTCGATACAGGTGACTTCGTTGTGATCATCAATGCCAAAGATGTGGTGGTCACAGGCAACAAGGAAAGCCAGAAGACTTACATGAGCGTGTCCGGTTATATCGGCAGCAAAAAAGTCCGCACCATCAAGGAAGTGCGCGCCAAGCACCCCGAGCGCATCGTTGAGCACGCCGTGAAAGGTATGATCCCTCACAACACCCTGGGACGTCACATTTATAAGAAGCTCCGCGTTTATCCAGGAGCCGAGCATCCTCACGGCGATCAACAGCCACAGCCCTACACCCTCTCCTAATTTCGCAGTTCTAGTCCCAGTTCATGAGCACGCTCCAGAAACCAGCTACCGGTCGCCGTAAAACCGCCATCGCCCGAGTCCACCTTCGCGAAGGTGCCGGTGAAATCACCGTCAACGATCGCCCGTTCGAAGAATATTTCCCTACTTTGGCTCTCCAAAATCAGGTCGTCCTTCCATTGACCCTGACCAACAGCCGTCAGTCTTTCAGCTTTTTCATCCGCGCTCACGGTGGTGGCATCAGTGGACAAGCTGGTGCTGTTCGTCTTGGTATCGCTCGCGCCCTTATCGTGAACAATCCCGAGACACGTCCGACTCTGAAGGCCGCCGGCATGCTCACCCGTGATGCCCGCAAGAAGGAACGTAACAAGCCCGGTCGCCCTGGTGCTCGTAAGCGCTTCCAGTTCTCCAAGCGTTAATCTTCCAATATTCCGAAACAGCGGAGAGGGAAACCTCTCCGCTTTTTTGTTACCCGGAAGCCGACACTCATTTCCGATACGGATGACTACGAGGAGACACCCGCCACGCGAAGCACGTTCTTGGTCTTCCGATCAGCCTCGCGCTCAGCGTAGCGAACTTCCTCCATCATGTGCTGATCGGGATGGATGTCGTGCTCGATCATGAGGCTGGCGAGGAATTGATCAATACGGCGACCCACCTCCATCACCTGTCCGCCGTGTTCCAGCGCGCGATAGACGCGTTTGATCGAAGCTACGTTGCGAGCGAGCGACAATTGGCTGGCCAGCTCAAGCATTCGCTGGCGCATCACATCATCGCCCTGAAGAACATGATGCGGAATCTCGTCACGCACCCGAGTAAACGTGGCCAATGTCCAGGGATTACCCGTGAGGTCGTAAGGCTCTTCGTCCAACCGGCTCTCCAGCAACCACCTCGGACTCACCCCAGTGATCTTCGAAATCTCTCCTGCCAACTCCATCGAAAGCTTCAGCCGCCCCATCTCCAGGCTCTGAATGCATGCGGTGGATCGACGAATAAAGAGTGCAAACTCCGGCTGGCTTTTGCCAAGCTTGAGTCGCAGTCGGGCAACATTAGTTCGGACCTGAGAGGGGCGCGCCATAAATCCCCGATACGTATGCAGATACAATAAGCAAGTATTTATTATCAATCCAGAAACCATCCTTAAATCCACCTGGATTTGCTTGGTATCCTTCACCTCCCTTCACTCGTTTTGTTGCTCATGCCTTCAGCCATCCACTGGTTTCGCCGCGACCTCCGCATCACCGACAACACTGCCCTCCACAGCGCCGCGAAAACTTTTTCGAATGTTATCCCCTGCTACGTGCTTTCGAACTGGAAAGGCACTCATGGCTGGACAGGACCTAAACGACAGCAATTCCTCTGTGAGTCGCTGCGCTCGCTCAGTGCCAATTTGGATGCCCTGGGCTCTCGGTTGATCATCCGAGCTGGAGATGCGGTGGAGGAACTCATCACCCTCGCCCGCCAGACGAATGCCGAGGCCATCTATTTCAACCGCGATCCAGATCCCTTCGGCAAGGCTGTAGAAGCACGATTGCTTTCTCGGTGCCAGGAGATGGGCATTCAGTGCCTCGGCATTAAGGACGCCGTGCTTCACGAGGCCTCTGAGGCGCTCACGGGCAGTGGCCAGCCTTATCGGGTGTTCACACCCTACTCGAAGAACTGGCTGGCTCTGCCCAAAGCCAGGCCCCTGGGAAAGATCACTTCCCTGGGATCGGCGTCGAATGCGGTTAGCCTCCCCTTGCCCACACTAGAGCACTGGGCACTCACTTTGCCCGCCGACGCTCAAATTCCTCCTGCGGGTGAACGGGCTGCTCGTGATCGAATGAAAGCCTTTATCGAGACTGGCATCCTTGATCGTTATGGAGTTGATCGAAACCTGCCTGCTGGCCAAACGACGTCGTGCCTTAGCCAGGACCTTCGGTTTGGACTGATCTCGATTCGGGAACTCTATGCCCGCTGCCAGGAGCGAGCTGCGCAGCATCCCGCATCTGCTGGATCTATTCTCACCTACACCAAGGAACTCGCCTGGCGTGAATTCTACATGGCGATTCTTCATCACTACCCGGAGGTCCTGGATCGCGAGTTCAATCCCGACCTCCGCAATATCGAATGGCCTGGCACCGAAGAGCACCTCCAGGCCTGGGCCACGGCCCGCACCGGGTTCCCCATAGTTGATGCAGGGATGCGCCAGCTCCTCACGACAGGGCTCATGCACAACCGAGTTCGCATGATCGTAGCCATGTTTCTCACCAAGGATCTGCACCTCGACTGGCGATTGGGCGAGCAGTTCTTCCATCAGCATCTCGTCGATGCGGAGATCGCCAGCAATAATGGCGGATGGCAATGGAGTGCCGGCACGGGTGCAGATGCGGCTCCCTACTTCCGAATCCAGAACCCCTGGACGCAAACCTTCCGCTACGATCCTGAAGGTCGATACATTAAGCACTGGCTGCCTGATCTCGCGCTCGTTCCTCCCGAACGCTTCTGCGAGCCCCCGAAAGACAACCGCCCTCTGGCACCAGGCTATCCCCTTCCCATGGTCGATCACAGCGTCGAGCGCGACCGCACCCTTGCGCGGTTCAAGGCTGGCAAGGGCTGAGACCTTGTTTTCACACGCAGGAACCAGATTGCCGCATTGAAGTCATGCACTTGCGCGTGGAAATGTGCTTCGGTGGACAATCGATAGTCCACTCCGGCGATCACGAAGCCCTGGTCCACTAGCGGAATGATATTCATGCGATCCATTCCTCAACGAGGTTGCCCCTCTACTCATCTCAAGCAAACCGGTCTGGTGACACCAAATCGAGCTTCACACTCGATTTCTCACTCCCGAGCAACTCGCTCACAATCCTGCCCGTCGCGGGTGCGAGGCTCAGGCCCATCATCGCGTGGCCAGTCGCCACGGTGAGGTTCTTCCAGCGCTTCGTTCGGCCGATGTAAGGCATGCCATCCGGCGAAACCGGTCGCAGACCGCTCCACGGCTTCACCTCGGCGAAATCCTTCTCCTCAAACGCTGGGAAATACTGGGGAAACGCCCGCGTGATGCCGCGCACGCGGCGCTGCGTGATCGATTGGTCGATGCCCGCCATCTCCATCGTGCCGCCGACACGCAACGCGCCTTCCATCGGCGTCACCGCGAGCCGCGCCTCGGTGCAGATGCTGCACAGCTCGGGGAGCTGCTTCGGATTTGCGAGCGTGAGGCTGTAGCCTTTGCCTGCCTGCATTGGCAGTTTCAAATCGAGCTCCTTTGCGAGCTGCGCCGACCACACTCCGCCACACAGCACCACTTCTTGACCTTCCACTGGACCTTTTGAAGTCTTGACCGCCTTCAAAGCACCACCTTCCTCTTCAAAGCCACGAACCTCCGTCTCCCACAGAAACGTCACACCGAGTCGCACGAGCTCCGCCTCCACGGCGGCGATGAAGCTTCCCGGCGCGAGATGGCAGTCCTTCGGAAAAAACACACTGCCGTAGATGTCCATCGTCACCGCCGGATCGAGCGCGGCGGTCGCCTTCACATCCAGCACTTCGGCGGGGATGCCGAGCGCATTCGCCTTCTCCGCCATGTGCGCCTCTTCATCGAGCGTCTGCTGTTTTTTGCACAGCATGAGCAAACCACGCTTCACGAGCCCGAAATCGAGCCCGAAATCGAGCCCCAGCGTCTCAAAGCACTCGCGGCTCATGAGGCTCAAATCGCGCAACACAGGCGCGGCAGCCTCGACACGGGCCTTCGTGGCCGCTTTCCAGAAATGCAGGCCCCAGCTCATCAAATCGACATCCAGCCTTGGCTTGATGTAAAACGGCGATTCCGGGTTCCACATCCATTTCAGGCCCAAAACCACCATTCCCGGTGCCGCGAGCGGGATGAAGTGACTCGGCACGATCATCCCCGCATTGCCAAACGAGCAGCCATCGCGCTGACGCGGTTTTTGGTCGATGATCGTCACCTGCATGCCGCGGCGGGCGCAGTAAAGCGCCGTGCTGAGGCCGATGACGCCCGCGCCGAGGATGGTGACTGATTTGCTCATGTTGGCGCACATCATGTCGCGGCACCGCCGGTCATCTTGGATGCTTTGGCGGCCCACGCCGCGATTTTTGCCAATCGCCACCGCTGGACGCCTCGCGCACGCTCGCTAAGCCTCCGCGCATGGATCAAACTTGGACAGACAAAATCGTGATCGTCACCGGCGGTGGCGGCGGCATGGGACAGGCAGCAGCGAAACGTTTCGCCGACGCTGGCGCGAAGACTTTCATCTTCGGCCGCACCTTGGAATCCCTTCAAGAAACCGCCGCTCTCTCGAAAAACATCGTGCCAGTCGTTTGCGATGTCGCGGACACCGCCAGCGCGGCCGCCGCGCTCGATGAAGTGCTCAAACACGGCGTTCCATTCGCCCTCATCCACACCGCAGGCATCAACACGCCGGACCGTTTCATGGCTCATGCCGATCCCGCCCGCATCGCCAGCGAGGAAAGCTGGCGCAAGGTCATGGACATCAACGTCCTCGGCGTGGTGAACATGATCCAAGCCGTCGCCAAGCCCATGGCCGCGAACGGAGGCGGACGAATCGTCGTCGTCTCCTCCACCGCGGGTCACGGCTACGATTCGTATGCCGGCGTGCCTTACACCGCCAGCAAGTGGGCCGTGCATGGCCTGCTCTTCACCGCGCGCATGCAGCTCAACGCCCACGGCGTCATCCTCAGCGAATACGCTCCTGGCGAGGCACTCACCCCGCTGGTCAAACTGCGCCCCGTCCAGCCCACGGAGGAGCACAAAGCCAAAATGATCACCACCACCGACTGCGGCGACACCTTGTTCTTCATCGCCAGCCAGCCGCACAGCATGAGCGTCATCCAGCTTCCGGGCTATCAACCCTTCGGCGGCATGCCCCCACCCATCACTGCGCCGTGGCTGAGCGGTTTGGAGATCAAGCCGAAGTAAGCTTACTTCAACTCGTGAATCGTCCCGTGCAGCACACGGTCACCGATTCTGAGTTCGTAGCACCAAGTCGGAGCCAGATCGGGGATGTCGAGCGTGATCGTCTTCTTGTCCTCGCTCAGCTTCACACTTCGAATCGCCAGTTCGCGCTCATCATGGTGCTTCGAGCCGTAGTTCTTCGTCCGCTTCAACGACCAAACTCTCATCGCGCAGTCAATTCGGTCAATAGGGTCACTAAATGTGACCTTCATCTCACCCTTAGCCGCCTTCACCGCCAGCGGCACCTGTGCTGGCTGTGCACCACGCCGGATGCGGTGAAATCCACCGGGACTCGTTGCATTGCCCGCCCACGCAAACATGCCGCAGGTATAGAGGGCTCCATCGTTGCCAAAACGACCGCGCATGATGCCGGTGGCGAAGGCTGGCATGGGGAGTTCGCACACAGCGCCTTGCCATTTTCCGTTCACTTCCTCGTGCGGCACGATGAACGCGCGACCGGTGCCGTAGCTGAGGTTGAGCAATGAGCCGCCGAGATTGCCCCACGCATCTTTGGGCACCCAGATGAGCTCGGCGGGGCTGCGGTCTTTGTCATTCGTTACCCACACGAGAGGTTGCTCCATGGCGCTGTCGCTGGTGTCGGTAACGCCGGTGTAGCCATACATGTTTCCGTAGAAGCCGCCGACTTTGACGCGGTTGATGCGGTTCTTCGGTGTCCAGAAGCCTTCTTGGTCGGTGACGAAGAAGGTGCCGTCGTCGTTGAGGCACACGCCGTTCGCCGCGCGGAAGCCGGTGGCGAGGATGTCGGTCTTCGAGCCATCAGCGCTGACCTTCAGCAGCGTGCCGTGCTGCGGAATGACGCTGTCGAGAGCGTGGCGGCCGGACTTGGCATAATAAAAATTGCCCGCAGCATCGGTTTGCAGGCCCATGGCGAACTCGTGGAAGTGCTCGGTGACCTGCGCGTCGTCGTTGAAGCACTCGATGAAGTCCGTTTCGCCGTCCGCGTTCAAATCGACGAGCTTGGCGAGTTGATCGCGGCAAAGGACGAAGAGCTCGCCATCGCGAAACTTCACGCCCAGCGGTTGGAACAGCCCGCTGGCGATGCGACGCCACGTCAGCGTGGCGGGCGCTTTTGCCATCAAGCCATCCACACGCCACACATCGCCATTCCACATCGCGACGATGGCCGCCTTGCCATCCGGCGTGAAATCGAAGCCACCGGGACGCATCCAGCTTTGGAATGGATTCTCGATTGGCAGCGAAAAGTCATCGGCGATGAACGCGGCATCGTCTTTGCCTGCCACGGAGGTCGTGGTGACGGTTTGCGGCCATTGCGCCGGAGCGCCTTTCGTCAGCGGAGCCAGATCGAGCGGCGCGGAGAAGTTTTTCGCCATCGTGTCGAGCGAGGCCGGATCGACGCGAGAGATGAAAAGCCGTGATTTGGCTCCCGAAGCCAGTTTGGCGACCCAAAAGCCGTTTTCGCGCTTCAACTCGCCTTCGCCCTTCAAGACGACATTCAGGCTCTCGGGTGCCACGCGAAGAAAAAGCGGCTGTTTGGTC
This sequence comes from Verrucomicrobiota bacterium, assembly GCA_963204975.1. Taxonomy (GTDB): domain Bacteria; phylum Verrucomicrobiota; class Verrucomicrobiia; order Verrucomicrobiales; family Verrucomicrobiaceae; genus JAEUHN01. The sequence goes on along the minus strand of CAUJJC010000324.1, from coordinate 1,951 downwards.
TCGGCGACGTTCACCGTGCGCACGAGGATCGGCGTGGAGCCGTAATCCATCCACGCGGGCGATTCGAGCACGCGGGTGCCATGGATGCTCGCGGCGATCACACTTTGGTTTTGATGCTTGTAGAGGCCGAGGAAGCGCAAACCGGCCACGGGGCCGTATTTTTTGCCATCTTTGGCCGCAGTGCGTGTGTCTTCAAAACTACCGCTAAGGCTCCAGCCGGGCTCGACGGGCAAGACGAACTGTTTTTCGCCGATGAGGCTCGTGTGCGTGCCGTGGCTGCCATCGAAGGCGATGCCTTTCCAGTCCACAAACGCGCCGGTGCTCGCCGCGGCCACGCGCATCGTGTCGTGATCGTAAACCATCCACGCGCGACCTTTCGTCACGCCGCCGGGGCCGTCATCGAGTCGGATGGCAATGCCTTTTTGCGCGATGTTGTCCGCGGCGACCTCGAGCGTCCAAAACAGCGCGTTGCCGAGTTCCATGCGTTGATACGGCGGCAGCGTGGTATCGATTTTTTCGGCTTCAGCACGAGCGAGACCGCGTGGCAGCGAGGCGAGGTCGATGTCTGCAAGTTGCGATGGGTTGTGCGGGTGCAGGAAGGTCTCGCGGATGTAATGGATGACCGCATACTTCTGCGCGGTGGTGTATTGCGGCTGCGGCACCATCTGGCCGAAGCCTTTGGTGAGCGTGAGATACATCGAGAAGGGATCGCTGCCGTTTTTGAACTGCCCTTCGGAAAATCGCAGCGCGGTGGGCAGCGAGCCGGGCTGCTCCTTCGTGCCGTGGCAAACGATGCAGAGCGTTTTGTAGATCGTCGCGCCTTCTTCGAGCGTCTTCGCATCCCATCCGGCCACGATCTCCGCGTGATCGCTGCGCTCCAGCGCCTGCACCCAACCGCTGCCGCCTTCGATGACCGGTTTGCCGCTCGCTTTCGGCGTGTGCGTAAAGTCCGGTGTGTTCGCTCCTGCGCCGCTGTCTTTGAAGAGCAAAGCGATCTCGCCTTTCGGCAGCGCCCGTTTCCAAACCTTCACCACGCTGATTTTGCCATTGGTGAAGTCGCCGCCGAAGTTCGGCGCGGCACGTCCCACTTTGAAAACATGCTCTTTTTGATCCGGCTTCGTGAAGTTGGCCTTCTCCGCGATCTCTTTGCCATCGAGCCACAACTTCGCGGTGCCGCCGCTGACGCTCAACACAGCGGTGTGCGGCTTGCCGTCGTTCACCTTCGGGCCGGAGTTGATCGCCCCAAGCCAACCGATGTCATACACCAGCCTGCCACCGCGAATGAAGAGCGCCTTCGCATCCGGCGACCACTTGCCTGTCGGTGCGCACATCGAGAACAGCGTGCCTTGTCCCGTCGATTCAAACTCCGCCATCGCCGTGAAGTCCGCGCCGAGATCGAGCCCCGCGTCCGGAAAGTCCTGCGCCCCCGTTTTCGCCAACGCCGGCACATCTTCCGGCCCACGCACGAGTTTGCCATTGCTCCACACACGCAACACCGGCGCTCCCTTCGCCGGATGCTCCACCGCGATGTCATGCGCACCTTTTGCATCCAGCGAGAGCGTCAGTTCATCGCAGAGCTTCACTTTTGCCGCGCCTTCGAGATGCAGACGATAATTGAGAGGCCATTCCGGTGCATCTAGAGGCAGCGCATCGCGTGGTGCGGCCTGAGACTGGCCGCCAAAGAGCGCAGAGATCGCAAGGAGAGTGAGGAGGAGCTTCATGGAGACGGATTCTAAAGGCACCAGACCCTGCTGGTTATCAATCCAGCATCATCATCGGCCACGAATCTACCCTGCCGCATCCAACACGCCACGTCTTGGCGTGATTGACCGCAAGGAGCAGGCAATCAGGCACAGCCATTGTGGCGCAGTCCTCTGGACGGCTTCACAAAGTGGCTTCGGCTTTAGCCGTACCGCCGCCAGAAGATTCGGGTAAAGGCGAAACCACATTT
>CAUJJC010000323.1 GCA_963204975.1 Verrucomicrobiota bacterium | reverse complement strand
GTCCGTCAATCCGCTGCGTAAAATGCGCTGGTGTAGCTCATCCCAGGGCTTCGTCTCACCGTGAATCGAAACGTGAACATTCACTTCGGCGCTGGCTCCTGTGCCCCAGGCGCGAAGTCCAATGCCAGGCGTGCGCTTCGGCTGCGTTTGTAGAATACGAATGGCTCGGCGTGCAGAGATGGCACGAAAGCCGGGCAGCGGGCATTCAGCCGTGAACTGCGGCCAGTATTTCTCCACCGTGGAGTAGATGAACTTGTCTTCAGCATCGCGAATGCGGGAACCGGCTTTGGTGTTGAGCAGCTTCCAGACAGCGGCTTCTTGAGCATCGAGATGGGTCAGCAAGTGCGTCTCGATCTTGGTCGTGAGCCGGTAGTCGATCGCGAACACATAGATGAGGTTTGGCTCCTTCTCGATGGCGTCATGAGCCTTGTAAGCGGGAATCGGAATACAGTCGTCTGGCTCAAGTCCGACCAAAGCGGAGGCATTCTCAAATCGCGTTCCTGCATTCTTCACATTCACTGGCAATGCGATGTCACCCTGATGCAAAGTGAAATCCACCAACGTGTGACCGCTAAAGCGAGCGTCCGAATAGCTCAGGCCGGGCTGCGCCGTCGTGATTTCATCCAGGCAGGCGAGGAAGTGCCGCTCCGTAACCGCTGCGGGGAACAATTTCGTGACCGGGTTCTCCGCCGAACCTGTGCGAGTTCGATCTTCAATCAGCGAAACGAAACCCTCAGACTTGAGCTGAGGGATAAGGGCACGAGCCTTGGTCAGCGTGAAACACCCAGAGTCATAGAGGATGCGAGCAGCGTCTTCATCAGAGCCACCGTTCGTCAGCGAAACCTCAGCGCGAGCCAACGCCGCACCAGCCCAGCGAGAGGTGCTAAGCAAGGTGGAAACGGCGGTTGCGAGATTGGTGTCTGCCATTCCTCATTCTCTACGCATCCTGCCAGTTGTTGCTAAGGCTTTGTTTCTTGATCACGAAGTATCACCCGAAGGCGAGGTTGCGGTGGAGAGCCTCGGGGGTGTCGGCGGAGATGAAGAGGAGGGCTCCGTAGTCGTCGGCGTGTTTCCAGGCTTATTCGATGGCGGCACGGGTCTTGCCGACTCCACCCATGCCGTGGATTGCAGCAGGACAAGCCTGAATAACGAAATCCGAATGACGAATGTCGAATGTAATGCCCTTCCTCTGCCGGTTGGTGGGCTTCCCGGCGAGGACGGTGATTTCAAACTGGATGGCCTTGATGGCCTGCTTCAAGCCGCGCACGGGATCGGCGGGCTGGTCCCACTGGCTGTAGGTGGATGAATCCGCCTCCGCCAACAATCGCGCACTTGTCCCGTCCGTGGATTCGCGCAACGTGTCAACGATGTCCCATTCAATCCCGTCCACGCTGGATTTGCCAGAACTCTTCTCGCCTGAGGTCTTCCTGGGCGCGGAGGTGGAGCGCATGAAGAGGACGAGCGGCATGGAACGGGGCGCGATTTATACGAGGGTGGAAGTGGTTGAATTCATTCTCGATCTCACGGGCTACACCGCTGACAAGGCGCTCGCTTCGATGCGTCTGCTGGAGCCTTCGTTTGGATCGGGGGACTTCTTGTTGGGTGCGATTCGTCGGCTGGTGGCATCGGCCCAAAGAGACGGTTCGCACGCGTCCGATCTTGTTCAGGCCATTCGAGCGGTAGAACTGCATACCGATACATCCACCTCCACTCGCCAGCGAGTGCTTGAGCTGTTACGTGATTCTGCCTTCAGCGACGCAGACGCAACGATGCTGGCCGACGCATGGCTGATCAATGCTGACTTCTTGCTGGAGCACTTCGATGCCTCGTTTGACTTCGTGGTGGGCAATCCTCCGTATGTTCGGCAGGAAATGATCTCCGCCCCATTGCTGGCGGAGTATCGTCAGCGTTACTCGACCCTGTTTGATCGTGCGGATCTCTATGTTCCCTTCATTGAACGGTCCTTGCAGCTGCTGAGTCCAGGCGGTTCCTTGGGCTTCATTTGTTCGGATCGCTGGATGAAGAATCGATATGGTGGCCCCTTGCGCGAGATGGTGGCTCACGGCTTCACGCTCAAATACTACGTGGACATGGTTGGCACGGCAGCTTTCCAAAGCGAGGTCATCGCTTACCCGGCCATCACGGTGATCGAGCGCAGTCCTGCCGGAAGCCTTCGCATGGCCCATCGCCCTGAAGTATCGACAGAAGCGCTCGGCCATTTGCATCAGTTGCTCACTGGCCATCCTCGACACTTCAATGGCACAGTGATCGAGATGCCCAGCGTGGCGAGAGGCTCAGAGCCCTGGTTGTTGGAAGCTGATGCCCAGCCATCGTTAGCGCTGGTGAGGCGATTGGAGGCAGAGTTTCCAACTCTGGCTGAGGCGGGGTGCAATGTGGGGATCGGTGTCGCGAGCGGAGCCGACAAGGTCTTCATTGGCCCCATGAATGAACTGGACGTGGAAGACGAGCGGAAGCTACCGCTCGCGATGACGCGCGATCTCCAGGAGGGCGTGGTGAAATGGCGTGGCCTAGGCGTAGTGAATCCCTTCGAAGAAGATGGCTCGTTGGCCGACTTCGCACGTTA
>CAUJJC010000322.1 GCA_963204975.1 Verrucomicrobiota bacterium | reverse complement strand
CAGGGTGAAGGTGCCATCCACATCCTTGAGATAGGGGAAGAACGCTCCGATCCAGCCCTCCACCTGATCACTGCCATAGACCTTGGTCAGCTTGTAGATCTGCCGCCACCAACTGGTGTCCACGGACCCTGACGCAGCTTCCGCGAATCGGGCGATGATTTGGTCCAACTCATTGATCCATGAATCCGCCTCATAGCCGATCAGTCGCGCGAGTTTGCCTCGCAGCCGGTTCCAATCATTCACTGTTCCTTCAAGTGTGATGGAGGGAATACCGCATATACAGCACGCGACGAACTGCACATAAGGCGAGAATACATCCATGAGCGCGATGTGAGACGCCGTTCGTTCGACTGGGCCGGTCGTTGTGAAGTCACACTGCAATTCACGCGCCCATGCGGTGCCATGGTTCTCCAACGCGGAAGCAAAATGGTCTGCTAGCCCCGGCCAGGTCCACCCAGACTCATCCAGTTATATTCGGATCACATGTTTGCCTGGAGCCTTCATGAGACGGCCCTCAAGTTCACTAGCGTGCAAGGACACATGTCGGGCAAACCCTTGCAGAATGGCAAGCCACATCATGTCAGGCGAAAGGGTGAGCGGGACGTGCTGGGCAAAAGCCACATGCACAGCTCCAAGAAGAGCGTTCTGCGTGGGAAGGTGCAGGCAGGCGCAACCCTCATCTGCTACCGCAACGATTTCAGGGGAAAAATCAGATCCTGATCTCAGGCAATGAGCCAGAGAGTCACGCATGGTCGAAGGCGGTTGTTCCGTGAGCCGTGCATCCACATCATGAACCTGGAATGTCACTGTCTTGGCTTCAATTATGTGGGGAACTGATTCTAAACCGGGTGGTGCCAGGGCAATCTGCATTTCCGATGATGGGTGACAGTATGGAGAATGCAATTTCTCTGGCGAAGTGCTCACACGATTCTAATCCTGCTGAGGGTGATCATTGGCTTTGCTGTAGCCTGTGTCCGCGCTCCTTTGCGGGGCATGAGCACGACACCTTCAAAGACGGCGATCATCACGGGCGGTGGCACAGGGGTGGGGAGGGCGACGGCGTTGCAACTGGCGGGGCTGGGGTATGCGGTGGCGGTGGTGTATTCGCAGTCGGGGGCGGAGGCGGAGCAAACGGTGCGGGACATCGTGGCGGTGGGTGGCCGGGCTTTGGCGATCCAGGCGGATGTGGCGAATGATGCGGATGTGCGGGCTATGGTGGGTGAGGTGATCGACGTCTTTGGGCGCGTGGATGTGCTGGTCAATGGTGCGGGGCAGACGGAGTTCATTCCGTTCGATGATCTCGATGCGGTGGCGGATGAGGTGTGGGACAAGCTGTTCCGCGTGAACGTGGTGGGGGCGTTTCACTGTGCGCGGGCGGTGCGGCAGGCGATGCTCGATTCGGGTGGTGGGATCATCATCAATGTGTCGAGCGTGGCGGCGCAGATCGCGCAGGGGAGTTCCATTCCGTATGCGTGCTCGAAGGCGGCGCTGGACAATCTGACGGTGTCGCTGGCACGGACGCTGGCTCCGCAGATTCGGGTGAACGCGGTGGCTCCGGGGTTCATCACGGGGCGCTGGCTGGAGAATGGACTGGGCGCAAACTACGAGGCGGCGAAGGCGGCCTTTGAAGCGTCGCTGCCACTGCATCGCGTGTGCGATCCGGCGGACGTGGCGGCGTGCATCGTGAGTTTGATCACCGGCAGCACGCTGGTGACGGGGCAGACGCTGCTGGTCGATAGCGGGATGATGATCGCGGGTTTCCAGGCGAGGATTTCGTGAGGCTGGATGGTCTTGGGCAGGGAGGCGACGGGATGATCAGGGATTCGCAATGAAGGCGCATCACTTGTTGCCTCCTCGGTTGAGCTGAATACGTAGAGATCAGAGCAACCGACGCTTCCCTAGACTTTTCGATGAATTCATCTCCCTCCGCTGACTCTCTCCGGTCCCGACGTGCTGGCCTGCTCTATGGTTCATTTATCGCAGAGGCGCTCTCGCTGGGCGTTCACTGGAATTATGATCCGGCGGACATCGTGCGGAAGCATGGACAGGTGGTCGATTTCATCGCGCCGGGTGCGGGCTCTTATCATCCGCACAAGCAGGCAGGCGATCAGGGGCATGTAGGCGATCAAGCGCTTCGACTGATGGCGTTTCTGCATCGGGAGCAGCACTGGCACGCTCCCTTGTTCCTCGCCGATTGGGTGGCGATGTGGCCGGATTACACCGACTATGTGGAAAAGGCCACGAAGGCGACGCTCGCGAATCTGGCGGCGGGTGCCACGCTGGCGAATTCGGGCTCGACCTCGGATGAACTCGCGGGTCCGGCACGGATCGCTCCGCTGGTGGCGTTCAAGGCGGAGGCTGACGAGGAGGTGCTGACGACGGCGGCGATGGAGCAGACGATGGTTACGCATCATTCGCCGCATGCAATTGCGTGTGCGGAATTCCTGGCGCGGCTATGCCGTCGGTTGATTGAGGGCGCACCCTTGGTGCCCACACTTCGAGCGCTGGCTCCAGCCTGGGCGCTGGCTGCGGCGGATCAAGTGCTGGCCGCTGGCACGGCGGACCCGCTCGGGCAGCTTGGAAGATCTTGCTCCATGTCGGCGGCTTTGCCCTCGGTGATCTATTTGGTGCTGAAGCATGACCGCGATTTGGCTGCCGCCTTCATCGAGAATGCGATGGCGGGTGGCGACAACTGCGCGCGAGGTCTGGCGCTGGGCATGATCCTGGGGGCGGCGAATGGGGTGGAGTCGATCCCGGCGCGATGGATGCAGGGGCTTCGAGCGGCACCAGCCATCGAGGCCTTCCTGGCCTTGCGTTGAGCGGGCTGTGCTTCTGGCTTTGGGCTGACAATCCCGTGGCAATGGGCGTGAGACACTGGTATGGGCACCGATGCCCTTCACTCAGCTAGGACTCGACACCCGCATTCTCAAAGCCATCCAGGAAGCTGGATACACCGAACCCACTCCGATTCAGGGAGCGGCCATTCCGCTCGTTCTGGAAGGTGGCGACGTGATCGGCATTGCGCAGACGGGCACGGGCAAGACGGCGGCTTTCACTCTGCCGATCCTTTCGCTGCTGGCGGCGGTGCCACCCTTGCCTCCAGGCACGAAAAAGAAGACGCGCGTGCTGGTGCTGGCACCCACGCGTGAACTCGTTGCGCAGATCGAGGAGAACGTGTTGGCCTATGCCCGGCACCTGCCGCTGCGCATCGCGAAGGTGTTCGGCGGGGTAGGGGAGAAGCCGCAGATCGAGGCGCTGAAGTCGGGTGCTGACATCGTGATCGCGACTCCTGGCCGCCTGCTAGACCTCATGGGCCAGGGCGCGGCGGATTTCTCGAGTGTGAAGCACCTAGTGATGGATGAAGCGGACCGGATGCTGGACATGGGCTTCCTCCCAGACATGCGCCGAGTGGTGAAGGAACTGCCTTTCAAGCGCCAGACGCTGCTGTTTTCCGCCACGCTGTCGAAGGAGATCGAGGGGCTCACCCGCGAGTTCCAACGCACGCCGAAGATGGTGCAAATCGGTAAGCGCTCGAACCCAGCGGAGACGGTGAAGCAGTTCGTCTATGAAGTGCCCCGTCACCTCAAGCTGGACCTGCTCAAGCATTTGCTGACCAAGGACAACACCTTCGAAATGGTGCTCGTCTTCGCCCGCACCAAGCATGGTGCTGATCGCATCGCGAAGAAGCTGGAGAAGGACGCGGGCGTGCAGTGCGCCACGCTTCATGCCAATCGCTCGCAGAACCAGCGGCTGAAGGCGCTGGCGGATTTCAAGTCGTGGAAAGTTCGCGTCCTGGTTGCGACGGACATCGTCGCTCGCGGGATCGACGTGGATGGCATCTCGCATGTGGTGAACTTCGATTTCCCCATGCATGCGGAGGACTATGTGCATCGCATCGGACGCACCGGGCGCGCCCAGGCGATCGGCGATGCGATCAGCTTCGTCTCGCCAGAGGACATGGCCTACCTGCGCAGCCTGGAGAAATTCATTGGTCGCGGCCTGACCCGCAAGCGTGCCGAGGACTTCAATTACAAAGTGCCGCCGCCAGCCGTGCCTGAGCAGGTGGACATGAAGGAGCGTGGCAATCGCCCGCAACCGCAGGGAAACAAGAATTTCGAGAACCGGCCCAATGTGAAGCCACGCTCAGGCAGCGGTGGCAATCGCCCTGCCCGTGGCAAGCCGGGACCCCAGCGCTCAGGCCGTCCGCAAGGTCAAGGCGGTGGCGGTGGTCGAGGCGAAGGCTATGGCGGTCCTCCGAGAGATGACCGGCGCTGAGTTTAGTGCATCATTCCGAGAGGGTTCTCAATCAGCCAAGGCATCTCACCAGCCCCCACCGAGAGCCTTGATGAGGAGCACGGTGTTGAGCATGAGTTCCGCATTGATGGCGGTAGCCTCCTGCTCGGCGCGGAGCTGAGTGCGCTGCGGGTCGAGGACCTCGAAGAAGGCCACGAGCCCAGCATCGTAACGCTTCTGTGCCAGCTCGACGGTGCGTTGGGCGGCGGCGACGGTTTGCTGCTGCACGGTGCGCTGGCGTTGCAGCACTTCGAGGCTGCTGAGGGCATCCTCCACATCCCGCACGGCGGCGAGCACGGTGCTGCGATACTTCGCGGCGGACTCATCATAGCGAGCGCGAGCAGCTTCCACCTTGGCCTTGTTCCTCCCTCCGTCGAACACAGGCAACTGCAACTCCGGGCCGATGCCCCAGACGCGGCTGGCAGAGTTCACGATCTTCTCGATGAAGCTGGTCTCGCTGCCACCGCTGACGCCCAGCTTCACGCTGGGGAACATGGCGGCCCGTGCCACGCCTACCTCGGCATTCAGCGCCGCCATCTCGCGCTCGGCAGAGGCGATGTCCGGGCGGCGCTCTAGCAAATCACTGGGCACACTGCGTGGCACGCTGGGCGGATGAGCGGGAAGGCTGAGGGCAGGCAGGCTGAACTCGGATGGCGTGCGGCCGATCAGAAGGGCGAGGGCGTGCTCGAGTTCATGCCGCTTCTTCTCGAGGCCGATGGCTTCGGATTGGGTCGCGGCGAGTTCGGTCTCTGCCTGGGCGACATCGAGCTGCGCGGTATCGCCTTGCTTGAAGCGGGCCTGGGCCAGATCAACGGCCTTCTGGCGGAGCGCGATGGTGCGCTGGAGCAGGGCGATGGTTTCGTCCTGGGCTCGAAGGGCGAAGTAGTTGAGCGCGATCTCGCCCTGGAGGGAGAGCAGGGCGCTCCGGTAGTTTGCCTCCTCGGCCTGAGCGGCGGCATCCGATGCGGCACGGGTGTTCTTCACCTTGCCCCAGAGATCTAGTTCATAGCTGAGGTCCAGCGTGGTGCGCAGGCGTGTGACGGTGCGCCCGCCGGCGAAGCTGTAAGCGATGGAGCCGGAGCTGCGGGTGCGTTTGTCGGACTGGTTGAGAAGCACCGAGGGTAACAAGTCGGCGCTGTCAGCGCGGGCGATGGCCTTGGCGGCGGTGACGCGATGGGCGGCGGCTTCGAGGTCGGGGTTCGCGGCCTCGGCTTTCTTCATCAAGTCGCTGAGCCGTGAGTCGCCAAACGCGGCCCACCAGGACCCACGGGGCTCGTGATCAGAGGGCTTGGCCGTTCGCCAGGGTCCGCTGGTCTTGAAGGAGGCGGGGAGCTGGGGCGAGGGCGGCGAGTAGCGGGGCGCGACGTTGCAGGCGGCAAGGAGGAGCAGGGGGACGAACGAGAGTCGCATGGGGGCTAGAGGGGACGCAGGGCATAGCAGGCATCTTGCGTGCGAGCGAGGAAATCGGTCTTGCAAGGCCGCAAGCAGGCCCTTATCGCAGCCGCCCTTATGAGTTACCGCACTGGCATCGGATATGATGTGCATCCCTTTCAGGAAGGTCGCCCGCTGATCCTCGGCGGCGTGGACATTCCGCACACTCGTGGTCTGAAGGGGCACTCGGACGCCGATGTGCTGTGCCACGCGATCGCCGATGCGGTGCTGGGAGCGATGGGGCTGCCGGACATCGGCTTCTACTTTCCTCCCAGCGACGCCTCCATCGAAGGCATCTGCTCGCTGAAGATCCTGGAAAAGTGCGCCGCGCTGGCAGCGGAGCGCGGAGTGCGGATCGAGAACGTGGACAGCTCCCTCATCGCGGAAGCTCCACGAGTGATGAAACACGCGCCCAGAATGAAGGAAAACATCGGTGCCGCGCTCGGCGTCACCCCGGATCGAGTGGGGGTGAAAGCGACCACCAATGAGCGCCTGGGCTTCGTGGGACGCGAGGAGGGTATCGCCGCCCTGGCGACCGCGAGCGTGCGGTTCCCGGATTAAGTCTCTGCAAAGGTGAAGAAAGAGCTTGGGGCGCTGGGCGAACTCTGATAAAAAACCGGGCTTCCGATGGCTTTTCCCGCACCCGGCAATTCTCGCTTCCTCCTCCCAGGTCTGCTTTCACGCAGAGGGATCGTTGCTTTCGCACTCGCCCTTCCTGGATTGACGCCCGTGTTTGCAGGCGAAGGCCAGGGCCTGATGTCGATCACGGAGCGTGAAATTCAGCGTCGCCAGCAAGCCGTCACGGAGGCCGATGCGAAGGTGGCGGAAGCCGTGAAGCTGGGAGACGAAGGGAAGTTCGAAGAGGCTGCCCGGCTCATGCTCAAGACCTATGAGTCGCTGCCCAATTCGCCCATCGCCGCGCCGGTCAAGGATCGGGTGCGAGCTGTCTATGCGGATGCCTCACGCGGCTGGGCTCAGGATTTGCTGGCCCAAGGTCGGAAAGCAGAAGCTCTCGAAGTGCTCGATGCCGTGCTGGCCGAGAATATTGATCCGAGGAACGAAGCGGTGCTCAAGCTCAAGAAGCACGCCAATGATCCTGATCGCTACCCACCTGCGCTCAGCCCCACGCACATTGCCAATGCCCAGAAGGTGAAGGAACTGCTCCTCAAGGCGGGCTCATACATTGACCTCGGTGATTATGATCGTGCCAACGTGACCTACCAGGACGTGCTGCGCATCGACCCCTACAACGTGGCTGCCCGTCGTGGCATGGAGCGTGCCGAGCAGCATCGGGCAGAGTATTTCGAGGCAGCACGGGTCCACAGACGCTCGAAGCAACTCGGGGAAGTGGACGCTCTCTGGGAAGAACAGATTCCGCCGCCCTCTGACCTCGGCGCGATGTTCGCTAGTTCGGCTGCTGCTGGTTCGGTGACCGACACAGCACGACAGAAGCTGGAGAAGAAGCTGCGCAACCTGCGTGTCCCTCGCGCTGAGTTCAACGGTGCCACACTCGAAGAAACCGTGGAGTATCTGCGCGTGCAGGCTCGGAATCTCGATCCCCAGGGCAATGGCATTGGCTTTGTTCTCAATGTTGATGAAGCAACGAAACAACGGCCCATTACGCTGAACCTCCAGGACGTGCCTCTCGAAGAACTGGTGCGATACATCACCCAGATGTCAGGCGCAGCTTTCCGCACCGAAGACAATGCCGTGGTGATTACCTCTCTAACGGAGAAAAGCACCCAACTGGTGAGCAAGACCTACCGCGTGCCACCTGATTTCATCCAGACAGCCGAGGTTGGAGGTGGCGCAGCTCCTGCCGCTGACCCCTTTGCTCCACAAGCTGGAGGCGCTGCTCAAGGCGGGATACTGCTTCGTCGTATGGGAGCAAAGGAGTTCCTCGAAAGCCGCGGCGTAACCTTTCCTGCCGGGGGCGGTGCCAGCTTCTCTCCCAGCTCCGGCCTCCTCATCGTTCGTGCCACCGCCGAGCAAATCGACTTCGTGGACATGCTCGTCGAACAAGCCGCAGGTGCCGTTCAGAAACAGGTCAAAATCACCGTGCGCATGGTCGAGATCGAGCAGACCAACTTCAACGAGGACGGATTCGATATTGGCATTGGTCAGGCAAACGTGCCGGGATCGGATCGTGTGTTCGCTAGTGGGGGGACAACCTCAACGGCTTTTAAAAATGACGGAGTTTCTGGGTCGCCAGGTCCAGTTAGTGGGTTGCCATTAATGAGCGCGGGACTCAGAAGCTCAGGAGCGATTTACGGCGTTCCCGGTATTACTGAACTTATTAGCCAGAATGGTGAAACACCGAATGTCGGCGGTTCATCTTCGAGCCAGTTTGCACTCAGAGGAGTATTCACCGATCCGCAGATTGATCTGGTTATTCGCCAGATCAGTCAGAAAAAAGGCAGCGATGTCGTCAACATGCCATCTGTAGTGGCCAAAAGCGGCCAGAAGGCTTCCATTCGCGTGATCCGTGAGTTCCCGTATCCCACCGAGTATGATCCACCACAGATTCCCCAAAGTGTTGGCGGACCTGCTACTTCACTTACAAACCTGCTGACAGGCTCCTCTGCATCGGTGGTCAACAATAGCGCCCCAGTTGTTCCTGCCACACCAACGGCTTTTGAAACCAAAGAAGTGGGAATGATATTAGATGTTGAGCCAAATATTTCCGCCGATGGCAAGTCTGTAGAGATCGCGTTGACCCCGACCTTTGTCGATTTTGAAGGCTTTATTGATTACGGCTCCGACATCAGCAACCAGATTGATAATTTCGAGCTTTATGGAGACCTCACCACGAACTTGGTCAGCGTCATCAACCATGGCACTCGTTACATTCAGCAGAATGATATTCTCCAACCTGTCTTCAGGAAGAACACAACGACCACATCAGTCACCGTATATGATGGTTCCACGATTGTGATCAGTGGTGTGATTGAGCAGCGAACGGTGGATATTCAGGATAAGGTGCCAGTGATAGGGGACATTCCTCTTATCGGGCGGCTCTGGCAGAGCAAGGTGAAGGAGACTCGGAAGAAGAACGTCATATTCTTCGTCTCTGTGGATGTGATCGATCCCGCTGGGCAGCGTGTTAATCAGGTGTCTGCTGCTCGCTAAGTCTGAGCCGTTTCGATGGCGCGAAGGTTAGCGCTTTCTGCCCTTCGGAATAGCACCGATTTCTTCCAGGTGTTTCCGATAGTTGCTACGGATGAAGTCTTGGTCTCGACAATGTGCGAGAGCGTGATCTTCCTCGATGAAATCGTGGATGAGGAGATGCAGTAGGCTGTCGTCAATCGTGTGCATGCCGTCACGCGCTCCGATCTGAATCAGGCCCGCAAGCATAGAGAACCTGCGGTCGCGAATACAGCGCCCAATGCCATGATTCATCGTCATGATTTCGGTGGCGAGCACGCGACCAAGGCCATCTTTGCGAGGCAGCAAATGCTGGCACACGACGCCACGCAAACAGCTCGATAGCTGGGCGGCGACGTAGTCCTGCTGTTCTTCGGGAAAGGCGTCAAAGATTCGAGTCAGAGTGCCAGTGGCCTCGCTTGTATGAAGGGTGGAAATGACCAAGTGACCAGTCTCAGCAGCCTGAATCGCAGTGCGCATGGTTTCGAGGTCGCGCAGCTCGGAGACCACGATCACATCAGCATCCTGGCGTAACGCGCTTTTCATCGCGCTGGCGAAAGAATTGGTATCACTGCCGACCTGACGTTGGCGGATCAAACTGCGTCCATGCTCAAAGACGAACTCGATGGGGTCTTCGATGCTGATGATGTTGGTGGACCGCAGGCGTGCGATGGTCTGGGTCATACTGCATAGCGTCGTCGTTTTCCCGGAGCCGGTGGTGCCCGTGATCAAAACCAGGCCATCGCGAAGAGTTGCCAGTCGCTCCACTGTGGCCCCGTGCCCGAGATCGACGAGTTCAGGAATAGTGTCCGGGATGTAGCGAAAGTTCGCCTCAATGCGCCCAAGCACATAACAAGCATTGCCACGGAAACGACCGAGGTTTTCCACCTGCACAGCGAAATCGAGTTCCCACTCGTGCTCCAGTTTCGCGCGTTGCGATTCCTTGAGCACGTTCAGGATCAGTTCGCGGCTGTCATTCTGGTCCAGAATTTCGTCGGTCAGCGGCTGAAGCACGCCGTGAATGCGTGCCATTGGCGGCGCATTAGCGCTGAGGTGCAGATCGGAGCCACCGCGTTCGATGACCATCGCGAGGTATTCAATCAGATCGTATGCGTGCACGGCGAGGGAAGGATGAAAGATGAAGTATGAAACAGCAAGGCAAGGAGGTGCGCGATAAAGGCCAAAAGATCAGTTCTCCTTCAGCCTTCATCCTCAGGCTATCCCGTGCTCACGCCACGAGCGGCGCGGCGGAACTCGGTTTCGTTGCCGGCGGCCAGAATAGCCGTTGGTTCGTCGATGTAGCCTTGCTCATAGGCAGCGATGATGGAGCGGAGGAAGTTGACCGCGTTGGGATCGCTGCCGCGCATGAGGTAATCTTGAATCTTGTCCACGTCACGACGCGCTATCCAATCGCGCACGGCACCGCCGTTCTCGATGTGCTCGCATAACAACATGAGCTTGCCATCCACACGGGGGACCAGCTTCTGACAACAGATGCCGATGAGCTGATGGGCCAGCAGGTGCAGGCCGAGATTAATTTGATCAGGCGGGAACAGATTGAGGAAGCGCTCCATCGTATCGCTCACCTTTTCACTGTGAAGCGAGGCGAGCACAAGATGTCCGGTTTCCGAGGCCTGTAGCGCAGTGAGTGCCGTATCGAAGTCACGAATTTCACCGACAAAAATCACGTCAGGTGCCTGACGCATCGCGCCGCGCAGACCACGACCGAAGGTATCGGTATCGCGGCCCACCTCACGCTGTGTGAAGAGGCTTTGGTCGTTGTGGAAGATGTATTCGATGGGGTCCTCAATGGTGACGACGTGGCGCGCGAGGCTCTGGTTGAGCCATTGGAGCAAGGAGGCGAGCGTGGTGGACTTCCCCGTGCCGGTGGGACCGGTGACAAGGATGATGCCATAGGGTTTAGCCACCCACTTGGTGAGGAGATGATCGGGGGCACCCAGCGTTTCGAGCAGCGGGATCTTGGTCCGAATGCGGCGCATCACGGCACCGAGTCGCCCGATGGACTTGTGCATGTTGACACGGAAACGAGTGCCCGCGTGGGAGATGAGGCCTGAATCCCGGTCACGCTCAGCAATCGGGTCTGCACCACAGGCCTGCCAGAGAGCGGTCAACTGCGCGAGGGAGACGGGCTCTTCGCCATAGAGACAGATCTGCTCATTGATCTTGAGGCGTGGAATCTCACCTTCTTGCAGAAAGACGTCGCTGGCATTGTGTTCGTCAGCGGCGTCGAGGATTTGATCAATCGTGATCGGCATGACGGTGATTAAGGCAGGCGCACGATTCGATGGCAAGCCTGAGGGCCATTAAATGAAAGCAATCCTTACTTCATCTGAGCTTCAGGATGAAAGCAGTGAAGGAGGCACCGAGTCGAGCTTCGGACTGATCGTCACAGGCTCGCCACCGCGCGCGAGGTAGAGGTCATAGATCTGTCTCTCCAGATGCCACTGCGCGAAGGTTATCAATGGTATGACGAGATACGCGCCAAGACAGATGGCGAACATGCCAATGATCATCAACGTGATGCCAGCGACCACGAGGAAGAGGATGCTGAGCAGTTGTTCCACCCAGGTGCGGGCGACGAAGTCCTTGACGAAGCGGAAGTTGAACGCCTGACCAAAGTCCTGGGTGATCGCTGCGCGAAGCATCAACGGACGGATGACGAGCGTGACGACGCATCCAGCGGCAGCGATCAGCAGCACCACGAGACCGATGCTGCAAAATGCCAGCAGGCCCAAAGCCTCCGAGTTCTTCTCTGGATCGGTCACTGCTGTGCCAGCAACAAGGAGTCCGATGGGCAAGGCCAGCAAAAGCCACATCACTGGCACCATGACGATCCCTGCGACCAAGTTCACGAGGAAGGGCCAGACGCCGCGTTCGAGTAGCTTGCCGAAGTTACTGAAGTCGAAGTCCGCGAAGCTCTCGAAGTTGACCGGATCACGACTGCGGAACAGCGGCCCCACCATCCAGCCAACCAACACGAGTGGACCCACAATAGGGATCAACATGCACACCGCGCCGAGCAATAGATTCGGCACCCACTTGGGGCTGCGAAAGAAGTCGGTGATGGATGCCATGTAGTTCATGGTGGAGGCAGGTTGGGGGTTACTTTGCGCTCAAGGCGATACTTTTCTCCGCTCAACGTGGCTCGACTTAGCTGACAGAGTTATCGCCAGCGTCATTTTGCAGATAGTCTCGATAAGCCCATTCGTCGATATCGCGGTCGGAGGATTTTTGCCACTTCCGCAGTTCGAGCTGTCTCATGCGACGGCGCTCTTGGATGTCTAGGCCATATGCTTTGATCGTCGCCTTGGCTTGGTTGATGGCCTGCTCCGTTGCCAACGATGAAGGGGTCATTGCTCCATTCGTGTAGTCGAACTGGAAGTAGGCGTCGAAACGGTAGTTCTCATGATCGGGACGCAAGAGATCATCGTCCCAGGACACACCCTTTTCAGACTGACACAGACCGCAGCAAAAGTAGAGGTTGGTCCAGTCGTAAGCGTGCGCTTCGAATCGTTGGTCGGCTTTCGGCTTGAAGTGTTCGATCGACTCTAGGGTGCGGTCCTCCAGGGGAAAGGTGTCGCAGAAGGCGCAATGGCCTTGGGTCATGGCTTTTAGGTCAGGCAGAAGCCACTCGCGTGCATCCCGGCCATCGACTTCATACCATTGAAACTGCGCACCGGGGTTCCGACGACGCAACTCCATCCACTGCTGAGTCCACCGTGCGCCGTGATTCCGAAGCACCTCTGGAGCAGGCGAACGATCATGCTTTCTCATGCGGCGGTCTTTTGAAGCTGGGCCTTGGCCCTTTCCACCTTGCGCATCTCGCGAGCCATCATGTCCTCCAGCGCTGGACTACGACTGCCAATCTCATGGCTCTTGTTTCGCAGAGCAGGTTCTTGATCCCAGTGACCTCCGAGGACGCTGTCACGCATCCTTCGAAAATCAGCCAACAACTCCTCGGTTTCCGGATCATACCATTCAGTTACGCCGAGGATGTCTTCGACTACATCAAGGTAGGAGTCGCCCTTTGAACAGGGGCGGGGATTCTCCACTGTGACCAAGCCTTTGTCGTCGGAGCGGAAAATGTAGATCCAGCCTTTGTTTACTGACGAGATGATGAAGGGCGAATGCGTGGCCGCGAAAATCATCGCCTTCGGGAACAACGCTTGCGCCGCAGGCAGAATCTTGCGTTGCCAGCTTGGATGAAGATGGCCTTCTGGCTCGTCCAGCAAGAGGAACAGTGGTTCATCCAAGGGCTTCGGATGCTCCGGCGCAAAAGCATCCACCTTGGCCACACAGGCTACCAGAAAGCCGATGATGGAACGCAAGCCATCAGGCAACTGCTGGAACTGCATGGCTACGCCACCCCAGCTCACTTGTAGGCTGACTTTAGGATGTGCGGTGACGGAGAAGGAGAATGCTCTGCCGGTGACTTTGGACACAGCGGCTTCCAAGTTGCGGGTCATGGTCATGGCCCTACCAGATACGTTAGGCTGGCTCATCATCTCCATAGCCGCACTCATCTTGAGGTTGGTCATGCTTTGGCAGATCAAGCCGTCTTCTCCCTCTGGTCGATCAAAAGTCAATTGCTCTTCGATGCTCTTAAGTTTGATGGGAGCGAGTGCCGTCACATCTGCTCCTTTGACCTGAGCGGATCCCTTCCAGGCAATTCCCAGAATATAACGAAAGCCAGTTCGCGTAGTTTTGTCAGGAATACGTGCCAGCCCGTGTCCGTAGCCATCTCTTCCCCATTGAGAGTAGTAGCCAGGGCTACCAGGCCATACGCCCGGCATTGAACCATACGTTGCTTTGATACTGCATCCTTTATGGCCTTTCTGCCGACGATCCAATTCCGTAGGGTTGCCGAGCGCCGCTGCAATCAGACTGAGTAACCTCGTTTTGCCCGACCCATTAGCACCCGTTAAAATATGCACCTCACCTTCTTGCTCGGGTTTCTCGGGGACACCGAGCGTCAAGGTAACATCCTTGAAAGGTGGGAAGCTTTTGAATGTGATGGACTGAAGCCGCATGAGCGAAGTTTAGAGGTCCTAATGATCTTGTTCAAGAGCAGTCATTGGGAGACTTGCTCAATCAAGGAGCCTTGGGATCGCGGGTTGCTTCGAAGCTACTTCGCGCCCAAGGCAATGCTCTTCTCGGTCGCAGCTCGCACAGCCTGGATGAGTGCGTTGCGCAGGCCGTGGGCTTCGAGTTGTTCGAGGCCAGCGATGGTGGTGCCGCCGGGGCTGGTGACTTCGTCGCGCAGCGTGCCAGTATGCTTGCCAGTTTCGAGCACCATCTTCGCGGCACCGATCAAGGTTTGCGCGGCGAGCCGAATGGAGGTGGTGCGCGGCAGGCCCATGAGCACACCGCCATCGGCGAGCGCTTCGATGATGGTATAAACATAAGCCGGTCCGCTGCCGCTTAGGCCAGTAACAGCGTCGAGGAGCTTCTCGCTGACTTCATCGACAATGCCGACCGCACCGAGGATTGTGCGTGCGGTGTCGGCGTCGTGGTCGGTTGCCTTGCTGCCACGGGCGAAGGCGGCGGCACCGGCGTTGACCAGCGCGGGTGTGTTAGGCATGGAGCGGATGACGCGTTGTTTCGCACCAAGCCAAGTTTCCAGATCGGCGAGCTTGAGGCCGGCGGCGATCGAGAGGTAGAGGCGGCTGCCTTTGACCTTGGCGAGCTTTTCGCACAGCGGCTTCATGTCGGCGGGCTTCACGGCAAGGATCACCACGTCCGCGTGTGCGGCGACTTCCTGGGGCTCGGCAGCGAGGGAGGCAGATTTGAGATCTTTGCGCAGCGCTTCGACGGCAGCGGGCACCACATCGCTGAGTGCGAGGCTCAGGCCTGAGGCACCCAGTTTCTTCTCCACGCCGCGCAGAAGTGCGCCGCCCATCTTGCCACAGCCGATCAGTCCGAGTTTCAACATGCAGCGACGATGCCTGCTCTTTGAAGAAAGCGCAAACGCTGTGGTGATGTCTTGATCGACTCCTGGCACTCGCCACGTTGGTTGCCCGATGTCTAAATCTCAACCTTCCCGCGGCTACGTGGCCGCCCTTGTCGCCGCCTTTCTTGGCTGGCTTTTCGATGGCTTTGAAATGGGGCTCTTCCCGTTGATCGGCAAGCCTGCGCTTCAGGACTTGCTGCCTGGAACAACGCCGCTGGTGCAAGGCCAATGGTTCACGGTGATCATCGCTGTCTTCCTTGTGGGTGCGGCGACGGGTGGGGTGTTGTTCGGCTGGCTGGGTGACAAGCTGGGGCGCGTGAAGGCGATGACGCTGGCGATCTTCACCTTCGCGATCTTCACGGGCTTGTGCGCGTTTGTTACTGAGGCCTGGCAGTTTGCGGCGCTGCGCTTCATCGCGTCGCTGGGCATGGGCGGCGAGTGGTCGCTTGGAGTCGCTTTGGTCAATGAACTATGGGCTGGCAGGAACCGCGCGTGGATCGCGGGCTTGATCGGTGCGGCGTCGAACATTGGCTTCCTGCTCACGGGCATTCTGAGTCTGAAGCTCAATGCGTCCATTGAGACCGTGATGCACGCCCTGGGCTCGCTGGGATTGAGCCAGGAGACGGCGGACTATCTGCTGCACAATCGCGCGTGGCGCTTCATCGCAGTGAGCGGTGCGCTGCCAGCGTTGATTAATTTCTTCATCCTGGTCTTCGTGCCGGAGTCGCACAAGTGGGAGGAAGAGAAGGCAGCGGGCAAGACCTCGCATTGGGCTACTTGGGACCTTCTGGGCGTGGTGATCGCGGCGCTCGCGGC
>CAUJJC010000321.1 GCA_963204975.1 Verrucomicrobiota bacterium | reverse complement strand
ATAGTTGTTGATCGAACGCGGCCCGATGCCGCTGATGCCGCCGGAAAGGATTAGATTGGAGCCTGCGTCGGCGATGTTCCAGGACGGGGCGGCACCGAGAACGACTGGGGCACTGATCGTGATCGAGGCATTGCCGCTCGTCAGAACATCAAGGCTGGGAGTATCCACACCATTGCCGATCGTGAGAGGTCCGATGCCGCCGATGGAGACGCCATTGGTTCCTGAATTGGCGTGGAAAGTGAGCGCCTTGATCGTGAGCGGCGAGAGCAGGCTAGTCGCAAAATTGCCAGCTCCTGTCGCGCTGAAGTGCACATGGGAATTCGCGCCCGGAGGCACGGCGGCATCCACACCACCCGTTTCGCTCGTGTCCCAGTTGCTCGCTCCACCAAGTTGCACCGCAGTCCAGGAGCCTGCGGCGGGTCCCGTCAGATCGCCCCTCCACCAAGCATCAGCAGGGGGAGGTGTCGTATTCGCCGTGACCGTGAGGAAGAGTTGGTCGTTGCCGGACAAGGTGACTTCACGAGCCACATTGTAGATGAAGTTCCCTGCGTTTTCGATGGCACCAATCTGGAAGCTGCCCGTGCCAGTGAAGGCTCCATCCGCTGCCGTGTCGATCAGAAGGTAGCCACGATCCGTGAGCACCGTGGGCGCACTGCCGACGACGATAACTGTGTCGATCAAGCCGGTGGCGGAGAGCGTCTGCCCAGCACCGAGCGTGATGCGATCACTGGTGGCACCGCTGAGACCAAAGCCGAGCTGCGTGGTGAGCGTGCTTTGGTTGAGCGTCAGCACATTGCCCGTGCCGCTGAAGGTTTGATTGGTGCTGCCGTGATTGAGAATGAACGAACCACCATCCGCTACCGTGACGGTCGAACCCGAGTTGGCACCGAGCAGGCCCGCGCCCTGAATGCGGAGTTCGCTGGCCGCGCCGACGGTGATTGCACCGTCAAGATCGTGGGTGCCATTGAGCACCAACTTGCCATTCGAGACCGTCGTCGGGCCATCGTAGGTCGCGTTACCGCTCACCGTCACCGTGCCGATGCCGGTCTTGACGAGGTTGAGGTTGTTTTCGTTGGTGCCGGCACCGCCAAGGTTTCCAGCGAACGTCGTGTCCACGACCTGATTGATCGTGAGGGACGAATTGGTCGCATTCCCGCCAACGATGGCGTTCGCGGTGCCAGTTCCCGATGAGGAGAGGGAGCTGATGGTTTGATTCAAGGCTCCAGAACCCCCGCCGATCTGAAGCACGCCAGAGGTGGTGCCATCGCCGAGAACGACCGGCACCGTGGCCGCGAGGCGATTGTCCAGGAAGGTCTGGCCGCTATTGGCCGTCATGCCACCATCAAGAGCCAGCCTTCCATTCTGCACAGACACGAGACCGGTCGCGGTGCTGCCTGTAAGGCCCGAGAGCGTCTGCGTGCCGGAGCCTGTCTTTGTTAGAAGCAAGGACGCCGTGGAGCCATCGCGAAGGACGCCGTTGAAGGTATAATCTGAGGTATTGTTGATCGTCAGAGTGCGGACGTTGGTTGTCGTGTTTTGGTTTTCCACGAAGCCCTTGCCGGTGAGGCCACCAATCTCCTGGCTACCGCCAAACAAGCGGAGCGCGGCACCGTCAGCCACATTGAGAATGGTGGTGACAGGAAGCGCATTGGCCGTTCCCGTTTCGAGACGCCCGGAGTTGATGCGGGTGGCCCCGGTGTAGGTGTTGTTGTTGTGGAAATAGACGGTGCCATCAGTGGTGATGGAAACAGGGTTCGCTCCGTTGTCCGCGATCAAGGCGCGGATATCGATCTGTCGCACCCCGTGGATGCGTCCTTCATAACCCGTGGCCGCATTGTCCCCGAAGGTCAGCGTGCCGCCTGCCAGGATTTCATTGTTCTGGCTGCCGGTGGAGAGGAGGATGCCACCAGCGATGGTCAGTGTGTTACCATTGAGATTGAGGTCCGAGCCTGTGCCACCCGTATTGTCCAGCACGAAGCCTCCCACCGTGGCGCTCGCATCTAGCGTGGCATCCGAGTTGTTGGCCGTGATGTCCACATAGACGTTGTTGCCGCTGATCGTGGCGGAGGCCAGACTGGTATTCGCCGCCACTGCCTGGAAGGTGTAATCCGTGGTGGTGGGACTGAAATCGAGGAGGCGCAGGCCACTCGGACCCACGGTGACAAGGCTATCTCCGCTGCTGCCTGCCGTGACACCGCCCGTCAGGTATGGGATGACGCCAATCGCCGCCCCCGTGCCTGCGCCGGACAACGTGGGTGCCGCTGCGATGATGAGGTTGGACTCCGAGCCGCCGGGGTCGCCCGCAAAACCACCCGTGGAATTGGCTGCCGTCGTGTTGTCAGCCGTTCCACCGATGGCAAAACCGAGGTTGTCGCCGCGCACGAGAGCGGTGGCGAAGTTGTTACGGACTAGGCTGGCCGCCGTCACCACGATGTCGCCATGGGATGTGTTGGATGCTGTGTTGGCACCGTAATCCGCGTCTAGGGTGATCGTATTGTAGGCACCTTCCAGCACCAGATTGCCGATGGTCTCAGAGGGGCGCGCATTGTTGGAGCCCGTGATGCTAAACGTGCCGCGATGAAGCGCGATGGGGGTGGTATTGCCGATACGATCACTGATCGAGCGAGTATCCGCTCCCGTCTGATTGTCCAAGGACAGCACGCCGCCCGTCTCCACGAGGAAGGAGGCTGCACCCGTCAGCGTGCCGGCCAACGGGCTGGTGCTAGTGCTGGTATCACCCACGAGGCGGAAGGTGCCGCCGCGCACAATCACATTGCCGAGGAAGCTGCTGTTTAGCGACCTCTGGGTGTAAACATTGCCACCCGACTTGATGAGCGTGGAGGCCGCTGTGCCATTCAACTGACCATAGTAGTTGATGTCCGCACCAGCACTGATCATCTCCAGGGTGTTGCCATTGAGGTTCACCGTGCTGTTCCAGGAACCCGAGAGGAAAGCCGTGCGGTTGTAGGTGCCGGAGCCCGTGAAATTGAGCGTCGCATTGTCCACATTCAGCCGCGTCGCAGGCAGGAAGAAACTACCAGTCACATCCACGGTGCCCTGGGTGATGGAAGTGGTGCCTGTGTAGGTCTGTGCGGCATTGATGATGAGCTTGCCCGCACCCGCTTTGGTCAAGGATGTCGCACCCGTGATGGAGGCACTCAGGGTGAGATCCTGCGGTGTGAAGACGAATCCCTCGGTGGCTGCACCGAACGACAAGGTGCCGTTCGAGATCGTCCCGGCGGCTGACCCATTGCTGACGATGCTCGCATTGTTCAGCGTGAGAGTGGAGCCTCCAAGATCAAGCGTGACGCCCGCGCCACCAAGTGTGGCAGTCAGGTCTGTGAGGGGACCCGCGAGCGTCTGATTCGCGGCGAGCTTCACGTTCTCACCAGTGCCAGCAAATGTAGCGGCATACTCACCTGCGGTGAGGAGACGCACGCCATTCGTGTCGTGAGTCACGAGATCGGTGCCGAGACCCGAAGAGGAGGCATCACCGATCACGCCAGGGATAATGCCCACCGAGGTCGTGCCCAGAGTGCCCGTGATGGTGGGAGCAGTGACATCGAAGATCAGATTCGTCACGCCCGCGCCCGCTGTGGCCGTGCCCAGGCCATCACCCCTGACCAGCAATGTGGCACCCAATGAACGTAGCAATCCGTTCGCCGTCATCGTAAGCCCTGCCCCGCCATCCTGGAGGGTCACGATAGCATGGCTATCAATCCCGTTGCTCTCTGTAAGATCTAACTGCCCCACATTCTCCGTGGTCAGGGCCGAAGCGTTGCCGATGAGCTTCAGATGACCACCACTGCGGAACTCGATCTCGGCACCATCGCCGATGCGGTTCTGCGCTGTATGATTGGCTGCGCTGCTGTCCAGCAACAGAGTCGAAAGAGGCACACCAGCGTCTCTCACGGTTGCGTTATCGCTGCGTCCCAACAGCACAGCCACACCACTGGTCAGCGTGGTGCCTGCCTGATTCGCTGCGCCATTGGCATCCGTCAGACCCAGGGTTCCTGAATAGACGAGCAACTGGTCCTTAAAATCCACATCGCCTGCGATCACCTGGGTGCCCAAGTTACCCTGTCCCTGCTTGATCAAATCCGCCGTCGTATTTCCCGAGGGAGCCGTCACAGTCCCGGAGAAGGTGAAGGTTTCTCCCGTCAGCGTGCGGAAATCGAGGTTGCCCGCATTAATCACGGAGCCACCAGCGCCGCTGAGGCCGCGGAAGCCATCGGTGAAGCCCCCCTTGTTCCAGGTGGTGCCGGTGTTCATGGCGATCACCGTCGTCGTGTCACCAAAGGGATTGTCCTGCGTGTTCACCAGGGTCGCTCCATTTTGCAGCGTGATGAAGCCGATGCTGAAACTATTGTCAGTGGTGTTACCCAGATTCACAGTGCCCGCACCATCCAGTATCAGATCATCGGTGCCGTCGGCACTGAAACTGCCCGTCAGCGTCAGCGTGCGCCCGGTGCCCAGCAGCCAGGTTTGGTCAGCACCTAGCGTGATGGGGTTGGCGATGCTCACATTGGCACCTGCTCCGCTCATGTCGATACCCACGCCAGTGGTAGTGAAACCGGTGCCCGTCGGCGTGATCGTCAGCGTGCGGGAGGTCGCTTCATTGTTGATCACCAGATCGGAGGTGAGGGATGAATTGAAGGTGAGGCTGCGCACGGTGCGGCTGGCACCCAGCGTCTGCGTCAGGTTCGTCGCTCCAGCGCTGGTGACAAAAACGAGGTCATTGCCATTGGCGAAGGCGACGTCCGTGCCGGTGCCATCGGCCAGGGAGTTCCAGTTCGCTGCGGTTCCCCACACACCAGAGGCACTTCCGTCCCAATAAACCGTGGCGGCGGAGAGCGGTTGTTGGATCTGCCAGATCAGCAGGAGGGCACTCAGGGCCAGGCCAATGGATCGACGATAACTGCGGAGGATTCTCATAAAATGGTTGGATGGAAATGAATGGACGGTTGTCTGCCAGAAGCCTTGGAAGGCTTGTCATTGACGCTCAAGAGGCCAGGAGGAACCTCTTCGCCGCTAGGCGGTTACGAGATGAAGAGAGGGCATCTCGAAAATGAAACCTCGTCTTCCACCCAGGGAGCAGGGCGGCAGACGGCGATGGGAGACAACATGGAGAAGTGGGGGCCGGGCATCGAAAAACGATTACACCCTGAGACTGGCATTTCTGTCAATTGCTCAATGAACCACAATTACAAAGATTTCATGATCACTCACCGCCACGAGCGAATGTGTGATACTCGAGTTCCCTCAGCCGGGTATTGACGCGAGTGGCGGCCAGGAGCAAGCCCACGCCGCTGGCCACGACGAACCCAAAGCCATACCAGGCTTCGTTTTGCCACACCGTCAGGGCACTGAGGAAGCCATTGGCCAGCAGGAAAACGAAGGAGCACAGCAGCGCCCCGCGCCGGTCATTGAAATAGAAAAGCACAGTCTGCATGGCCAGGAAGGCCATGAGCAGAAAGCCGCCGAACAAGGTAATGCGGAAGATCCCGGTCTGCACAAAGCTCACATGGAAGATGGAACCGATGGCCGAGGCGCCGATCACCAGCAGGGCCGTGGTGAGCCCTTGCACCTTAAGCAGGCGACGAAATCCCTGCTGCAGGCTCTCGATGATCTGACCGCGCGCGACGACGATGTCGCTCAGCGAGGCACCGTGGTTCACCTTGTCGAAGTAAGCCTGGAATCGCTCGGCAAAGCTGGTCTCCACCTGAAGAATGAACACCGCCATGCCGGGCACGATGGAAAGTAGGCTGAGGTAGATCGCCAGATCATAGTCTGGAGCGGCATACAGCCTGCCCGAGACCTGCACCGAGCTGTGAGACATCCACCAGAAGAGGAACTTGTCGATCCAGATGCCGAGATTGTAGAACAGGCCGCAAAGCAGAAGGTCCGGCAGCTTTTTCGCCGCGCCGAGGAAGGCGAACATCGAGCCGCTGCCCTTGCCAATCTCATAGCGCACATGCGCGGCGAGCAGGATGAAAAGCACCAAGTGCCCCGCCAACAGACCCACCATCGCCCCCGTGATGCCGTAGTGCTGTGCCAGATACCACGCCGCCACCACGCCGCTGCCGTAGCCCACAAAGAAGGCGAACACGATCCGCCCATACTCGCGGAGCACGCTCAGATACACGCTGGCGACGAAGATGCAGGACACATAGACCAGCAGCGCCGCTGCACTCACCTGGAAATGCCAGGGCACATCGGGCACGAGGCCGATGAAAAATACGCCGCCCACGATGCTGGCCATCACGGCTGCCACGATCAATCCACCACGGAAGCTGGGGAAAATCTTCTCCGGCGTCTTCAGTGAATACTGGTCTGCGGTGTAGCGCGTGAGCAAAATCTGCAACGGCCCCGTGAGCACCAGCGCGAAGGCATAGACGTGCGTCACGCTAGCGGAGAAAAGGCGGATGTGGTCCTCCTCGCGCGGCAGCACCTTGTGCAACAGCCAGGTGAGGAGCATCAGCGAGAGGATGGAGATCATCCAAGGTCCTGCGCTGATGATCGCCGCGCTGGCATACGCACCGATCTGTCCAGTGAAGTGACTGGACTTGCTCAAGCGTCGAAGTTGGAAACCAATGCCGGCCATCAGGTGAAATGAGGAAGGATGAAGGATGAGGGACGAAACGGCATCATGCGAGGTGCTTGGCGTAAAGCTCGTGGTAGGCGGCGCGGATCGCCTTCTCGTGGTAGAGCTTTTCCACGCGCTGGAGTCCGGCCTGCGTCATTTGATCGAGGAGCGGCTGATCGGTGAGCACGCGGATGAGGTGGGCGGCGAGTTCGTCACTGTTGGCGATCTCGGCAATCAACCCTGCGGGACCAAAAGCCGGGGATTCGCCCGAGCGCCCGTTGAGCAATTCCGAGCACGCACCCACATCGGTGGAGACCACGGGCACGCCCGCCGCCAGGCTCTCGATGATCACAAAGGGCAGCCCCTCGCTGATGCTGGAAAGGATCATCACATCGAGCTGCGGCAGGAAGTCATTGCGTTGGGTAGGCCCGAGGAACTTCACGTGGTCCTGCACGCCGAGCTGCTCCATCAGCTCCACGCACTCGCGATAGTATTCGGGCTCCTCTTCATTCGGACCCGCCACCAGGAACTGCGCCTTCGGCAGCGCATCGCAGACCTTGCGCGCCGTGCGCAGCAGTGTCTTCACGTCCTTGATGCTCACCACGCGTCCGAGGAATCCCACCACCTGGCTGCCCGGCTCGCGTGAGCGTCGTTCATCCCGCTTTTTCTTCAACTCGAAGAACTCCTCCGTCTTGATGCCGTTGGGGATGATCGTGATCTTCGCCGGGTCTGCCCCGAAGTGAATCTGTGCGTCCGCGTTCTTGCCAAAGAGGCTGACGATGTCCGTGGACTGATGGTAGGCCATGCGCCCGATCACATCGAAGAAGCCAATCCACAGGCGACGCAGCGTGCCGAGGGGCTCATCCAGGTTCGGCCGGCGCACGAGTTGATCAGGGATCCAGGGACTGCGGCAGATGTCCGCGATGCGCTCGCGCAAGTAGATGCCATGCTCGGTGAGCACCATCGGCTTGCCCGTTTCCGCCGCCGCCATCGCTGCGGCCAGCCCGGCGTAGCCCGTGCACGCCGTGTGATACACCTGGGCCTGCGGCAGCCGGTTCATCGCACGCGCCAGTTTCCACACGGGCTGGATCAGGAATCGTAGCGTCCAGTAGAAGTCCAGGAAGCTCTCATCAGGGGCATAGCGATCATAGAGTTCGATCGCCACATTCCAGGTCTCTGGATGCTTCCAGAAGGACTCGAAGCCCACCCGCGAATGCTCGCCCACATGCTTGAGCAATCCGCGCACCAGGTCGAGATCATGCCGGTCGCCCACGGGCAAGCGCACGCCCAGCTTGCGCACGTTTTCATAAAACGGCTTCCACTTACCACCCACGCCGCCGAGCAGCCCGCCATCGACGCAGTCATCGAAGAGATACACCTCTTCCACCGCCTTCACATTGGGCGGCAGCTGATACTTGTATTTCGCCTTCGGGTCCTTCTGCGCGCCCAGGTAGAAGAGCGAGAAGGTCCAGTCCGGGAACATGTTGATGACCTGATGCACCCAGGTGGAGACGCCGCCGGACACGTAGGGATAGGTGCCTTCGAGCACCAAACAAATATCAGTCGTGACCGGCTTCGCTGACATGGTGTTACGCGAATCGCTTCTGATGCAGGGCGTGAGCCACTGCGGGTTCCAGTTCCGCCCGCAGAGATGAGCCCTGCGGCAACCGCACGAGCAGGGGCTCTGCATCCTCTGGCCGACCTGCTTCCAGAAAAACCAGCACCGCCTGGCCCAGGAGCGCAGGCGTGGAGGCTGTGGTCTTCAAGCGCGCAGCGGCCAGCTCAGCAAGGTGCTGCAAAAAGCCCGGCCGCTCTGCCACGCCGGTCAGCGTGGGACTTGCCAGCGTGAGCCCCGTCTCCAGCATCCAGGCCGCGCATTGCGCATCATCTTCCGGCGCGCGCTGGAGCTTGGCCAACTGCGTCTGCAATTGCTCCCGACCCTGCGCCAGAATGCTCTGGGCGTAGAGTTGAAGAGCAGGGTCCGCACAACGCACGTAGCGCGCCAGCAGCGGAGCAGCCGCTTCCACCGGCAGTTGCCGCATCCCCAGCAAGTAGCCGCCCATGTCCGCCGTGTTCAGCTCGCGGCTCAGGCTCACCAGGGGCTTCTTCACCACTGGCTGATACGGGGCCAGCACCGCTGCGTCCAGCGGATTGCCCACCACGATGCCACACGCCTCGCGCCGTTTCGAAGGCACCAGCACGATCAGCCAGGACACGATGATCGGCACGACAGCCAGCGCTGCGAGCACGCCTGCGGAAGTCAGAGGGGAGAGCGTCTCGTTCATGGTTGCAGGACGTGCTTCCAGAATTCCTCCGCAGATGGACCGCGCGTGACCGGATACTTCACGGGACTCTTCTTGATCCCCAAACGCTGCCACTCGGCCACGAGTGCCCCGGCTTCCATCTCGCCGCCCAGAGGCAGCAGGATGGCAAGGGCCGAGCCCTCCGGCAGGCGCGTGGCAGCAGCCGTGGGCGGCAGCATTTTGAGGATCGTCTTCTCGGAAGCCGCATCCACCTGCTGCTTGATCACCATGGAAGGCACATCGTGCAGTTGATCCGTGGCGATGGCTTGATTTATCAGCACCTTCCACGCTTCCATCGGCACCAGCTCTCCTGGCGCACCGAACTGCCCGCGCACAAGGTCCATCGCAAAGGTCCAGAGCATGATCAGCTCGATGCGTGCGAGGTTGGACCAGTTGAACGCCCGCAGCGGCATGTCCTGCACGAGCAGCACGCCCACCTGATCGCGCCGCTCAAAGGGTAGCGCTGCCAGGAAAGGCTGCTCTTTGGTCGTGTCCATGGCAGCCTTCACCGACATCACGGAGCGCTCCTCCAGAGCACGGCGGGCAAGCGGGTTCTCATCCAGTGACAACGACTCCTTCAGCGGCTTCGTCGGATGCAGCACGGCCACACGCTCCAGCTTGTCGCCACGCTTGAGGTAAAGCCCCGCCGAGGTCACTTGCGCGTGCTGGTGCAAGAGCGTCAACAGTCCCGCCATGAGCGACTCCGCAGAGCCCGTCACCAGCTTCCGCAGGTCATCGTCCAGCCCGGCCAGCGTCGCATTGTGAAGAGCCAGACGGCTTTGCAATTCATGCTTCGCTTCGCGTTGCAACTCCAGCTCTGCCGACATGCGTTGCAGCTCGAAGGCCTGCTTTTGGCACCGCTCATCCAGCAACACTTTCGATCCACTCAGCCAACGACCGCACTCTCCAGCCAGGTAACCGGCCAGCACCAGAGCGCTGAAGAAAAACGGATGATCCTGGAGAAAGTCCTTCGTTGCATCCACGGAGCGCCCCCCTTGCACAACGGCGATCAACACACCCGTCAGCGCGCCACTGAACAAGCCAGCCAAGGCTCCGTAGCGCGCACCAATGAGCACCGGCACCAGCAGCCAGGGCGTGGGATTCAATTCCATCCAGCCGAAGTCCGCTCGCGAGACCAGCCCGTTCACCACAGCTACCATTCCCCCCAGCACGATGACGTCGCGCACACACTTCAATATCTGACGAGGGCTTTGATCCATGGGGGAGAGGGAGAAACACTGCAACGAAAGCAAAGCCCGATACCCCCCGCACACACTTTCTTTTCCAGGTTCCCAAAGAGTTGGTCACACGATGCACCGGGCCAATGCACGCGCTCCATGCGCCGTGCCTTTCCACTTGTGCCCTGCGCAACGTCGTCTAGTCTCCGCGCGCTGTCAGGGGTCGTGGAGTGTGAAGCTTGCGAATCCCGCCAGGACCGGAAGGTAGCAACGGCAGCATGCCTTCACTCGGCTGCGGTCCCCTGGCAGCACTCTTCGCTTCGGCAAGAGACCACCGTTGCACCTCGTCCGTGACATCCCTCGGACCAAGCGATCAAGCACTGCGATGCGAGAACGCCCTCGCTGCCACGTTTCAGCGGCCCGCATGAAACTCAGCACCCTCCTCGCCCTGTCCGCGCTCGGCCTTGCCGCGCAGACCTCCTTCGCCGACGAAGCCCTCCTCGCCATTCCAGGCAAGCTCATCCTGGATGCCAAGCTCGACTCCGCCCCCACCGCCCCCTGGAAAGTGGCCAAAGGCAAGTGGGAGCCCGTCGATGGCGTCCTGCGCGGATCAGAACTCGAAGCCGACAAGCACGGTGCCGTGATGCGCGCCACGCAGGAGCTTTCCGACTTCGTCGTGCAAGTGGATGTGAAATTCGCCGGAGCCCGCACCACCACGCTCACCATCAATGCCAAGAAGGACCACATGGCCCGTGTGGCACTCACGCCCACGATGGTCACCGTCCAGCGCGACGACAACGATCACGAAGGCCCAGACAAAGCCATCGTCTTCCACCGCGTGAAGGCCGACCTCAAGCCCGGAGAGTGGCACACCGTGCGCATCGAGATGGTGGGCGACACCATGCTCGGCAAGGTGGACAACATCGTCGGCTATGGCAGCAGCGAGCTGTTCACGCAGACCAAGACCGCCCCTGGCGTCACCGTTGGCGGCCAGTCCGTCGAGTTCCGCAATTTCAAGATCTGGGAAGCCACCAAGAACCCGAAGTGGGACGAAGTAAAAGCCTCCATCAAGAACGAAGTCACCGCCGCACCGGCTGCCAAGGGTAAAGGAAAGGGTAAGGCCAAGGCGAAAGCCAAGGCCGCGAAGTAGCAGGCTCTCGATGAACGCTGAGGCGGGCTTGCGAGAAAGCTCAATCTTCCTCGGAGGTCCGCCGTCAGTTCTGCGCCAGCAAGTCGAGCGCGGCTTGCTTGATCGCAGGCAGGCGTTCATCCGCCAGCGGCGCGAGCAATGGCAGGAAGGGACCCGTCTCGGCCACGCCCGAGAGCGAAACGGCGTGGTGCAGCACAGGGATCGGGCCATGCGTGTTGCGCTGGTCTTCCAGCGGTAAGAACAACTCACGGATGCGCTCGGCCTCGGCGTAGTCCTCGCGATGGATGGCGTTCATGCACTTCATCGACAGCGCAGGCGCGACGCACACGCAGCCTGAGGTGAAACCGGTGATGCCGAAGTCGCGCAGATGGATGATGGCGGGCTGCTCGCCAATGCCGCTGACGATCAGCTTGCGATCCACGAGGTCGATGAGCTTGGAGAGGTAAGGATCGACCGCCGGGTTGTCCCGCACGATGGCGTATTTGATCCACGAGATGAGGCCTTCCTCCACGAGCTGCGCGGCGGCTTCCGGCGGCATGTAGTTCGCATCTTTGATGTAAAGCACTGCGGGAATGCCCGAGCGCTCGACGAAGTGACGCACCGCCGTCTGAATGCCTGCGGGCTTGGCCGGGAAGAGCGTCGGCAGGATCATCGCCGTGGGGAACTTGAAGCTCTTCAGGATGTCGGCCTGATCGACGATGTTGCCATAGAACGGCCCCACGCTGGGCACCACGATGCTGGTCGGAGCCACAGCACCGGTGAGGAACTCCAGCAGCTTGCCGAACTCGCTGACCGCGATGTTGTAGAGGTTCGCGTTGCCGCCGTAGAGGAAGGTGCGCACACCACCAGCTTCGAGGTGCTTGATGAGCTTCGTGTTCTCCGCGTCGTTGAGCGAGAGGTCAGCCTTGCGCGCGAGCGGCGGCACAGAAATGACGGAGGAGCGAAGGTCGTCGTAGGTGATCGGGGTGGTCTGCATAGCGGGCCGCTATGTGGCAAAGGAATGCCAGGGGCGCAACTGTGCTCACCAGCCATCCGCCTTGCCCGGCACACGCGGATCATGCGCAGGGTAAAATAATCCATCACGAAGCTGGATGCACTGGCAAGCCCCGAAGCCGCTGCTGCGCTCCAGCGTGTGACCCCGGGCTTCGAGTTCCTTTAAAACGTCGTCGCCGAACTTGGTCTCGATCTTCAATGAATCGGGTGCCCACTGGTGATGAATGCGTGGAGTCGCGAGCGATTCGGCGGGAGACTTGCCGAAGTCAATGATGCCCACCAGTGCCTGCACGGTCTGCGTGATGATGGTCGGTCCACCTGCGGCACCGACGGTGATGAGCGGCTTGCCGTGTTTGAGCACGAGCGTGGGGCTCATGCTGGAGAGGGGGCGCTTGCCCGGCTGCACGCTGTTGGCTTCGGCACCGATGAGCTTGAAGGCATTCGGCACACCCGGCTGCACCGCGAAGTCATCCATCTCGTCATTCATGATCACGCCGGTGCCAGGGATGACCACCTTGGAACCAAACGCCGTGTTGATCGTCTGCGTGAGAGCGACCCAATTGCCTGCGGCATCCGCCGTGCTGAGATGGGTGGTGTGCTTGCCAAAGACGTCATCATGCGACTTCGGCGGTGTGCCGTGCTGAGTCACAGGCGTGGATTTCTTGAGGTCGATCTTTCGGGAGAGTTCGTCGGTGTAACCAAGGTCGATCAAAGCACGGGGCACCTTGGCGAAGTCGGGATCGCCCAGCCAGTAGGCACGATCCGCGAACGCGAGCTTCATCGCTTCCGCCGTCGCGTGGGTGCGATCAATGAGTGAAGTCGTGGCCGGATTGAAGCGCTCGATCATCTGCAGGATCTGCGCGACATGGATGCCGCCCGAACTCGGCGGTGGCATGCCGATGATCTCCAGCTCGCGATACGAGGTGCGCAGCGGCTCGCGTTCCTTCGCCTCGTAGCTGGCGAAATCTTCCTCCGTCATGATGCCGCCGTTCGCCTTCATCCAGTCGGCTGCTGCTTTGGAAAAGCCACCGCGATAAAACCAGCCGATGCCCTGCTGCGCCACCATGCGATAGGTCTCGGCCAGATCCTTCTGCACCAAGCGATCACCTTTCTTCCAAGCAGTGCCATCGGGCTTCAAGAGCACCGCCGCCGAGGCGGGGAACTTCTTGATGTTGTCCACCTGCCCCGCGAGCTTGCGTGCATAGACTTCATCAATCTCAAAGCCCTGCTCCGCGATGACTGCGGCAGGCAGCAGCAGGTCAGCTAGCTTGAGTTTGCCGTGCTTCGTCAGCGCTGCGTCGTAGGCCGCCAGCGCTCCAGGCACTCCTGAGGCGAGGGCACCCGTCTTGCTCGCTTCATCATCGAGCTTGCCGTTGA
>CAUJJC010000320.1 GCA_963204975.1 Verrucomicrobiota bacterium | reverse complement strand
GAGAACCGCATTTTAACATCTTCTAGTATATCGAGAGCAATCTCAGAGAACTCGTCATACTCGTAAAGGGTATCACCGAACATCTCCAACCATGACGCTCTATCATCTGGTGACTTTTGATCGTCCAACGCACCAATCTCTTTTGCCAAGTGCTCGCCGACTCCAACTGCGAGCGCTTTGATGCGCTCCAAAAATGCATCAAGCCTCTGGGCGTTGGTAGCAATTTCACTCGCCGCCACCTCCTCGCATTCATCAATTGCCTCGATTGGTGATTCGCCATCTTCAAAAGAGAAATCATCTTCGTTTAGAGTTGTCTGGTCCCTTCCCCATTGCCCAAGAATATAGGAAAGACGAAACCGTTGCTCCCTGTGAGAAAGCAATGCTGAAGCAATCTTGTCCATGGATTGCGCCTGAATGGCATTAAGGCATGCCTCCTCTAGGCACTCATCCAGATGCGCTCTAATTTCATGTTCCGGCATAAAGGTCACAGCCGCTGCAAATGGGCTTTCAGCCACGATGATTTCTATCTCGGCAGTTGTTGTTCTAGCCGTGGAGGTGGACGGAAACCTATCAGTTGTATGATTGGAACCGATGAGGTGCCGCAGCAGTGTTGTTTTGCCTGCACCCGTGGTCCCAGTCAGCAAGACCCTTGAATAACCGCTTTGAGCATTTGGTAGTTCTATTTTGGTGTTCCGAAGATCTGCCGAATTAATCTTCCCTGCTTCCATTCCGTCAAAAAATGCCGCTACGATTTTCTCATCGAATCGCTGTGCTGCCTCCTTGCGGCGATCCACGCTCAACCAATACTGGTCAGCTAGAAGTTCATTCATCTGTGCCACCAGGCGGTCCGCTTCGTTATCATCCGACGTGTTTAGACCACGTCGCACTTTCAACCCACATCGCCCACGACTATCGCGACGCTTAGGGTGCTTGAAGGTGACGCTCCATCCCGGGCGATTTGAACGTGTTTTAGTAGCCGTATAGATCTGTGTGCTCATGTCTTTTTACTGTTGTTCTCCGTTGTTACGCGAATATGCCAACTCTTCCCGCGTCGTCAATAAGAAAATAAGAACAACGCAGAACAACATCAACTTTCGATCAAGTCATCTGCGTCGGTGGTTTTTAAACATGAGGTGAGGGAATCCGATGACACGATTTTGAAAACTCGTGTTACAGCTTTAACCCCGATGGATTGCACACCATGACTTCGTGTGAGCCGAAGCGTTTCATGTGCGCGGGAGCGGATGACGGGGTCAGTAGGTAGTTCCGGCCTTTGGGGTAATAGCTGCGGAACACGCTCAGTGCAGCGCCGTCGAAGGCGCTGCTGCTCCACTTGCACTCGATCACGTCCACTTCATCGCGCTGACGGGGCATGACGAAATCAATCTCGCGGCCTTGTTTGTCGCGCCAGTAGCGTGGCGGCGTGTCAGGAAAGTGCGCCTGCAAATGCTCAAGCACGACATGCTCCCACAGCGGGCCGAAGTCGTCCTGCCGCAGCGGCTCCCAGCCACGGGCGAAACTCACAAAGCCGGTGTCGAAGCCGTAGATCTTCGGTTGCTTCACCAGTTCGTTAAGCCCGCCGCCATGGAAGGGACGCACCAAGGTCACTGCCTGAGTGATCTCCAGCGCGCTGACATGACTTTCCACGGTGGGGCGCGTGATGCCGAGCGCGGTGGCTGTTTTGGTAACCTCAAACTGGCCGCCGCTTTGCTTTAGCAGGAATTCAAAGAGCGCGTTGAAGCGGTTGATGTCGCGAAAACCAAACAAGCGCTGGATGTCCCGCGCGAAGAAGGAGTCCAGCCACTCGCGATAAAAGGAGGGCTTCTTTGACTCGGCGAGCAAGGCAGGTGGCAGGCCTCCGTGAAACAGCCGTCTTTGCAGCGTGACGCCGAAGGCCTCTAACTCATCCCAGAGCACGGGTGTGAGATGCACCAGCCGCTTCCGGCCAGTGAGCGTGTCGCGGAATTTCTTGCTCGCGGCGAGCGTGGATGAGCCCGTGGCGAGAATCTTGAGTTTCGGGAACGCATCCGCACCGATTTTGAGCACTCTCGCGGGATCGCGGAGCTGATGGATCTCATCAAAAACCACCATCGGTTTTGTGCAGCCCCGGTAAAACATCTCCGGGTCGGCGATGATTTCCTCGGTCGAGGGCAGGTCGCAGTTCAGGTAGAGAATCTGGTCCGCGCCGAGGCTGTCGGCCAGCGTCGTCTTCCCCACACGTCGCACGCCGCAGAGCCACGCAATGGGAGCTTCTTCCCAGGCGGAATGGAGTCTTTGGAGCCAGAACGAGCGGTTGATCATGCTCTCATACTATACAAATAGTAAAACCATAAGCAAGTTACGTCTTCACCTTCAAATCAGCCTCACGAGAGAAAACAGCGTCCTGACGCGCAACCGAATGACTGTATCCTGACATCATGCCCACCACTTCCCAACCCACGCTCAAAGACATCGCCCGTGCGACGGGCGTGTCGATCATGACGGTGTCGCGAGTGCTGCGCGGAGCGCCGAAGGTGGCGGCGGAGAAGCGGGAACTCGTTTTGAAGGAAGCGAAGCGGCTCGATTACCAACCGGACCCACATTTGATGCGCATGATGCAGGTGGTGCGCGGGAAGAAGGAGAAGCGGCTGCGTGCGGTCATCGCCGTGATCCGCGAGCATGTGCCACAGGATGGTTTGCTCGGGCCTTCGTATCAATATGTGCCCATCGAGGACATCCGACGCCGTGCGCACGGGCATGGTTATGCGGTGGAGGAGTTTTATTTGGGCAAAGACGGCCTCACGCCGAAAAAGCTGCAAAAGATTCTGCACGCACGCGGCATTGATGGCGTGATCGTGTCGCCGCAAAGCATGCAGTTGCCATGCAGCAGGCTGGACTTCTCGCCGTTCGCCGCAGTGACGTTTGGGAATGCCATGAGCACGCCTGCGCTGCACATGTGCGCCGGAAACATGACGCTCGGCATTCACATGGCGGCGGAGCAGCTCGCGGCACGTGGCTACCAGCGTATCGGCGTCGCGGTGACGAAGTGGATCGTGAACCGCTCGCAGTTCGGCTACAGCGGCGGCCTGTTTCACTGGCAGCACGGCCTAGCGGAGGCGGATCGCGTGCCGCTGCTGCTTTTTCCGAGCAACGACATCAGCCAGGGTTTCGACGCCTTCTCGAAATGGATGCGCGAACACCAGCCCGACTCGCTGATCACCTTCGACACGCACGTGCCCGGCTGGCTGAAGCGACTCGGCCTGCGTGTGCCGCAGGACATCGGCTTCGTCGTGCACGACTGGACGCCGAAGATGACCGGTTTCGCCGGCATTTATCAGCAGCGCGATCACTTGGCCGCTGCCGCAGTCGATTTGGTCGTCACGCAGCTCTCCCAGCACGAGCACGGCGTGCCTGCGGTGCCACGGCAGATCATGATTCCGCCGCGCTGGGTCGATGGGCCGAGTGTGCGGGCGATCGGCGGCTGAACATGCTCATTGACCGAGGCGGAGCCGTTCTGATACAAACACGGCGCATGATCACTCTCCCCACGCGCCGGCACTTTCTGCACTCAAGCCTCTCGCTTTCCACGCTGCTCCTTTCCAGTGCGGCTCAAGCGCAGTCCACCAGCAAAAAGGCCGGCAAGAAAGGCTACGCGACCGGTCTTCGCGGCGCGGTCACACCGGCCAAGCTTGCCGAGCTGAAGGTGAAGTGGATCTACAACTGGACTTCGAAACGCCCAGCAGGCCTTCCCGAGGGCATCGAATGGGTGCCGATGGTCTTTAAGGATAACGAAAACCAGTTCGCCGCGAAAGCCGTGGACGAAATCCGCGCCGATCTCGCCAACAAGCCGCCGGCCGTGCTTGGTTTCAATGAGCCGGAGGGCAAGGACCAGGGCAATACGACTGTCGAACAGGCTCTCGCGGTCTGGCCGAAGCTCGAGGAGCTCAATCTGCCACTCGGCAGTCCCGCAGGCGTGCATGCCGACAGTCCGTGGATGCAGGCCTTCATGAAGGAGGCGCTGAAGCGCAAATACCGCATCGATTTCATCACCGTTCACTGGTATGGCGGGCCGACGGCCTCGCAGCTCACGTCGCACCTCGACAAAATCTCCCGACTCTACAAACGGCCGCTGTGGATCACCGAATTCTGCCCCGCCGACTGGAGCGCCACGAAAACGGGCAAGAACCAGCACGCCGAGAAAGACGTGCTCCGTTTCATCAAGGATGCGCTGCCCCGCTTGGAGCGTTCGAATGATGTAGAGCGATACGCCTGGTTCGGCACCGGACCGGGCAACTCGCCCACCGGCTGCTCCGCGCTCTTCGATGCCAGCGGTGCTCTCACCAAGTTGGGTGAGGCCTATGCGGAGATTTGAGCATATTTGAGCTTCTCAATCGGGATCACCGCCATCTCGGCGCTGTTGAGGTTGCCTTTGCGGTCGGCGTTGTTGGAGAAGCCGACGTAAAGCTTGCCGTCGTGCTCGGTGGCACAGGGATAGCTCAAGGAGGACTTCGGATTCGATTCGCCGGGGCCGCTGTGCTCGGCGTGGCGGATGACGAAGACTTTGCTGAAGACCTCTTGGCCGGGCTCGCTGATGGCGATGGTGAGTGGGTAGCGTTTGCCGCCGTTGTTCGCGGCGTTGGTGCAGACGAGATAGCGCCTGCCATTGCTCAAAACACCGGCGGCGGGCTTGCTGGTGGTCATCGGCAGGTTGCTTTCGGCCATCGTGGTCCACGTGCGACCGAAGTCGGTGCTCTTCGCGATCAAAGTGAGCGGTTTGGCTCCGTAGCGGGCAATGTTGAGGACGTTCGGGCCGTCCACGATGATGCTCGACTCGCCCCACATCTTGATGCCTTCATGCACCGGAATGCCGACGAAGTCCCACTTCGTGAAATCATCCCCATGGCTGATGGCGACGGCAGCGGGGAAGGTGCCGGTGTTCGAGTAAGGCCCCGCGCTGATGCCTGCCATGATCCAGTTTCCATCGCCCATCTTCACTGGCTGGTTCAGCGCCCAAAAGCCGTTTTCGAGCACCACGCCATGCTTGGTCCATTCGCCCGTCGCTTCATCGAGCGAGTAGGCCCGCGTGTGGATGCGCTCCATCTTGTTGTAGTAGGCACCGTGGAAGGCCCAGAGCTTTCCGGCATGGGAAAGGAACACGCCATGGCTCACCGCGAGGTCATCTTCCAGACCTGCGTCGATGACGCGCAGATCGCTCCACGTTTTTCCGCCATCCTCACTCACGCGATACTGCGCTTCTTCGGTCACGGTGTTCTCATCGCCCTTGTTGTGGCCGATGGAGGCATAGAGCCTGCCCTTGTGCCAGCAAAGGCCGACGCCATGCAGGAAAGTGTATCCATCCGCATCCTTGTCCCACTTCTTGATGACGTGAAATTCGACCCCATCGAGCACCGGCAGGTCTTTGGCCTCCGCGAGCTTCTGTGAGGCATCCCAGAGCGGGAAATCGGCCTTTTTGGGCTTTGGCAGCTCATGCGTGGCCGTGACGGGTTGAAATGGAATGTCATGCACCGCACGCGGCTCGATTCGCACCTCATCGAGCGCTCCCAGAAAAGTCTGACGTGCCCGTCCCTCGTCAAAAATGCCGCCCAGCGTGATGGGGGCCTCTGTGGCCGGAATCGGCTGTTTGAGCTTCGTTTCGCCAACAAGCTTGCCATTCAAATAGAGCGTCGCTTTCGCCGATTCGACCACCAAAGCCGCCAAATGCCACGAACCGGCCCTCAGCGGCTCCGCACACGCAATCGTGCTCCAGCCGCCTTGCTGCAAATAGGCCTTCAAATGCCCGTCCGGCTCGATGGTGATGCCCCACTGCCGCTCATTGCGTGAGTAGCGATTTTTGCCAATCAGCATCTGCTGCCCGCCATCCAGCGAATACGGATTGAACCAAAGTGAGACAGTGAATGATCCCGTGGCGATCTTCGCGCTGTCCTTCAGCTCGATCAATGAGGCTCCATTGAGCTGCAAGCTCTGCGACGAGGCTCCAACGGCCGTTTTGGCCTCACCGCGAACGATCAATGAATCGGTGACGGCATCCAGCGGCCAGACTTCGGCCTTCATTGACGAAGTGGCGAGCAAGGCTAGGTATAGGAACAAATGTGGTGTTTTCATGGCCAGTGGCGAACCTTTTCGAGGCACTAATACGTGCACAATTTGCCACGAAGGAATCGTCTAATCACACTCTTCCAGATAAGGGTCCGAGGAATCGGCAGCCGACTTCCTCGCGACGAAAGCAGGGGTGTAAGAGTAGAGCAGACGTCGGCGCCCATTATTCGACCAGACTTTTGAACCAATATTTGTTTTGCGATCAGACGGACGCCTGCCCATATGTCGTCCTTCGCGAAGAAGTTGGCAGATGCCGATTGAATCTGCGATAGAGAGTTTTGCAATGCAATCACAGCAAGCTGCTGCTCAGCACTGTTGCGATCATATATGAGCCCTTCTTCAATCTGACGACAGGTCGCCGAATAGCCCGCCTCTAGTAGATATCGTCTGCCGGAATACTCACCAGCAAGCGCAACAAAGACCTTTTCAATATGAGCCCGGCATGAGGGCGGTCTTTCTTCTTTCACTCTCCATTTGTTTAGAACAAAATAGCCTCTCGGGTCATCGAGTTCAATGTAGTCAACATCGAAAACACTTGAGCAGTGTAAGGCGAGGGCATGACCTGCCTCATGAAATGCATAATATTCGGGTGGGATCATGATGTTATGCAGGACGAGTGAAAAGCAGCCAGGCGGCAAACTCTCACAAGCCCCCTGAACTTCACGATGCCTATGCCTTTGTAAGCTTCCGCGTGACCGATTTCCTGCGAGGGAGCGGTTTGGCGACGAAGAAGCTGTTCTTGTTGCCTAGCACACCTGTGAAAACGTCCTCGGCGGAGAACTGGACCTTTAGGTAGGCGACGAGTTCTTGCTCGGTCATTTGGGAGGTGGGCTTGACCTTGGTCTTCATGCGGTGAGAATAAACTTGTGAACTTGCGGACTCAAGGTGTTAAACGCTCCAGTTCCAGATGGTCTGCCATGTCGGCAATCTGGGGGCGCTCAATGTGAAAGTGATCTTCGACGAGTTGGTGGAGCTGCCGATGATAAAACGGAGCAGAGTCCAAGGTGGCTTCGCCCCAGACGCGCTTGCACTTCAGGGCACGGGCGATCAGACAAATGGCACGCAGGATTTCAATGCCCACACCTTTCACGGGGGTGACCTTTCCACAGATACGAGGGTGGACGAACAGGAAGTCGATCATGAGGTGATGGCACCAAGTGCGCCTGACCATTGCGCCACCGAGGCTGCCGGGAAACCAGTCGGCGGTCACTTTGATATGAAAGCAAAACTCACCCTGAGGATCGGCAGAAATCATGCGCTGGAGGTCGGCCAAGCTGCGAGCAGCGGTATCAGTGTCGCGATAATGCCGCCAGCGTTTGGCAGCGAGACGAGCGAACTCGCGGGCATCAGCAGCCCGTGATTGCATGAGGCTGTTGTCATCCAACTCCGAAGGCACTCGCCAGCGTGTGGTGGAGACGACATCGGCATTATCCGCGAAATCAAGCGTCACAGTCGCGGAGCGCTCGCCGCGCAAGACGGCAAATCCGATCGGGACGATGGGTGTGACTTTGGGCATGGCGGAAGTGGTTATGCCGATAAACAGGAGTTGAGGGAGCGCCAGCAGGAGATGGTGCGCGAGTGCACCTTACTTCTTGGCTTTTGGAGCTGCCTTCGGCGCTGGTAGTGCGGAGACGAGCACGGAGGTGTCAGGAGCTTTGCCCGAGTAGAAGGAGAGGTAGTGGGTGTCGCCGATGACGGTGGCGTTGACGTTGCCCGCATCCCACGTGGATTCACTGCCTGTCGCGACGACCTCGGAGGCTGGCCAATGGCCCGGCTTGTCAAAGATGTGCTGCGAATCGACGACTCGGCGGCGCAGGAGGCCCTTGCCACGGTGGTAGTGGTAGTTGCTGACCAGTCCGGTCTTGGCGTCGAGGATCAGGCTCGGTGTGGAGCCCATGATGTCGCCGATGTTGGTGGGGGAGCGCTTCCACGTCGTCCCGGAGTCGGTGGAGACGATCTGCCACTGCGTGGGGCCGACTTCGGTGCGGGCGATGGCGAGGATTTTGCCCTCGCCGAGATAAACGGCGGCGGGTTCGGTGGGCCAATCTGCTTTGGTGAGGCCTGACTCGATCGTGGTCTGCGACCAGGTCGAGCCGTTGTCGCTGCTGGTCACGGTGCCCCAGGAGTTCGTCGGCTTGTCGCCATAGTCGCCATCGAACCACAGGGCCATGAGTCCGACCTTTGGCACAGCAAAGATGTCGGTGATCTGCATGGGGCGCACGGCGATCTTGGGTGTGGCTACAAGGGTGAAGGTCACGCCATCCGTGGTGCGATAGAGGTCGTGGTGCCACTCGGGGCCGACGCGGCGCACCCAGAGGAGCATCGCGCCGTTGGCATCCAACCCCTTGCCAGCAGGGACCTCGCCGTAGTCCGGTTTGTTGGCGACCACGGTTTCCGGCGTCCACGTTTTGCCGCCGTCGGTGGAAGTGCGGGCGTAGAGATCGCGGCTACCTTCATGAATCGTGTGGGCACTGCCGCGGCTGTAAACGCAGACCAGCTTCTCTCCGATGGCCTGCATCATCGGCCACGAATTGTAGCCGCTCACGTCTTGAACAACCTGTGGCTGTGCGAGTGCCTTCAGCGGCGTCACTTTGACCATGGCGAGGCCGGTTGGCCGCGTGAAGGTGTCGCCGGGATCGCCCGGCTCCCGCTGAATGCGCACCCACAGCGGCGCATCTGGCTGCACGGGGTAGTATGACTCCAGCAGGATGGTCCGCGAATGAAAGGGCGCGGCAGGCAGGGCGGTGCGCACGGTGTTGCCCAACGAATAGCGCGAGGTGAATGGCGCGTCGTCCACCAGTTGCGAGAGGTGCACGCGGTAAACGTCCTCGAAGCTCGCGTTCGTCGTCTCATCGGTCGTGATCACGACGATCTCGACTTTCACTGCGGCGCAATCTTGCGGCAAACCGCTGACGAGTCCGACGACCGACTGCCCCACCGTGCCACCGGACAACGACCACACCGGGATCTGCATGGAACCGCTCGACATGAGCACCAGCGAAGGCTGGCCCGTGCCGATGGACATTTGATTCGCGCTCAGGCTGATCGGAGTCGCGTCCGCGCCGAAGGTGGTGATGGCGGTGGCGAGGAGAGTGGTGAGGAGAAACCTGGTCATGTGTGTTATAGGAACACTGACCGTAGGACCTTTCCTTCCGCCATCGTGGAATCTTAGGCGCGGGCGTTTTCTTCGCTGTGGAGGTTATAGCACAGATTTTGCGCTGCGCTCACCGCCTCAGCGCATTGATCAGCTCATTGAGCTTGTTACGCAGTTCCTCGGACGCGGGATCGGAGAAGCCGTTGTCCAGCGTGCTCACGCCGTTGGTGTTGTTGCTCGTTTGGTTGAGCGTGTTGAGCAGGCCGTTATTGAGATCGACCAGGCTTACCTCGCCGGGCTGACCGGCGGCCCCATCGAAGCCCTGAGGTATGTCGAAGGTGAAGCGCACGTTCGTGCCGTCGAAATTCACGCTGACGTTCGCGGGGCTGCCGGGAGGCACGGTGTTCACGCTGTCCACCACCGCAGACGCGAAGGGTTGGCCGGGCGGTCCATCGTTGCCCTGCGGGCCGGTGCTTCCTTGGGCACCTTCGTTGCCTTGCGGGATGTCGAAGCTGAAATGCAGTGTGTTTCCATTCACACTCAGATTCACTGCCGCAGGCGATCCCGGCGGCAGCGTATTGACACCATCCACCTGCGCAGCTGTGATCGTGCTGATGGCATCAATGAGCGCCTTGAGGCCCTGAAACTGGCTCCGCAGCACGGCGGAGGTGGCATTCGCATTCGGTGCGGGAAGATTGGGATCAAACATGGCTGTGGCGGTTCCTGGTTACTGATTGTTCTTGGTTCTCCTGGGGCTGTGGGGAAGACATGGAACGCGGAGGGATTGGCTCCACGCCCCATGCTCTTTGCTCCATGCGGTTAGGGCACCGTCTTCACACACGGATCACTCCACGGGCCAGGGCCAGCGGAGCCGATGGCACGCACGCGGAACCAGCAGCGTCCGCCCGTGGGCAGGCCGTCCACCACGAGGCTCGCCTTTGTGGACAAACCGGCGGCTTTCCAGCCTGCGGCGGTGATCGGGTCCGGGCAGGTCTGCACCTCGTAGGTCTTTGCGCCCTTCACGGGCGACCAACGCAGGTTCACGCGGCCTTCGGCATCGCCGATGGACGAGTCCAGACCCTCCACCTGGGGCAGC
>CAUJJC010000319.1 GCA_963204975.1 Verrucomicrobiota bacterium | reverse complement strand
GGCGACACTCCTCCACCATGAGCCGGAAGTAGTCGCGACGCTTCGTCTCATCGCTCACCGTGCCTGCTTCGAGCCCTTCCGAAAGCAACTGCAACGACGCCACCGGCGCACGCAGCTCGTGCGTCACACTGGCGATGAAGTTCGTCTTCATATCGCTGAGCGCTCGCTCGCGCAGGATCGTGCGCCGTAGCATCCAGAGGCCGATCAAGGAGGAGAGAATGGACACCGCGAGCAAGGTGGCAAAGGCCGACGTCCACAGCCTCCATCGCATCTGCCATGGACTCGAGTCTTCCAAGGTGGCCACGACTTGGGGTATGCCCTCCGCTGTTGCCAGCACGCTGCCAGTGCCCAGAAAGGGCAGCGGTGTGGAGCCACGAGCACTGGGGCCTAGCCGGATCGAAATGGCGATGGATTCCATCGCTGGCGAACGCTCGCAGATCTCGAGTTCCGGCAAGGTCCGATGCTTGATCCTCTCCACCGTGATCGTGGATTCCG
Source organism: Verrucomicrobiota bacterium (assembly GCA_963204975.1). Classification (GTDB taxonomy): domain Bacteria; phylum Verrucomicrobiota; class Verrucomicrobiia; order Verrucomicrobiales; family Verrucomicrobiaceae; genus JAEUHN01. Next base: position 18,967 of record CAUJJC010000319.1, on the reverse strand, counting down.
GCCCCGCAGAATGCTCTCGCAGCAAGGAGGTAACGACCTGCTCCATCAGCGTCGAATCGATCATCGACAATCCTTTGGCCCTGCTGCCGAAGCTCATCTGCCTGTCAGCCTCGTGCCCGCGTCCAATGAGCCAAAACGGGTCGTTCGCGGAGCGCTCACGATCAAGCACATCGGGCTCTGCCATCATCAACCACGAGTCGAAGGCTCGCGTGGGTAGTTCACCGTGACGGAGGAGGCGTTGGGCTCGTTGGGTGTGGTCCCAGGTTGCCCTCCATCCGGTCTTGTTCGTCGGGTCGAGCGTCGCGAGTATCAGGGGACTCAGCACACAGGCTTCATCGAAGAGCGCGTATCGCCGGATGATGAAGACTTCTGTTTTTCGCGCTTCTGCCGGGGCTTCAGGTGCCGGGTGCAGATAGCCGTCAAAGAGCTGGAGCAGCCGTGTGGGCAGGCCGCTGGCTGTTCGGTAAGGCTTGGGATCGAAGAGCCGATTGAGTCCTGCGGTCATTGTGGGCGACAGAGCCTTCCCTTGTTTTCCGAAATCAAGCAAAGCCATCATCTGGCCCCGCTCCTGCGCATCAAGATCGTCCACGCTCATCGCCTGCCCTGGCGGAGGAGGAATCGGCGGATCGTGAAAAGTGCCGGGCACAGGATGATCGCGAAGCGTCAGGCTGAGTGCCGTCCGCACCTGCTGTGCACGCAGATCGCACCAGTGCTGAGCTTTGGAAGTCGCCTCGTCGATGATGATGCGCTTGATCTGAAACAGACCCATCCCACCCACCGCTGCCAGCACCACCACGGGCAGCACGATGAGTGCAGCCTGCCAGCGCCAGGAGGGAGGACTCGGATTTTTCACGTCGTGAGGATAGCAGGTGGAGGCTGCGATTTGTCAGCGAAATGTCACGGCGACTTGAGGCCCGATGTGCTCTCGTGTCGATGATGATTCGAGTGCTCTTCCTTTGCTCGCGCAACCAATGGCGCAGCCCCACGGCAGAGTCCGTGTATCAAAACGATGCGCGCGTCGAGGTCGCGAGTGCTGGAGTCAGCCCGAGTGCTCGCCGCCGTGTGACGGAGAAGCTGCTGCGCTGGGCGGACCTCGTGCTGGTGATGGAATCGTCGCATCGCCGTCGCTTGCACGAGCAGTTTCCCGGCCTCGCGCCCGAGCTGCGCATCAAGGTGCTGGACATCCCAGACGACTACGAGTTCATGGACCCGGAGCTGATCGAACTGATCCGTGCGAGCGTGGAGCCGTTGCTTGAACCGCTCGCCTGATCGCGCTACGTGCCGCGCATGTCAGCCCCCATTCCTCAACAGCGTCTCGGTGTTCTCATGGTCGTGTCCGGTCCGTCCGGCACGGGCAAAACGACGCTGTGCCGCAAGCTATGCGAGGAGGGCGAGGCGATCTTTTCCGTGTCCTGCACCACGCGCGCGCCGCGCCCTGGCGAGGTGGACGGTAAGGACTACTTCTTCCTCACCGAAGACGACTTTGTGGCACGCATCGGCCGCGGGGAGTTCTTCGAGCACGCGAACGTGCATGGTCGCCGCTATGGCACGCTGAAGAGCTACGTGACGGACAATCTGAAGCGCGGCATCGACGTGCTGATGGACATCGATGTGCAAGGCGCGGTGCAGGTGCGCGCCTGCGACGACGCCCTGGTGCAGCGTTGCCTGACGCAGGTTTTCGTGTTGCCGCCATCGCTGGACGAGCTGAACGCCCGCCTGTCCGGTCGGGGCACCGAGAGCGCCGAGGCCGTCGCCTTGCGCATGAAAAACGCGGCGGACGAAGTAGAGCACTGGCCGCGCTACGACTACGCGCTGGTGAGCGGCTCGCGCGAGGAAGATTACGCGCGGTTCAAGTCCATCCTGGTCGAACAACGGATGCGCGTGCCGCTGGCGGTTTGAGCGGGCAAGAGGATTGGATTTCAAGTTGAGCCGGACCGCAACCTCGGCTCCACTGCGCCCTTCCCGTTTTCGCCCCCATGAATCAGCCACAGCCTGGAGAAGTCGCCGTCCTAGATTACGGCTCGCAGTATTCGCAGCTCATCGTGCGCCGAGTGCGCGAGCTTGGCTACATGGCGCATCTTTATCCGCCAGCACGGCTCGCCGATCTGAATGCCCCCGGCGCAATCATCTTGTCCGGCGGCCCGCGTTCCACCTCGGAGAAGGACGCGCCCGACGTGGACTTCACCAAGCTCATGGCCTTCGGCGTCCCGGTGCTCGGTGTGTGTTACGGGATGCAGCTACTCAACATCAAGCACGGCGGCACGGTGAAGCCCGGCGTCACTCGCGAGTATGGTCCGGCGAAGCTGGTGGTCGCGGCGCAGTGCGCGTTGTTCGACGGCATCTCGCACGAGTCGCAGGTGTGGATGAGCCACAGCGATACCTGCCAGGATCGCGGCGGTGAGACCAAGGTAATCGCGACCAACGAAGACGGCGTGCCCGTGGCGCTGCAGTGGAGCCCGACGTGCTTTGGCATTCAGTTCCATCCCGAGGTCACGCACTCGCACGAGGGCGCGGAGATGCTGCGCAACTTCCTCACGAAGACCGGCGCGAAGCTCGCGAAGTTCGACATCCAAGCGTTCAAGGCGCAAATGCTCGAGCAGATCAAACACGACGTGGGCAACCGCGAAGTCATCTGCGGCGTCAGCGGCGGTGTGGATAGCACGGTGCTCGCGGTGCTGCTGCAGCGCGCCGGTGTGAAGGTTCGTGCGATCTACATCGACAATGGCCTCATGCGTCTCAACGAGACCGCCGATGTCGTCGCGCAATTCCAAGAAGTCGGCGTGCCGATCGAAGTCATCGATGCCAGCGAACGCTTCCTCACCGCGCTCAAAGGCGAGACCGATCCCGAGAAGAAGCGCAAGATCATCGGCACCCTGTTTGTCGATGTCTTCTGGGGCGTGGCGGACAACGTCGAACTCCTCGCGCAAGGCACGCTCTATCCCGACGTGATCGAGAGCGCGACCAGCGGCAGCATTGCCAGCGTGATCAAGACGCACCACAACCGCGTGGACCGCATCATGGAACTCAAAGCGCAGGGCAAGGTGCTCGAGCCGCTCGCGGAACTCTTCAAAGACGAAGTCCGCGCCCTCGGTGCCAGCCTCGGCATCCCTCATCGCGCCCTCTGGCGTCACCCGTTCCCCGGCCCCGGCCTCGCCGTTCGCGTCCCTGGCGAGATCACTCAGGAGAAGCTCGCCATCGTCCGCGCTGCCGATGACATCTGGATCAAGGAACTCCATCGCAGCGGCCAATACGAGCGCGTCTGGCAAGCCTACGCCGCGCTGCTCCCCATCAAGACCGTGGGCGTCAAAGGCGATGAACGCAGCTACGAAGCCGCGATCAGCCTGCGCGCCGTGATCAGCGAAGACGCCATGACCGCCGACTGGGTGGAACTGCCGTATGAAGTCCTGCGCACCGCCTCGAACAAGATCCTGAACCAGGTCAAAGGCATCAACCGCGTCTTCTACGACATCAGCACGAAGCCCCCGGCGAGCATTGAGTTGGAGTGAGCCAACACGCCCTCTAGCAATGGCGGTTTGAAACCGCCAGCACGCAGCCCTTGGGTTTCCATGTGCAGCTGAGGTTCGGATGTTGAGAGCCGCTACCCCTGGCCGGTGAACGTCTCGATTTGTCCATCCTGAAAATTTCGGGGTTTACTTCGTGTGAAATTAACACTTTCATAGCGCCATGCTTTTCCAATACCAATAACCCCGCGCTGCGCTCACCGTGGACTGCGTGGAAGAGCGGGAGCGGTATGAGGTCTTGTTGAAATAGCTCTCCGATGAATGTCAGCCACAAAACGTCGCACGATCCCATTCTCGGATGCCTGCTTGGCACGGGAGTGGGCGATGCGATTGGACTGCCTGCGGAAGGCATGTCGCGTGAGCGTATCGCTAGGCGGTGGAAGGACCTTCGGCATCGGTTCTGGCTGGGAACCGGCATGTTCAGCGATGATACCGAACACACCTTGATGGTGGCCTCTGCAATCGTGCTGCATCGCGATGACGTGGAGGCATTTCAGCGATGCCTGGGCTGGAAGCTGCGCTGGTGGCTGATGGGGCTTCCTGCGGGAGTGGGATTGAGCACGGCAAAAGCGATCCTCCGTCTTTGGCTTGGATGGCCTGCATCACGCTCGGGTGTGTTCTCGGCAGGCAATGGCGCTGCGATGCGGAGCGCAATCATCGGCGTGGCGTTCCGCGAAGAGGCTGAGAAGCGCCGAACTTTCGTCGAAGCCTGTGCGCGCATAACTCACACTGATCCCAGAGCCATCGAAGCGGCTCTGCTCGTGGCGGAGGCTGCCGCTCAGGCGTCGATGCACGCTTCGAAGGCGAACGTGATCGAGGCTTTGACTCCGCTGGTCGTCAGCAACGAAATGCAAAGTCATTGGGCCAGCCTGAGACATAGTTTGGACGAACGGCTCAGTGTTGGCGATTTTGCACAACGCATCGGCTGCAAGCATGGTGTCTCGGGTTTTGCTCCGCACACGGTTGTCGTGGCGATCTACAGTTGGCTGCGATATCGCGACGACTTCGCTGAGGCCATTCGCGCGGTGATCTGGTGTGGAGGAGATACGGATACCGTCGCGGCCATCACAGGCGCGCTGTGCGGCGCTGAACTCGGTGAACAGGCCATCCCGAAAGACTGGCTCGATGGCATCAATGAATGGCCGAGATCGGTTCGATACATTCGCCACCTCGCCAGTGCCTTGGAACAGGGACATGCAAAGCCACCAAGGATCTGCTGGCCCGTCCTACCACTGAGAAACTTGTTCTTTCTCCTCGTCGTCCTGCTTCATGGGTTTCGACGCCTGCTGCCATCTTACTGATTTCCTTCGATGAACACGAACACACCTGATCTTGATAGGCACCACCAGGACGAGATGATCACCGGCCAAAGTGCCGAGCGGCGAACTTCAGATACTGCTCCCAATCGTAGTCGGTGACGTCGTGTTTGCCGGTGCGCATGTGGTAGCCGATGCTGTCACCGACGGGTGTGTTGACGGCGGGCCAGTCTTTGACGCCGACGCCGGTTTTGCCGAAGAGGGCATAGACATCGCTGGCGTGCAGGCCGGAGAGGAACTCGCCTTTCTGGTCGGCCCAGTTGTCTTCCTGGGCGCTGGCGATGTAAGCGGCGCGTGGGGCCATCAGCGCGATGAGCATGTGCTGATCGATGGGGTTGGCGTTGGGGGCGTCGGCGTAGTTCGCATACGTGGCGCAAAACCAGTGGGGGAAGGCTTTGGTAATGACCTTGGTGGTCTCGCCATAGTCGCGACGTGACAATGCGGCTCCGCCTTCGCCGGAGTTGTTGCTGATGACGAGACCGAAGCGCTCGTCCTGGGCACCGGCCCAAAGGGAGGTCTTGCCGAGGCGTGAATGGCCAATGACGGCGGCGTGCTTGGCGTCGATAGCTTTGTCGGTCTCGCAGTAGTCGAGGATGCGGCTGATGCCCCAGGACCAGGCTCCGATCGCGCCCCAGTCGTTGGCCTTCCATGCAGTGTTAGGCCCATCGAGACTGAGCGCGGCGCGAAGGCCGTCTTTCCAGCCTTCGGCGTGGTCAGGCTCGATGTCGCCATAGTAGGCGGTGGCGACGGCGAAGCCTGCCTTCACGATCATCTCGAGAGGCCAGCGGCTGCTCTCGGTGCCGCGCGTGGCCTCGGTGGCACGATGGTCCACGATGTTCTTCTCCTTCGACTCGCGCATCCAGCGGGTGGAGAGCGGGATGTCGGTTTCCTTGGAGACGGCGTGATTGCCGCCAAAGCTGAGGCCGCAGAAAACGGGCGCGGGTTTGGCGAGGCCATTCGGGATGTAGATCATGACGTCCATGCCTGCCCACTGCGGATGTTTGGCGAGGGAGATGTGGACAAACTTGCGCGTCGCGAGTCCGCCGAGTGCATCGGTATTGGTGCCGGTGACTTCCATCTTCACATCGTCTGGCATCGCAGGTGTGTGACCAAAGACATGGTCGCGGAAAAGCTGGAGGATCTCAGGATGGCGTTTGCTCGTCCACTGCTCGCTGGTCTCCACCTTGCTGCCATCTTTGGCGATCAGCAGCGGTGGCAGTGGGTGGTTGCCCACCTTGGCTTCATCGTAGTTGATGCCGGGGCGGTTCTGGGCGGTGGCGAGGGTGGCAAAGGCGAGAAACAGGAACGGGCGCATGGTGCTGAGAACAGACGAAACACGCACGAATGTCAATGCCTGGCAACGTAGGCTACCCATCATTCGCCGGGACCGGTTGGGCCGTCGGCATGGGCCTCTTCACTGCGGTCACTGGTGTGAGTGTCAGACCTCGTTCGGCTAGATAGTCGGCGGTGGAGAGAGCCGGATCATGCACGGAGGTGGACAGCAGCGGAGCGAAGGTATTGAGTGCCCAGGTTGTGGAGCTGACAACGGTCTGCGCCGTGGCGAAAGGGAAGTCACTAGCGGGCTCCAGAGTCAGAGTGGTTTGCAGGTAGCAGGTGGCGGAGCCGTCATCTCCCAGGCTCAGGCAAAAAGAACTCAACGGCAGAAAACGGTTGGCCTGGAGCATGGCTCGGGAGATGTCCCCCACCCGATCAGGGGCAATGTCCAGAGGCAGAACCAAAGTGCCGAGCAGGATGTCGGGCGGCGGATCTTCCTGGGGAGCGGGAGGAGCGGCGTTCAGCAGAGACACGAACTTCATCGTGAGGAGATACCCATCCATTTCCCCCATGCTCACATAGAGGGCCTCAGGGCCGTGCATCTCATCGGCAGGTTCGAGCACGACATCATGGTCGTTTTCAAAGAACACCTGCTCCAGCATGGCAAGTGCGGTCACTGGCTCCAAGGTGGGCGGGGGCAGTTCTGACTGGGAGGCCACGAGATCAGCGGCTGTTTCGCGAAGATGTTTATCCATTGTGATATGGAAAAGAATGAGGTGTGTCAGTGCAGGGTTCAGCGCAGTTTCATGTTCTTGGCGAGATTCTTCTCGCCGATCTTCTGAGACTCCTGATGAGAGAGATCGGTGACGATGCGGGCAATTTCCTTGTCAGGAATGCCCAGCTTGCGCGCCAGATCGACAGCTTTGGAGCCCTCTGGCAGATCGGCCGCCGTGACCTCGGTTTTCCCTCTTTGATTGAAGGCAGGCGCACAGTCTTCTTTCAGTCGCTCGGCGAGTTCTCTGACCGCGCTCATCGAGTCGCGCGCGATTTTGGTCTCAGCCACATGTTCGGCGAGCACGTCCAGGTCCTGATACTTTTGCGTCAGCTCTTCTTTGCAGGCGGCCTTGAGGTCCTTGGCGATTTTTTCCTCGAGCTTTTTCTGCTCTTTCTTCAGTTCGCTCGGTTTTGGCTTCATGTCGGAGCCCTCCGGGAGGTGCGCATACTTCGCCTGGATTTGCTCGCTGGCCCGATCTTTGGCGGTTTGCTTGATGCGGGGTTCCAGGTCCCTCATCTCGTGCTTCACGGCGTGCTTCTGCATCGCTTTCAATCCTTTCAATTCGGCGTCTTTGACGAAGGTCTTGTCCTTGTCGATATCGAAGGTGCTATCGAGCTTGTTCGTGACCGCGTTGCCGACTCTTTCACGAACCGGGCGGGTCTTCTCAGCGACGGTGTCACGCACTGCCGTTGCGGCGGAAGTTGCCGCATCTTTGACCTCATTGGCAGCTCCTTTGACCTTGTCGCTGGCCCATGTCGTCGCTTGGTTCACCCCTTTGGCGGCAGCGCCTCCCACCGCAGCCACAGCCTGGACGGGACTGGAGTTCACGATGGGTTTGGCCACTGAGGAGGCCGTTTCAGCCACGAAACTGCCAGCGCGCTTGGCCTGCTGCGCGACAGGTTTGGCCACCGAGGAGGCGGTATCAGCCACGAAAGTGCCAGCGCGTTTGGCCTGATCGAGCACTGGATCGGTCACTCTGGAAACGCCGCGACCAACGCTGCTCGCGGCGTTTCCCAAACGTTCGCGGACGGAGGGCTTGCGCACTGCCTCAGGCGCGTCCGAGAGGGTATCGATCACAGAGGCTTCCTGTCTCTCCTGGCGTTGAAGCCCCGGACTGGGGCCGTCATTGGAGAGCTGAATGCCGCCGCTTCGACCGCCTGCAAGCGCCTGGGCACCGGAGCCCACCAGGGGCACATTGATGAGTTTTTGCTCGACGAAATTGGTTCGTTGCTTGCTGGCTTGAAGGCCGTCCTTCGCTTCGAAACGCTGATAGCCAGCCTGCTTGAGCTTGGCGATGGCTTTCTCGGCATCGTTGACCTCGGCTTTCTTCATCTGGCTGGAGATGGAACGGCCTGCATCGTAACCCATACCCACTGCGGAGACGCCTACGGACGCGACAGTGGCCGAGAGACTGGCCACTGTCGTAGCAGTGGCCAGCGCCGCTGTGGTGCCGCCGAAAGTAGCCGCGCCGGTCGCTAGGCCGACGGTGGCGGTGACCGTGCCGCCCACGGTGCTGATCGCTCCACCGAGGGTGTCGATGCCGCTGCTGGCCGCTTTAAAACCATGCGCAATGCAGTTGCGTCCGTGCTTGGTCTCGATGCGCTTGGCAATGGCAGCGAGCTTGCGATCTTCACTGAATTCCTGACGGGCTTGCTGGGCGACATCTCGCTGCCCGGTGTCTTTCCACAAGTGCCGGACGGAGTTGGCCGTCTGCGCGGCAGAGATGGCTGTCTGCGCGACGCTCAAAGGCACCATAACCGCACTGCCCACGCCACTGACCGCTTGGGATGCAGTGGCAAGAGCGGGAGAAGTTGAGGAGACGACCTTCAAAACATGGTCTGCACCTTTGATGACCGCATTGGCACCAGTGCGTAGGTAGCCGAGTCCATCGAGCGCTTTTCCAACACGGTTATCGTGGTGACCTTCCTTGGCGGCCCTGGCCTGTCTCGCACGCACCACCTCCATGCGCGGGTCATTGAGTAGAGCGTTCAACTGCTCATTGGCCTGCTCCAACTGGTGCTGCTGCTCCCTGGCCGCCTTGTCCCACGCAGGGTCCCCTTGATGCTCGTCGATCATCTTGCCCGTCAGCTTGAGTGAAGCAACCTTGTCCACCAACTCATCACGCTGCTGGAAAAGGTGCTTCTGCTCCCGCTCGCTCACCTTCACAGGCGGTGTGTTTTGGGGCGGGGCGGACGCATCGCTGATGGGATTGGGAGCCGGGGAGCTAGGCATATCTAGGCGAAGGCAAAGAGATGATCATCTGGAAGCCTTGTTGTCTCAGCACCGGAGGCCGATGCTGCGAAACAGGCTTCCCACGCTCATCGGCATTGACGCCCGATGGTTACGGAACCGAGCCGCACATTCGATGTGAACGGTCAGGCAAGGATGCCTTTGACGATCTTGCCGCCGAGGTCCGTTAGGCGATAATCTCGACCTTGATTCGGGAAAGTGAGGCGCTCGTGATTGATGCCCAGCAGGTGCAGCATGGTCGCATGGAAGTCGTTCACATGAACGGGGTTCTGCGCCACCGCGTAGCCGAAGTCATCGGTCTCGCCGTAGCTGATGCCGGGCTTCACGCCACCGCCTGCCATCCAGAAGGTGAAGCAATCGCGATGATGCTCGCGGCCGAATTCGCCAGTGGCCTTGACGATGGAACCCTGCGAGTAGCAGGTGCGACCAAACTCGGTGCCAAAAACCACGAGAGTGTCCTTGAGCAGGTCGCGTTGTTTGAGGTCCTGAATGAGCGCAGCACAGCCCTGGTCCACCTGGTTCACATTGATCTTCATCCCAGTCGGAAGGGCACCGTGGAGGTCCCAGCCGGGATGATAGAGCTGGATGAAACGCACGCCACGCTCGGCGAATCGGCGGGCGAGCAGACAATGGCGCTCGAAGGAACCGGGCTCCTTCACCTTGTCACCATACATCTTGAGCACGCTCTCGGGTTCCTGGCTGATGTCTGTCGCTTCGGGCACGGCGGTCTGCATGCGATAGGCCATCTCAAACTGCTGGATGCGGGAGTCGAGTTCCATCGCGCCAGGGGTGACGGCTTGCTGCTGCTGGTGCAGGGCCTTGAGGCCATCGAGCATGCGCCGTGTGGCTTCGCCGCTGACGCCTTTCGGATTGCTGAGGTAGAGCACGGGATCGCTGCCGGAGCGGAACTGCACGCCCTGATGCTGGGTGGGCAGGAAGCCACTGTCCCAGAGACGAGCCGATAGCGGCTGATCGGTCGGACGCTTCGAGACCATGACGATGAAGGCGGGCAGGTCCTTGTTCTCGGTGCCGAGCCCGTAGCTGAGCCAGGCTCCCATGCTCGGGCGAGCGGGCAGCGGAGCACCAGTGTGCAAGTAGGTGAGCGCGGGGTCGTGATTGACCGGCTCGGAGATGATCGACTTCACGAAGCACAGGTCATCCACCACCTTCGCCGTGTGCGGATAAAGATCGCTCAACCACGCACCCGACTGACCATGCTGCTGGAACTTGAAGGGCGACCCCACCAGCTTGAACGAGGCCTGGTTCTTCGACATGCCGAGCAGTTCCTTACCCTTGCGCAGCGAAGCGGGCATCTCTTCGCCCTGCCGTTTGTTGAGCAAGGGCTTGTAGTCGAAGCTCTCGAACTGCGACAGCCCACCGCTCATGAACAGGAAGATCACGCGCTTCGCCTTCGGTGCGAAGTGAGGGAGACCGGGCAGGCCAGGGATGCCTTCGGCACGAGCTTCAGATCCCATCATGTCCGCGAGCGCCATGGCCCCGAGGCCCATGCCAGAGCCACGCAGCCAATCGCGTCGCGTCCAGCCAAGGGTGGAAGTGTATTGATTGCAGTGAGTCGAGATCATGACGGGAATGTGGATCAGGGTTTCATCGTGGCTTCGCTGAAGCCCATCAACATGCGGATCATCATCGTGGTCGCTGCCACATCATCAGGGGGCAAATTTTTTTCCGTCGGCCATTCGCCGTTCTTGGTGAGCAGTTCGTTCGCCTCGGCAAGAGACTGGGCAAAGCGCGCCTGCTCAGCCTTCAGGAAGGTGGTGAGTGTAGCATGTTGTTCGGTGGAAGGGCGATGGCTGGTGAGCAGGCGGAAGGCATCGGTCACTCGCGATTCGACGGCCTGCGGATACTTCTTCACGAGCGAAGTGGCCAGCACGCGGGCAGCCTCAATGAATTGGGGATCATTCATCAGCACGAGTGCCTGCAGCGGCGTGGCAGTGCGCTCGCGACGGACTTTGCAAAACTCCCGCGTGGGCGCATCGAAGATCGTCATCGTGGGCGGCGGCAAGGTGCGACGCCAGAAGGTGTAAAGGCTGCGGCGATACAGGTTGTCTCCATGATCCTGACGGTAATCATGCTGAGTGCCGGACTCCTCCCACAAGCCTTCGGGCTGATAGGGGAAGGTGCTGGGACCCCCCATGGTTTTGACCATCAATCCGCTGGTGTGCAAGGCCATGTCACGCACCTGCTCGGCTCCCAGACGGTAACGAGGACCACGGCTGAGCCAGCGGTTCTCAGGGTCGTCCTTGAGCCAGGCGAGATTGCGCGGTGTGGAGGATTGCCGGTAGGTGGCGGAGAGAACCATGGTCTTGCACAGCGCCTTCACATCCCAACCGGTCTCCATGAAATGAGTGGCCAACCAGTCGAGGAGGTCGGGATGCGTGGGGAACTGCCCTTGCGTGCCGAAGTCCTCCGTCGTGGAAACAAGTCCGCGACCGAAGAATTGCTGCCAAAGCCGATTCACGGCCACGCGTGAGGTGAGTGGATTGCGTTTGTCCGTGAGCCACTTCGCGAGGCCAAGGCGATTGCGAGGCCAGTCCTCGGGCATCTTGAAGAAGTTCGATAGGGTTGTGGGCGCGACTTCTTCCTTGGGTTCGTTGAACTGGCCGCGGTTGAGGATGTGCGTGGGGCGCTTGGGACCCGTCCACTCCTTCATCACCATCAGTTCCGTGGCCTTGGCGGAGAGGGCGTTTTCTTCTTCGCGGGCACGATCCAGGCGCTTCTGCACCACACGCCATTCCTTGTCACGCTCGCGCAGATACCAAGCGAACCAGTCTTCTGGTTTGGAAGTATCAGGCTTGCCTGCGAGTTGCACGATCTCAGGAGCGGTGAGCTGGCAGGTGTGGAAGACGAACTCGTCGATGAGTCCATTGTGATACGAGGCATCGTTGTAACGCCCCCCGAGAGCGAAGCGAAGCTCCACAGAATCCTTACTCACTTCGTCACCCCACTCGGCGCGATAGACGATGTCGCGATACAAGTCATCGCGCACCACTTCGGCATCTATGCGCTCACCATTGATATACAAGGCGAGCCCCTTGGCCCGGCTTGATCCATCATAGGTGCAGGCCACATGCGTCCACTCATTGACGGGCAGGGGCTTCTTCGCGCGGATGCGGATCTCATTCCCAGGAGAGAAATGGCAGAGGGCGAAGCTGGGCTTGCCGTCTTCGAGGATGAGTTCGAAGCCCTTGCTCGCGGAGTCGATGCCGGAGCGCGAGCGACTGGCGACAACGGCGCGCTTCATGTGCTCCATGGGCTTGAGCCACATGGCCATGCTCAGCGGCTGACTGCGCATCATCTCGGGCACGTCTTCCAGCTTCACCGAGTTATCGCCCTGGAGGTTGAGCGCGTTGCCAACCCGCCCTGGAACGGGCTTCGAATTGGCTCGGATCATGCCGGAGCGCTTGTCGTTGATCTTGTTGAGAAATGCCTTCTCGCTGATGCTTTCGAAGTCGTAGTGAGCGAGTGGCTTGGTCGCACGAGCGATGGGCAATTCATCGATGAACAAGCCTTTGAAACTGCGCCACATGCTCTCTGGAACCTGCATCGGTGGGAGCTTGGTGGTGATCCATGTTTCGAATCTTGTCTTGGCTGCGGAGAGCATGTCCTGCTGTTGCTTCTCCAGCTCGGCAATCTTGGCCTTCACAGCTTTGTGCTGCGCTTCTTGATCCGGTGGGAAAATCAGAATCGAGGGCGGTGGCACCGCGCCCGTGTAAACAGCGAAGAGGCCCAGTTCGTCGATGTTATTGAAGAAACTGGCCATGCCATAGAAGTCACGCATGGTCACAGGATCATACTTGTGGTCATGGCAACGGGCGCAATCAAGGGCCAGACCAAGAAACGCGACGCCATTGGTGCGCACGCGATCAGCCACCTGCTCAATGCGGAACTCCTCAGCGTTGCTGCCGGCTTCATTGGACTGCTGCGGAAGGCGATTGAAGCACGTCGCCACCAACTGGTCCTGAGTGGCGTTGGGCAGCAGGTCGCCCGCCGTTTGCCAGGTGATGAATTGATCGAAAGGCAGGTTCTGATTGAAGGCCTTGATCACCCAGTCGCGGTAGGGCCAGGTGATGCAGTTGGCATCCTCGTGACGCCCGTAGGTATCAGCATAGCGTGCCACATCGAGCCAGTCGATCGCCATGCGTTCGCCGTAAGCTGGCGACTTCAGCAGCCGGTCCACGACATGCTCATAGGCCTGAGCAGAGGTGTCGTTGAGGAAGTTGTCCTGCTCCTCAATCGTGGGCGGCAGGCCGGTGAGATCAAAACTGACGCGCCGCAGCCACGTCTCGCGACTGGCTTCCTCGGCAGGTTCCATACCTTTGGCCGTCAGCGTGCTGAAGGTGAAGGCATCAATTTCATTCTTCTGATTCGCCTTTGTCTTGGGATCGGAGGGAAGGGCTGGCTTCGTGGGCGCAGTGAACGACCAATGCTCCGCATAGGGTGCGCCTCCATCGATCCATGCCTGGAGCAGCTTCAACTCCTCGGGCGTGACCGGATCACCCTTGCCAGGAGGCGGCATGACTTCTTCGGGGTCCTTGGAGAGGATGTGCTTGATCAGTCCACTCTCAGAAGCCTTGCCAGGTGTGACCACATCCGGGTTCATGAGGCCTTCCTTCGTATCCAGCCGCAAATCACCTTTGCGCTTCTTGGCGTCTGGGCCGTGGCAATTGAGGCATCGCTTCGCGAGGATCGGGCGAATGCTCTTCGCCATATCCGGGACAGCAGCAAAGGAGACGTCTGTGGAGGCAGACGTAACAAAGAGAATGGAGGCAAGTGTAGCGGTCCGCATGACTTCGGGAGAGGCGCGCTAGGGTAGATGAATCTTGGCGACGATCAAGGCGACTGTCCGCAGCAGTGATCCGGCCAATAACAGGCTTGAACGTCAGAGATTTGGACGAGGGTTGCGAGACAGGGGGCGATTCTTTCTCCAAGCCACGTTACGGCTGCGGCGGAAGGAAGTTGTTCCCCACAAAAAAGCACCCGGCCTTTCGACCGGGTGCCCTTGGAGTCAATGGAGTCTGCTCTAAGCAGCCTGTGAATTAAGCGAACAGTTCAGTGATCGCCGTGCCCTTGTCACCAACGGTGAAAGGACGGTTGGAGGGGGACATGACCACCTCGTCCACGGGCAAGCCCATGGCGTAGCCGATGGTGGAGAGGAAGTCCTGCGGAGTAGCCTGCTTGTCAGCCACTTCACGACCATCTGGATCGGAAGCACCATAGACGAAGCCGCCCTTGACGCCGCCGCCCGCCATAACAGCGGAGAACACCTTTGGATAGTGGTCACGACCTTCGTTTTCATTGATGTTCGGCGTGCGTCCGAACTCGGAACCGAGAACCACAAGGGTGGATTCCAGAAGTCCCTTGCTCTGGAGGTCTTCCAGAAGAGCAGCAAAGGCGATGTCCATCGAACCGCCCGTGCGGCCCATGGCTTCGTCGATGTAATTGTGCATGTCCCAGCCACCGGTCTGCACTTCGATGAAGCGCACGCCATGCTCGACGAGACGACGGGCGAGGAGACAGCCCTGGCCGAAGCTGTTCATGCCATACTTGGCACGAGTGGCCTGGTCTTCCTGCTTGAGATCGAAGGCCTTGAGGTCTTCGCTCTTCATCAGGTTGAGTGTCTCATCATAGAACTCGGTGTAGGCCTTCACTTCCGAACTCTGGAACTTCTTGCGGAAGCCTGCGTCGAACTCGTTCATGAGGTCGATGCGCTTCTTGAAGAGGCTGTCGGAGGTGGTGGGCTGGATGTTTTGGAGGCCGGTCTCAGGGTTGGAGATCGGGATCGGGCTGAGAGCAGGCGCGAAGAAGCCAGCTCCGTTGGCGGCTCCACCATTGATGGAAACGCTGTCCGGGAGGGACTTCGTGGCACGGCCCAGGAAGTGGGAAGCCCAAGCTCCCATCGTCGGATGAACGATGGTTCCGCGAGGCTCATAGCCCGTGTGCATCAGGTAGTTACCTTGATCATGCACGCCGGTCTTCGAGGTCATGGAGCGAATGATCGAGATCTTGTTCGCTTGCTTGGCCATCTGCTCCATGTAGCCGCCCAGCATCATGCCTTCGGCGTTGGTCTTGATGGGGTCCTTGGCACCCTTGGTCTCACCCGTCTTCGGGTCAAAGGTGTCGATGTGGGACATGCCACCTGCCATGTAGAGGTAGATGACATGCTTAGCCTTGCCGCCGCCGCGCCCTTCAGCCGCCGCTTGAGCGAGCTTGGAGGACACAGGGAGCATGGTGACGCCCAGCGCGGTTTTGGCCGTGCGGAGCATGAAGGCGCGACGACTTTCAGTATCGAAGCGGTTGAGTTCGGATTTCAGCATCATGGTTTCAGGGTTGTCTGGGTTCAGTTAAAGGTGAGAGGGCAGTGACTTACTGGACGAACATGAACTCGCGGGTGTTGACCAACGCCCAGATGAGGTTGCTAAAGCCATCACCACCTGCGGCTTCCATGCCGCGCTTGGCGATGTCTTTTTCACCCAGGGAGGGCTTGCGGCTGAGGATGCTCAGGAAAATAGCTTCCACCTTGTCGGAAGGGCTGTTGACCTTGCCCATCGTGCGGAAGATGAGGCTGTCCTGATTGGTAAGCATTTCCTGGGCCTTACCATTCATCATCATGAGCACCTGAGGGACGGAGCCAACCTTGTTGCCGCCGTCGATGACGAGGCGCTGGGACTGGCCGAACTCGGTGAGGAAGTGACCGCTGCGGGCCGGCTGCTCGATCTCAGCAGCACGACGAAGCACCATGCCACCATAGGAGAGTGACTTGTTGTCCATCATGGTGTCTGCGGCGGCTTCTTTCTTGCCGCCCTTGTTGGCCATCATGTCTTCGCCAGCCATTTCAAGGCCACCGCCTTCGAGGGCGCGCTCCTTGGCAGCGATGCCGCGGAAGGCTCCATACTTCATGAGCACGGTCTTGGCATCGAGCTTGGGGTTGGTGAGGTCAAGGTCGATGGAGCGGCTGTAGAGGTCTTCCAGAGGCTGCTTATACTTGTCAGGGTCGCCGAGCACGAGGGTCATGTAGCTGTCCCAAGCCTGTTCAGCCGTCATGCGGCGAAGGAGGGGGCCTTGGAAGTAGTAAGGCTCGCCCATGGGCACTTCCTCATTGGTCGCTTCACGCTGATAGCTCTGCGTATTGTAAACGATGCGCATGAACGCCTTGAGGTCGAACTTCACACGCTTCATTTCAGCAGCGAGGTGCTTGAGGAGCGCGGGGTTGTAGGACTTCTCGGGGTCGTCGATGTTGGTCACTGGCTCATTCACAGCGACGCCGAACGCACGCTTCCACATGCGGTTGGCGATGCTCATGGCGAAGCGTGGATTGTCAGGGTGTGTCATCCAGGCGGAGAAGGTCTCACGGAGCTTCTCTTCCTTCTTGGACTTGCTGGCCTTGTAGGCAGGGTTGCTGGCGTCGTTCTTCGACCAAGTGATCAGCTTGGGTGCGACAGGGTCACCGGGCTTGGCATCCTTGTATTTGTAATCGTGAGGAAGCTTGAGCGTGTTGGTGTCCATGTCAGAGATGACATAGCGATTGGCTCCGATGTAGTTCTGGATGCCATTGCGCTCGCGACGGATGTCCATGCCAGCTGTTTCGATCATCTTTTCGATCTCAGGCATGAGCTTGGCCTGCACGTCGGCCATGCCCATCATCTGATCGCCCTTGGCCTTGCGGCGACTGGCGGTGCGGAGGTCGGTCGTGGTCGAGCCGAAGAAGGCGGCCATTTCATAGAACTGGTGCTGAGTCCAATCAGCGAAGGGATGGTCATGGCACTGGGCGCAGGCCACGTCGGTGCCGAGGAAAACGGCGAGCGTGTTGGCCAGATTGTCCAAGGGCATTCCGACGTCACGAAGGAGGTAGCCAGCAGCACCGTTGTGCCACATTTTGCCGTCGGCAGTGACCATGTCATACACCATCTTGTCCCAAGGGGTGTTGGCTTCGATCTGCTTCTGGAGCCAGCTAATGTAAGGATCGCCGCGCATGTTGTCCTGCTCGAGGCGGCTCTTCACACGAAGCATTTCGGCGAAGTAGTTGTAGGTGTTGCTGGCGTAGCCTGGGCTGTCAAGCAGCTTGTCGATCAATTCGGCGCGCTTGGTTTTGCTGGAACTGTCGAGGAAGGACTTCGCTTCATCATGGCTCGGGATGCGGCCCACGATGTCGAGATAAACGCGGCGAACGAACTGCTCGTCGGTCATCAGTTTGTTAGCCTTGGGCACCACGCGCTGCTGCTTAGGATCGGTAGTGGCGGCGTTGTCTTTGGCGACCTTGGCGGCACCAACCACAAGTCCATCATTCACGAGCTTGTCGATGGCCGCAGCGGCCTGTCCGACAGATGCATTCACCGCGACATAGGCGGCGGCAGGTTTGAGGGTCTTGGCGAGGTTTTGATCTTCCGAGGAGAGGTTGGTCAGGGCGAACGTGAAGATCTGACCAGCGTCGGTCTGAAGGGAGATTTTGTCTCCGTCCAGGCCCACGAATGTGGCTTTGACTTGGCGTCCTTTGCTGTCCGTCCACATTCGGCTGGTGGCGGTAGCGGCTTCCTGCGCGAAGCTCGACGCTGTCGCGAGAGCTAGGCAGCCAAGCCCGATTTTCAGTGCTTTGGATGGTTTCATAGGCTGATGAGTAGAGTTGAGATGGATTGACTCCAGGCGATGGAACGGAGTCGGCCCACCATTCTTAGAATTCTCGCAACTTTTTTCCCAGGGCGCAAGTTGGCGTTCATTTGGCCTGAGTTGGCTGATCGGGGGCCAAAGGCCATGCCTTCCCCTGCCTGCCTATTCGGCAAGGGGTTCGACTGGCTTCTCGACCATCAGGGCAGGCAGATCGATGAGCAGGTTGCCGCTGCGCATGAGAGTTTCCCCCACCAGCAGGGCATCGGCTCCGCAGGCGGCCACACGGGCGGCATCTTCCACGGTCTTGATGCCACTTTCGCTGACCAGGATGATGTCTTCAGGCACTTCCTCGGCCAATTGCTCCGTGGTGGCCAGATCGACGGTGAAACTCTTGAGGTTGCGATTGTTGACGCCGATGATTCGGGCGTCCGTCTCCAGGGCACGCTCCAGCTCGGGCAGGTCGTGGACCTCCATGAGAACCTCAAGCTGGTAGGCGTGAGCGGTGTCCAGGAGGTGGACGAGAGTGGCCTGGTCAAGGGCGGCGACGATGAGCAGGATCGCATCGGCTCCAGCGACGACGGCCTCAAAAATCTGCGCCTCGTGGATGATGAAGTCTTTACGCAGCACGGGGATGTCCACCTGCTGGCGAATGTTTGTCATGTAGTCGAGGCGGCCCTGGAAATACTTTTCATCCGTGAGCACGCTGATGCCACTGGCTCCCGCCTTCTCGTAGGTCCGTGCGATGGTGAGGTAATCAAAGTCTGCATTGATCACCCCCGCCGAGGGCGACGCTTTTTTCACTTCGGCGATGAGGCCCAAGCGATAGGGATCGCTGGTCAGATGGCGGGCGAGGGAACGGAAATCGTCCCGAGCACCAGCGGCGGCTTGCAGTTTAGCTGCGCGGGGCAGGAGTTTTTCGACTTCGAGACGTTTTTGGGCGACGATTTCGTCCAGGCGGTTCATACAACGGCGGGGATGGAGACAGTGAGCAGGCACCAGACCGAAGAGGGGCGTGGCGTCTTGAGAAAACGGAGACGGCGGGGAATCTAGTCCGCGCCGCTGGGATCGGAGTCAGCACTGGCGGCTTCGGCAGCGACCGAGGCGGCAGCTTCCTCTTCATCCGTGGGCAGAGGATTCTCATCCACGCCAGGAGCTTCAGCGGCCTCAGGGCTGGGAGCCGCTTCGGCAACACTTTCCTCGGCGGGTGC
>CAUJJC010000318.1 GCA_963204975.1 Verrucomicrobiota bacterium | reverse complement strand
CTCGGCGGCACTTTGACCAATACCTCGGAGGCCGTGCTCAAGCAGCAGCGGCTCTTCGCTTCCGTGGACGAACTCTTCTACGCATCAGGCGATGAATCGACCGAGCAGCGCCCACGCAACGGCGTTGGCGGCACCGGCCCTCAGTTCACCGAAGACAAGCTGCGCGCCACGCAGTTCTTCCTCACCACCCACAGCCGCTCGCCCGAACTCAATCCCTTCAATCGCCCGAAGATCAGTCTCTGGCCCGTGCCCGATGCCATTGGAGAACGGAATCAAATCGACAACCGCATGGTCCGTGCGTCCACGATCGGGCAGCACGGTTACTACTTCACCCGTGCCACCAATACAGGCGCAAGCGCAGGCTCCTCGCAAAGCCAGACTGACGACATCAATCTGCCGCGCAATGGCACCTTGATCACCTCGCTCACCTCCATGGCCACCACTCCCCTGCCCGGCCTGGGCGTGCCCTTCGTAGGCGGCACGGGTGCCATGATGGGCAAGTATGTGCCGGACGCCATCGACCAGCTCGCCACCTCATCGTTCGATCTCATTCGATGGGGCATCAACCCCGCGACACCGGTCAATCCCCAGCCCACCACCGAGGTCATCGCTCCGACTTACACTTATCTGCCCCCCTCCTCGGCTACACCACCGATGCCAGGTGCTTGGTCCGCCGTTCCCACGCTCGGGCTTGGCAAGGGCACGGGCCGCTTCCCCACGATCACGGAGGTCGCACTCGTGCTCACAGCAGCAGATGTGGAACGTGATCTCACCACGAACCTTCCTGTCTGGGATACCACGCATCCAGAGTTTGCCAAACAGACCACGAAGATCGCCGCCTTCCTCGTGCTGCAGACTTACATCGTCTCCCCCGGACCACCAGCCTGCTCACCGACTTACGTGGTCGAAGTCAATGCGCCGATCAGCATCAATGGCCAGCCGGTGATACCTGTCGGAGCCCTGCCCAATCGCATCACCCACAGCGCAAAAGGTTCCACGGCATACACCGGCTTCACCTCCCAGTTCCTCACGCAGGCCGGAGCCCCAAAGCTCGGCGGCCAGGCCAATGATGGCAGCCAGGACTTCGAAGACCGCGCCTACGCATTCACCACCGTCACGCCTGTCACCCTGCCCGTGGGCAAAGGCGGCCCCGTCGATACTATCGCGCTCTCTGGCGGACTCATGACTGTCACGATCAAAGAGGATGCCACGCTTCAGACCATCCAATCGTTTGAGATCGACATCCCCAACAGCACCATCCCCGTCCCCACCTTGCGAAAGAGCAACGTCAATGACTTCATGGCCATGACGATGCCTGGCGACTGGACCAAGGACCGCTTCACCCCCGTCACCAAGCCGAATGAACCAGATCGTGTGCCCAACCTCATCTACCGTGGCGATACGGTGCTGTCCTGGGTGCCCGACACGAGCATTAATCCCGCCAGCGGCCTCCCTGCCGATCCAGCACATGGAGACATACGCCTGATGGCTTCCATGCCACAGGTGCTACGCACGCTCTTCAAGCCCTCCAAGGTGACCGCCATCTTCCCCGCTGGTGATCCCGAGGCAGATCGCTACACTTACAGCCTGCAAGACGGTAGCGGTGCCCCTTTGCTTCCCAAGGATGGCGCTGCGCCCCTGGCATTGAATAAGCCCACCGAGGGCTCGCTCCTCGTGCGCCTCGATTCGTCCGGCCTACCCAAGGTCGTCCTGCACGATCCCAAGGCAGCCCCAGCGCTCGCTCCCGGCGTGCTGCCGCTTAACGCCGACAAGCGCCCTGGCGATTTCAGCAATGGTCTCGGCATTCTCCCGGATGGTCCGTTCATCGAGATGCCGGACGCGAATACCGCCATCAATGAAACCAAAGCCTTTGCAGGCACCACCAGCGGTTGGTTCCAACGCGGTGGCGACTTCGCGGATGAAGACGGCACCAGCTTCAATCCCCTGCGCCAGGCGGCCTCGGGCTTCGTCTTTGGCACACTACCCACCGGCCTTTTCGGCACTGCCTGGGGAGCAGCACCTCGCCCGTGGCAAACCCTGCTGCTCTGCCCCAATCCCGCCTCGCGCACGACGGCACCCAATACAGAGCCCGGCTGGACGCCCACACCACCCACTGGTGGAGCCACGGCCATTCAGGATCACTTTGGCTTTGCCATGCCTCGCGATCATCTGTGGCTGGAGTTTTTTAGGATGCCAATCATCGAGCCCTCAGGCCTGGCCGACTCCGTTTCCACCGAGGGCAAGGTGAACATGAATTACCAGATCCTGCCGTATAAATGGATCAAGCGCGCCACCGCCATGCACGGTGCGCTGCAAGGAGTGCGCATGACCGCGATTCCCTCCGCCGCCGTCAAGGCGGGTGCCACAGAGCACTACAAAGATCCGGCCAACCCCTCGAACCTCGAATTCCGTTACGCCGTCAACGCCCCCGCCACGCTCGAAGGCTTTGAGGAGTTGCGCTTTGATCTCGATGAGATTTTCCGCTCGCCCTCCGAGATCACCGAGATGTGGTTGGTGCCCAAACGCCTCGTCAGTGACGGCACTGTCCACACCTACAGTTCAGGTGGCACCATCACTCCCCTCGCGCCCCCTGGCGACAACCGCCTTCCCTCCGAATACCAGAGCACCAAGATCGGCGATTATCGTGGCATGCAGACGTGGTGGGAAAACGATCCCGCTGTGCCGGATGATGGCTTTGAGGCCACGGGCGACAATCTCCGCGAGGCACCTTACGCGCAGCTTTATCCACGGCTGGCCACGCGCTCCAATGTCTTCACAATTCACTACCGGGTGCAGGTCCTGCGCAAGTCACGCACCGTGAAACCCAACGAGTGGAAGGAAGGGACGGACACCGTGGTGGCCGAGCAGCGGGGCTCGACAACCATCGAGCGTTTCCTCGATCTCAACAACGCCGCCAGCCTCCCCGATTTCGCCACCACGCCAGTCACCGGCCCCACGGTCGATGACTTCCACCAGATCCGAGTGGTCAACCGGAGGGTCTTCGCTCCATGACGTGGTCGCCACTCCATCGCAAGCGCTCGCCAGCGCAGGGATTCACCCTCGCGGAAGTGCTCTTCGCCACCGCCATCCTGTCCTTCGCCCTGCTGAGCATCATCGGCGTCATGCCCTCCACCCTGGCTGAACTCAATGACGCCGAGGCTCGCATCACCGAGGCTCGCATCGTGCAAAGCATCAGCACGGAATGGCAGACACAAAACTGGACCCAGATCACCAGCCGCCAGAGCCGGATGCTATACTACTTCGACTCGCGCGGCGCGCGCACGGATGCCCCCTCCGGCAACGACAACCTCGAAGACACCGCCGTGTATGCAGCCGCCGTGTATCCGAAGCCCCTGACCAACTTCGATCAAGTGCCCGGTGATGAAAACGATGGCTCTCAGGCAGGTCAATTCCTCACCCGACTCAATGTGGTGATCACCCGCCAGATCACCTCGCCTGAGGCCCTCGGAGAGAGGGTCATCCGAGGTAAAAACAAGCTCTACGCCATCACGCTGGCGAACCAGCAATCGACCGTGCCCCCCCCGTAAGGATCGTGCCCTTCCACCACCGCCATCCTCGATTCTCGCCGCGCGGCCTCACCTTGCTGGAACTGCTGCTGGGCATGACCGTGCTCAGCATCATCATGATCACCATCGGGGCGACGATGTCCACGATGCAGAACACCTGGTCCCGCACGAGAAGCAAGGCGGACACCTACCGCAGCACGCGCATGGCACTAGAGAGCATGGGCCGCCGCATCTCGCAGGCCACCCTCGCCACTCGCATGGTGCAGGACGAGGAATCCACGGGCTCTGCTGGCATCCCGCCATATCGCCCCGAGTCTGATCTCCACTTTGTCCTCGGCCCCGTGCAGGGCAGCAACGGCCTGCAACTCAACAACAATGCCTGCGGCCACGCCATCTTCTTCCAGGCTCCCTTCGGTGAACCCGGTGATCCTCGGAAGAACACCAGCGCTCCGAGCAGTTCCGACACTGAGAGCTTCAACCGCCTCACCAGCACGCTGTGCTCCTGGGGCTACTTCGTCGAATACGGCGAGGATCAGGCTGCCATGCCCAAGTTCCTCAATCGCGACGACAGCCGCTCGCACCGTCGCTACCGGTTTCGTCTCATGGAGTTCCGCCAGCCCTCGATAGATCTGGGCCTCTTCAAGGTCGATGAAAACCAGAAGCTCGCGTATGCCAATGAGTCACCGCCGAAGCTCTACGAATGGTTCACAAAGCCGCTACGAAAGTCTCACCCTCCCGTCGCCGTGGTGGCAGAGAATGTCGTCGCCGTGCTTTTCAGCCCCTTCGATCCCGCGCACGGCTCCTCGGAAGTCGGTGGCAACACCAGTGTGCTCGACACCGATGCCCCCTTCGAGATCACCAAAAACGGGCTCTACGATACTCGTCGGGCGCTGTGGAATTCCACCCCAGGACTGAGTGCCAATGACTACACCTGGCAGTCTCTGCATCATCTGCCGCCAGGCATCCGCATGACCGTGATCGCCACCAGTGAAGACTCCTGGCAGCGTCTGATAGCCCGCCGAGGCGAAGGCGAGGCCGGCAGCATCGCCCGCAACCTGATGGGCACCATCAACGCGCGATTTCAGCGAGGCACACCGCAGTCATTTCGGATGGACCTCCGAAACGTGGAGCAGCTTTTCACCAAAGAAGGCATCGACTATCGCGTCTTCACCATCGACCTCCGCATGTCCGAGCAATGAGCCCCTGCCACGCCCCTCATTCTCCTCGCCCGCGCCGCACCGGCTTCACGCTGGTGGAGATGCTCGTCGTGCTCACCATTATCATCGGCCTTTTTGCCGTTGCCGCCTCGGGCTTCAAGAAAACGTGGCAGTCCCAGGAGCTTCGTGCCAGCGCCATCCAGCTCGCCAGCGATATGTCACTCGCCAGCCAGACCGCCATCCGCCTGGGGCGGCCCGTGCAGGTTCGCTTCTACCGTTACCAGCCTTTCGAAATCGCCAGCGAAGAGCCGCAATTTTTTGCCTACCAGCTTCTTGTTAGGGACAAGGTTCTTGGGCTCGCCAGCACGCTCCATGAGATGCAGCGCTTTCAGGGCACCACCATCATGTCTGACAAGGGAGCCTTCAGCAGCATCGCCTACACCAAGCCAACGGTGGCCAACATGAAGCTCAGCGGAGACCTCAGCCAGCTCGATCCCGTGCTCGCGATTGGTGACTACGAATACCTGTCCATCGAGTTTCGCCCCGATGGCCGCACCAATCTTGATCCCTACACTTCAGAGCCCTGGACGATCACCTTGGTGCCCATTCTCGCGGCCGAGCGCATCGCTGATCATTCTTCGGAAGCACCTGTCGATTTCCAAACGCTGAGCATCGAGCCCCTCACGGGTGCTGTGAGGATCTGGGAGTAGCGAGACGCTCGGTCTCGCCCCTATTTCACCAGTTCCCCAACGAGCAGAATCGCGCCGGGATAAAAGGCGGTGTCGTCGAAGCGCTTCGGGTTGTCGATCTTCTCATTCCGCTGCGATAGGATCTTCGCCTTGTCAGGTTGATCAGGAAGGATTTCGACCTTCACCGTATGCACCACATCAGGCAGCTCGGTGCCGATTTGAAGCATCGAGAGACGATGGTAGGTGCAGTAGGAATCAAAACGCGGTGCCACACGCGCGGGCTGATCATCGAGCGTTATTTTGACCTGCCCACAATCTGGGCCAACGATGTCGTAGATGGAAGCGCGCGTGCCCTTGAACTTGAAGGTCACGGACTCGCCCGCCTTGCTCGCACGCTGCATCTGAGACAGACGATTGGCAAAGCGCTTGCCGATGTCCGAGTCCGCTTTCGCAAACCCGCTGGAGAGCGTCACTTCCGTGATCGGCAGCATCTTGGCGTGCTCGTAGTTGTCGGACACAAACGGTGTCTTCAAGTCATGCGGACCAGCCATGCCATTGAGCGTCTCGATCTTCTTCATCGAGCGCTGCACAGCGGCGAGATACAATTCGTGACCGGTCTCAGGATGCGGATGCACTGAGTCGGGCGCGAAGATAAAGCTGTCACTCGCTGCCTTCTTCTCTTCATCCGTCTTGGGCAGCTTGCCCTTCCACACCAGCTTGCCCGCCTTGGCCAGCGTTGCCACTTCCATGCCCATGTGGATGGTGGGGATGCCGTAGTGATCGGCCACTTTCTCCATCGCACTCGCACTGCGCTGGAACTTGCCCTCCAGCATGGGTCCCACGAGCGCCTCTGTGATGGTGTAAACGAAACAGATGTCGCACTCGGGCAAGGTCTTCCACGTCTGGCGCACGATACCTTCCATGCAGCGGAAGATCTGCTTTGGATCAGCTCCGCCATCATTCACGGCGAACTCGACGAAGAGGAAATCTGGCTTCTGATCGAGCACGTCCTGCTTCAGTCGAAACACGCCGAGGTCTGATCCCGTGCCGCCAATCGCCGCATTGATATGCGTCACCTTGGCCTCGGGAAAGCTGGACTGGAAGTGCTTCAGCGTCTTGGGCCTCCAGCCTTCCTGGGCGGTGATCGAACCGCCGAGGTAGCCGATCTTCACCTCCTTGCCCGCCTTGAGCTTGCCGAAGAAGTTGGGCAGGCCGGCACGAGGCGAGCACTCGGTGGCGGTTACGAGGGGGAAAGTGTCCGCCGCTGAGACGATGATCGAAAGAGATGCGAGTGCGGTGAGAACAAGC
Source organism: Verrucomicrobiota bacterium (assembly GCA_963204975.1). Taxonomy (GTDB): domain Bacteria; phylum Verrucomicrobiota; class Verrucomicrobiia; order Verrucomicrobiales; family Verrucomicrobiaceae; genus JAEUHN01. Next base: position 2,894 of record CAUJJC010000318.1, on the reverse strand, counting down.
GATGGAAGTTTCATGATGAGATGGAAGGCGAACGTGAGGACGCGCCGCGTTCTTTAGCCAGCGCAGCACAACGCGCAATCGCTCACATCTCCACCAAGCCACGCCTCATCGCTTCGGCGGTCGCTTGTGCTCGGTCATTGACCTGGAGCTTGTCCAGGATGCTGCTGACATGGCGCTTCACCGTGTCTTCGGCAATCCCGAGGTTGGCACCGATTTCCTTGTTAGCCTTGCCTTGAGCGATCAGCTTCAGAATCTCGCGTTCGCGCGGCGTGATCTCCGGCCCCGCCGTGCGCAGGGCCAGCCGCGATTCGAGGTCCAAAGGCAGAGCACGCTGGCCCTTCGCCACCGAGCGAATCGCGCGCAGCAGTTCATCGCGCGAGGCTGATTTTTGCAGATAACCAAGAGCACCGGCCTTGAGTGCGGCAGCCACTTCTTCATCGCGGGCGAAGGTGGAAAAAATCAGCACCCTCGCCTCTGGATGTTCAGCCCTCAGCCGCGCGGTGGCTTCCACTCCAGAGATGCCTGGGAGTTGCATGTCCATGAGCACCACCTGGGGCTGATGCTTCGCGAACAAAGCAGCCGCCTCTTCACCACGATCCGCCTCGGCGAGCACTGAGATGTCGTCCTCCAGTTCCAGCGAAGCCACGAGGCCACTGCGAACCACGAAATGATCGTCGATGAGGATGAGCTTGAGCATGGCGCACGCATGGCATCGAGATCAACGCGTCGCAACAGTGCCGCATCATGATCCGTATGGCTCGGATGGCTCCTCGTTCACTCACACCACGCACCGCCGCCTTGTTTTGCCTTGCTCTGGGCTTCATCACCTCCAGCCAGGCTGAAGCGCCCAAGGCGACCATCCTTGAGACCAAAGTCATTTCCCAACAACCCGAATACTATCATGGCTGGTCCACGGTGGTGCGTCGGCAAAATGGTGAACTGTGGCTCTCGTGGTCCGGTGGACGCGAGTCCCATGTGTGCCCCTTCGGTCAGGTTCATGCGATGACTTCGAAGGACGATGGCAAGACCTGGACGTGGCCGCGCGTGCTGCTCGACAGCGCCACGGATGATCGCGATTCCGGCGTGCTGGAGACGGCAAAGGGCACGCTGCTCGTCTCCACCTTCACCTCGCTCGCCTATGAGGATTCGTTCAAGAAGGCCAGCATGATGGCTGAGCACACCGACAAGGGCTGGGTGAGCAAGTCAATGCCCTCGGAGCAATTCGCTCGCTGGCAGGCCGCACATTCCCGCCTCAGTGACGACGAACGCAAGGCTGAACTCGGCGAATGGGTGATCCGCTCGACCGATGGTGGCAAGTCCTGGTCCAATCGCATCCCCACCGTGGCGAACAGCCCGCACGGCCCGATCCAGCTCAAGGACGGACGCCTACTCTACCCCGGCAAGCAACTGTGGACCGGCGAGAAGAAGATCGGTGTGGCCGAATCAAAAGACGATGGTCTCACCTGGCAATGGCTGTCCGAAATTCCAACTCGGAAGGGCGACGACTCAGTGAAGAGCTACCATGAACTCCACGGCGTGGAGGCCGCTAATGGCACCATCATTGTCCAAATCCGCAATCACAACAAAGTGGACGCTGGCGGCACATTGCAGACCGAGTCCAAAAACGGTGGCAAGACCTGGAGCGAACCCCATGCCATCACCTTCGGCCTGCCCTCACATCTGCTCCGCCTGCGTGATAACCGCCTCCTCATGACCTACGGCCATCGTCGTCCGCCCTTTGGCAATCAGGCCCGCATCAGCAGCGACAATGGTCAGACCTGGAGCGATCCGATCATTCTTTCCGGTGATGGCAAGGGTGGCGACCTCGGCTACCCCAGCACAGTGGAACTCGCCGACGGAACCCTGCTCACCGTGTGGTATGAAAGCATGAAGGAACCGAAGCTCGCCGTGCTGCGCCAGGCGAAGTGGAAACTGGATTGAGACAAACTGTTCTTCTGATCAAGAGAATAGACTCGCCAAAAGGCTTCTCCCCATGGCAATCTGATTGGGAATTCCTTTCTAATCATGATTGCCAATTATCTCGACCGCAATGCCCTGATCGCTGAGCTTCAATCCAAGCGCACCCTGCTCGCCAAGACGCTCAAAGACCACACCAAGACCACCGCCGAAGGCAAAGCAGCCACAGCTTTGCTGGCAAAGTATGAGATCACTCCGGCTGAATTGCCGAAGATGATTTCGCTGCTGGACATCGCCATCAAAGAAGCCAAGGCCGACAAAGGCCACCCTGCGGGCAGCGCATTCATCCCGTCCAGCCCTCTGGTCTGCACCTTGCAGACGGGCATGACGTTGAATGCGAAAGCCGATGCCAAGACACGTCTTGAGCAAAATCGTCAACCTCAACCCCAAGCTACCGGAGCAGCAGCACGCAGTCGTGGGCCATCCAAGGCGAAGGTGATCGACACCTCGGCACCCATCCGCCTCAAAGATGGCAAAGCCAAAGCCACTCGCGCCAAGACCATCGGCGGATTCGTCGAGAACGATGATCTGCTCTACGCTCTCAAAGGTGCCAAAGGCAAGGCGCAGGCGCTGGCGAGCGGACCGCGTCCCTTCAATCCGAATCCCGCGCGCCCGGTGATCAGTTCGAAGCCTCTCTCGCTTTACTTGTTTGGCGACTGGGGCACCGGCCTCCCGATGGCCCAGCAGGTGACGCGTTCCATCTACAAGCAACTCAAGCAGGAAGACGCAGCGACCCAGGCCCATGTGATCCATTTGGGCGATGTGTATTACATTGGCGAGGCCAAAGAATACGAGGACTACATGCTCGCCGAATCGTGCTGGCCCATCCTGCTCGATGATGAGATCGAACGCTACGGATCATGGTCGCTCGATGGCAATCATGATCGCTACTCGGGCGGCTACGGCTACTTCGACAC
>CAUJJC010000317.1 GCA_963204975.1 Verrucomicrobiota bacterium | reverse complement strand
TCCGGCCCCGTGGCCTATCCGACCGCCGATCAGTTCCGACGCGTGCTGGGCGACGCGGGTTTGAGCGTCTCCATCACACCGCTCTGGGGTGGAACGCCCTTCAACAACCACCTCATCGTCGCGCAAAGCGCAAAATCGGAGGCGACCTCGTGATCGCTGTCGCGTAATTCCCATCACCTCCATGACCCGCTTCCAACGCATCGCCCTGACTGCCTTCATCTGTCTCGAAGCCCTCATCTTCATCGGCGCTGCCGTGCGCGCCACAGGCTCGGGACTCGGCTGCCCGGACTGGCCTTTCTGCTACGGGCGCATGATCCCGCCCACCAGCGCGGACCAGATCGACTTCACCAAGCTCAACATCGAGAAGTTCAAGAAGAAGGCCGCACAGCACGGTCGCGACCCCGCCACCATCACGCCTGAACTTCTGCGTGCCGAGTTCGATCCTGTGGCCACCTGGATCGAGTATGGCAATCGCCTCAGCAGCCTCCCCATCAGCCTCAGCGTGCTCGTCATGCTCATCGCTTCGTTTTGGCAGCCCGCGCGGAGCGCTCGCTGGGCAGCCCTTGCAGCCTTCGTGCTCCTGCTGGTCAATGCCTGGCTGGGCGCGCGCGTTGTGCTCAGCGGTCTCCAGCCCGGCACCATCACCCTGCACATGGCCCTCGCCATTCTCATGCAGTGCGTGATCGTTTTCGCGGGCTGGCGGGGCTGTGATCAACCCTGGCGATTCGATACCACGCACCCCTCGATCAAGCTCGCGGGCGCGCTCTTCTTCCTCGTCGTCATCGAAGGCATCATGGGCAGCCAGGTGCGAGAACTCACCGACGAACTCGCCCGCGTTCACACCGGTCAGCCGCGCCCCACCTGGGTGGCGGAGCTGGAGCAAAGCTGGGTGTATCTGGCCCATCGCAGCTTCTCGTGGCTGATCGTGGGCACGGCCATGCTCTTCTATCGCAAGTCCTCACAGACCACCTGGCTGGAAAAGAGCATCGTCGGCCTCGTCTTCGCCCAGATGTTCCTCGGCATCGTGCTCGCTCGCGTGGGCATTCTCGCCGTTGCCCAGATCCTGCACATTGGTTTGTCCTCCCTGCTCGTCAGCGGCCTCTGCCTGTGGCTGCTCGCCAGCCGCCGGGCTCGGTCTAGCGCGCTCACTTCTTCGCCTCCTCCGATGGCTTGATCAGCTGCGCGGTGACAAAAATCAGCCGCTCCCGCGCAGGCTTCTCGCCGTCCTTCGAGAGGCGTCCACCCAGTGCCACCGTCTGGCCGTTCCAGATCGTGACCGCAGTGGAGACTTTTCGCTCCTGAGGCTCGCCAGCGTTGCCGAGTTTCTCGCTGACAGCGATGGTCAAATCAATCGTGTATCCATCCGCCCCGATGGTCGGCGTCACCTCACACTCTACCGCACCGACCTTCATGCTGGCGGCTTGAGCAGAGTTCACCGAAGCGCTTGGCATCGAAACCAAGCTCATGCCTTTCATCTGACTCAACGCACGCATGACGACTTGGAACTGGGGATCGGTGAAGACGCCCGAGATTGACATGATCCCAGGTTCCAGGGTCACCGGTTCCCCATCGGAGCCCGCTGGAACCAACGCCGGAGCACTCTTCTCGGCCTTCGGCAATTCCACGCGCACGTCTCCCGGCTTTGCGGTTTCAGTAGCGAGGGTGCTGCTCAGAAAGGTCAGGCCGAATGCTTCGTCATCACTCGTCACATCGACCACTTTGGCACTGATAAAGACCTTCTTCGCCGGCCAGTCGATGGCCTTGAAGGCATCGGTCGTCAGTCTGCCTACACGGTAGTCATCCAGAGCCCGCGCGATCACGGACGCTTTCGCTAGCCAGCGGAACTTCTCCATCGTGAGTCCTCCACGAGCCAGCGTGGTGGTCACAGCTTTTTCATTGGTGCCAAGGATCGCCTTCACCTCTTGATCGATCAGCTTGTTGAGTTCGGCATCCTTCGCATAACGGAAGTAGTCGCTGGTGCTCGCCAAGCGTTGCACCAGCAGGTCGGTCGCTTGAGCTTCGAGCTTCTTCATCTCAGGGTCCGCCTTGCGTGGATCGTCGCGATACAAATGCGCCAGACGAAGCCGCTCGTAGATGATGAAGTCGCGCACTTCACTCTTCGTGATCACGCGTCCATCGACCACAGCGGCAATGCCGTTCGTTGAGGGATTGGGTTCATCGGCGTGGTGACTGGTGGGAATGGTCGTGCTGAACTCCTTCGCGTTTTCCCCGGTGGGCAGCAGAGCTTTCGCGGTGATGAAGACGGTGATGAAGCGGCCCTTCTGCGTTTCGCCGAGGTGGATGACAGCCGTTTCGCCGTGTTTGAGGGTGGAGGTCGTCCGGTGCTCCCAGCGCTTCACCTTCGTCCAGTCGATCTCGTTGACCGGCTTGGACAGGTTATGCAGCGTCGATGTGTCTGGCGTGAACTCGTGAGCGATGACGACGTGGCTTTGAAGTTTCAGCGATCCCTTCGCACCCAGCTCCGGTTCCAGCGCGATGCGCAGGCCTACGAAGTCATCGCTCTGGCCGCGTTCCTTCGAAACTTCGACTGTGGCCTGCTGACCGAGCCTCGTCGTGACGCTCGGAGCCGAAAGCAGATCGAAGCCCTTGTTCTGACTCGCGGCCTTCAGCAGCGATTGATACTCCGCCTCCTGCATAACGGCACCGTCCTTGCCCAGCAGCTCGGGTGCTTCGACGAGCTTCGATTGCAAATACACCTGAGTCTGTCCCTGCTGCACCTGGTCGATGAGGGCAGCGATCTTGCGCAGCGTGGCAGGCGAGTGCTTCACGATGAGCTGGGACGTGGTCGGATTGAATACCGCCGTCGAACCCTCCCAGAATCTGATACCGCGCGCCTCGAGTCCTTGCTTCGCAGGTTGTCGGTTGCCCGCCAGTCGCGTCAGGAAATCGGGAGCCACCTTGAACGTGCGCGTCACCATCTGCTCAGGGCCGGGAACGCGAATGAACTCGATCACCTCACCTGATTTCGTTGTGATGCTGGCACCTTCCCGTTCCTCCAAGTCCTCTGGACGCCCATCGTTCAAGGTGCCGCCATCTTCGAGTTGTCGCCGAATCTGCGCTTCGAAGTCCTTCCACTTCACGAACTTGGTCGTGAGGTTGAGAGTGTTGGAACTCCGGGTCTCGGCGCTCGTGCTGCTGAGTGGAGGATCTTCCGGCTGCTCTACTCCCACGCAGCTCACGAGCACCGTGCCTGTGGCAAAGATCACCCCCATCACCGCACGGAAGCCCCAGCCCAATTGCTCGCGCACCGGACGGCGTTCCAGCAGGGCGAGCAGCCGCGCGCGCAACCTTCGTGCGGGTCGCGAGGCCGCCATGGCGATGGCAAAGGAACGCGACTCACGCGAGGCGATGTCCACCAGGAAGCTCGCGTAGCGCTCGCTGTCTTCCGTGCGTGCCACAGCGACGGCATCGCACACTTCCTCGCGCGCCTGCGACCAGTGACTGATCAGCGCGTGGACAAACGGATTCCACCACAAGCACGCACGCACCCAACCGAGCAGCCACGCCATCAGCGGATCACGTTCCCGCACATGCTCGCCCTCGTGGGCCATTAGCCAGCGCCATTGATCTTCGGTCCAGGTTTCATGCACTGATTGCGGCACCGCGATCACAGGTCGCCACAGACCCACCACACAGGGACCGCCTTCGCCATCGAAGACCCACACACCTGCGCGTGTCCCACGACGCAGCCCTTTGCGCCAGCGCCACGCACGCCAGGAACGAACTGCATTAACCAACCCCAGCACGAGCGTGCCAACCAGCCAGATCCCCAGCGCGTCGTCCAGATGATCGCGCCAGTCGAATCGAGGGGCTTCAACGGTCTGCGCCATCACGACGGGTGCCGGTTTGACCGGAGCCAGTTTCACCGTCCACTCAGGTTTCCATGCGGGTGCGGCGATGGCAGGCGCGGGCTCCAGGACTTCGGGGTCCACATGCCCTCGGCTCAAGCTGACAGCCAGGGGTTGCGCCACGGTGCTGAGGGCCATCACCAAGGCTGCCCACGAGCGATGCCGCGCATCACGCAACCCCCAGCGAACGAGCAGCCAGCCGATGCCGGCGATGACCAACGTATGCAGGGCAAAACTGAAGAGCGTGACCGTGTTCATGGCTTCGGTGTGGGTTTGGTTTTGCCGTGATCGCGCACCAGCTTGCGCAGTTCGGCAAGTTCCGTTTCCGAGATGTCGCCGTTCTCCACGAGGCATCTCACGAGGGCCAGACTGCTGCCGCCGAAGAAGCGCTTCTTCAGCTCCGCCAGCACGCTGGTGCGACCATGCGTTTCCTGCACCACCGGGTCGTAGAGATGCGTGCGGCCCGAGTCATCGCGCTTGATCCAGCCCTTGGCTTCCAATCGCGTGAGCTGGGTTTGCAGCGTGTTGCGCGTGATCGGTTCCTTGCGGCCTGCGTTCACGGCTTCCAGGAGATCGAGCACCGATACGGGATGCGATTTCCAAAGCGCATCCATGATGGCCTGTTCGGCCGCCGAGAGGGCAGGGGGAGATATTTTCGCCATAGATTTCGCGAGATTGACGACATTTGTCGGATTTGTCGAGCCTGAAATCCGACAAGTGTAGGATGATCATGGGAGAACGGGAGCCACTCCGCCCCCCCGGCTTTCCCTTTGAAACCCGTCGTTGCTGCCGCTATAGCCTGCGCCGTGAAATACGCCGAACTCCATCGCCTCTACCACCAGCCCTTCTTTGATCTGCTCAAGCAAGCCCGTGCCGTGCACGAGGAGAACTGGCCCGAGCGCGAGGTGCAGCTCTGCACCCTGCTCAGCATCAAGACCGGCGGCTGCTCCGAGGACTGCGGCTACTGCGCCCAGAGCGCTCGCTATTCGACCGGCGTGCAGGCGGAGAAGCTCATGGAGAAGGAACTCGTCATGGAGCGTGCCCGCGCGGCGCGTGATTCCGGCAGCACACGGTTCTGCATGGGCGCAGCATGGAAAGGGGTGCGCATGGGCACGCAGAAGTTCGATCAGGTGTGTGACATCGTTCGTGAGGTGAGCACCCTCGGCATGGAAGTGTGCGTGACGCTGGGTGAAATCGGTTCCGAAGAAGCGGTCGCGCTCAAGGATGCCGGAGTCACCGCCTACAATCACAACATCGACACCTCGCCCGAGCACTACAAGAACGTGGTCAGCACACACACCTTCGATGATCGCCTGCGCACGATCCGCCACGCGCAGGATGCAGGCATGAGCGTCTGCTGCGGTGGCATTCTCGGGCTGGGCGAGACGAATGACGACCGCCTGAAAATGCTGGAAGTGCTCAGCGAGTTCAACCCGCAGCCTGAGTCCGTGCCGATCAACACACTCATGGCGATGAAGGGCACGCCGATGCAGGACAATGAGAACGTGGATACCTTCGATCTCATCCGCATGATCGCCATCACTCGCATTGCGATCCCGAAGGCCAAGGTCCGCCTCAGTGCCGGGCGCACGCAGATGAGCAAGGAGACCCAGGCCCTGTGCTACTTCGCTGGAGCCAACTCGATCTTCTACGGCGATAAGCTCCTCACCGCCGCCAATCCGCGCGCCAACGAGGACATGGAACTGCTCCGCGAACTTGGTCTTGCTCCGCTGGCACCGAATCCCGCGATGACAGCTCCGACCGCCGACGGAGAGCGTCCGCGCTATCCGATGTGCAGTGCATCAGTCTAGCCGCGCAGGGCTGAGACTTCGTTGTTGGCGATGCGCAGGCGGCTGGAGAGTTGGCGGACGAGTTGCGTGAGCAGCTTGGTCGTCAGCCCTGGGCACTGGGTTTCGAGAACGGCAAGGGCTCCACGGCTCAAGATGCGGCAGGTGACTGGCTCCAGTGCCACGACGTCGGCCGAGCGTGGGGCTTCCTCAATGAACGCCATCTCACCGAAGCTCATGCTGGCGGAGAGGACATCGAGGCGCTGACGTTTGCGATTGCCCTCGGTGGGCAGGCATATTTCAACAGAGCCGGCGGTAAGCACGAAGAGTTCATCAGCTTGGCTGCCCCTTTCAATGATGGTCGAGCCAGTGGCGTAGGTTCGTTCGTCCATGTGCTGGTCGAGCGCCTTCATGTCATCTTCATGGCACTCGCGGAAGAGCAGGCAGCGCGGAAGAGGCACGGGCTCGGGCAGACGCCAGTCCTGGCCGAGCACTTCGCCGAGGAGAGAATTTTCACAGGCTTCGAGAGCGGAATCCGTGTCCGCAAAGATGTCCTTTTCCTCAAAACCATGAGCGAGCAGAGCACGGTTAAACCGGCCCACATGGCAACAGAACAAAGTAACCCCACTGGCGGCTAGCTGGGTGCGAATCTGGCTGAGCAGGCGCAGGCTGACGGGATCGGCACTGACGACGTGCTTGAAGTTCAGCACCACTTGCTGGCAATACGCGGCCTGCCGCACGAGCGTGCGCACCACGGGCTCGAAGGTGGAGAAGATCAGTGGCCCTTGCAGATCCAGCACGCGGATGCGTTCGCCGTAGCGACGCACGGCCTGGGAGGCGGCGGGTGGAAGTCGGCGACGGGACACGACTTGCGAAGCATTGTAGCCCAGGCGGAGGGCGGGCTGCGGTGAGGCGCTGGGATTGAATAAATGCAGGGCCAGCTCGCGGGCGAGATCCATGCAGACCTTGATGCCGCGCACGCTGTTGCCTTGAGCATCAAGGGGTGGCGAAAACACACCGATGCCCAGCTGTCCGGGCAGCACGGCCAAGATGCCACCGCCTACGCCGCTCTTGGCTGGAAGCCCCACGCGATAGATCCACTCGCCGGACCAGTCATACATCCCGCAGGTGGCCATGACGCCGAGCACATTGTCCACATACTCCTGGGCGATGGCGCGCTCGCCCGTGGTGGGATTCACACCTTGATTGGCAAGCGTCGCGGCCATGACGGCGAGGTCAGCGCAGGTAACTTTCAGTGAGCACTGCTGGAAGTAGGTCTCCAGGATGTCGTGCGGGTCCTCGTCCACGATGCCGAAGTTGCGCAGCATCCAGCCGATGGCGCGGTTGCGATGTCCGGTCTCGCTTTCGGAGCGATACACTTCCTCGTCCACTTCCAGAGTCTCGCCTGCACAGCGCGAGAGGTAGGCGGCGATGCGTTGAATGCGGGACTCGCCGTCTTTGGGCAAAACCTGGCCGCAGGTCGCGATCGCACCCGCGTTGATCATGGGATTGAACGGCATGCCCGACCCCGGCTTCAAGCTGATCGCATTGAAGGCTTCGCCAGAGGGCTCCACACCGATGCGCGAGAGCACATGATCCTCGCCGCGATCTTCCAGCGCGAGGCCATACGACAGCGCTTTGGAGATCGACTGAATCGTGAAGCGCTGACGCGTGTCGCCCACCTCGTAGAGCTGGCCATCGCGGGTGGCGATGCAGATGCCGAACCAGTTGGGATCCGCTTTGGAGAGTTCGGGGATGTAGTCAGCCACCTTCCCTTCGATGAGGGGCGCGTAGCGAGCGTGGAGGTCCTGCAGGAAGGCGAGGATGGGGGATTTCATTGGGCACGGTCATCGCGAGCTGGTTGGGAGTGCACCGCGAACCGATCCATCCAAAGCAGGTGGCGTGCCTGGGATGGCGATGAAATCTCCGGCTCGCAGGATGGATGGACGATGTGGTGCCTTCGGCCCCCAGCACTCTGGGACTCCATCGGGTGTAGAGGCCCCGGCTTCGTGATGAGTGACTGTTTACAGAGCGCTTACAGACGCACGTCGCGAGGCCTGACAGCTTCCTCGTGTCATGAAAACACATCGTTTCCTCCTTCGTCGTTGCCTGCTTGCCACTGCATTTGCGGGCGTTTTGTCAGTTGTCGTTCACGCTGCGGAGCCTGTGGTGGATGATCCGCCCAAGGCAGAGTCCTTGGTCCAGATCGCTCTGCTGCTGGACACGAGCAACAGCATGGACGGTCTCATCGAGCAGGCGAAGACCCAGCTCTGGAAAGTGGTCAATGAGTTCAACAACGCGAAGCAAGGCGACAAGGTGCCCGTCGTGCAGGTGGCGCTCTACGAGTATGGCAACAACAACCTCAGCGCGGGCACGAACTACATCCGCCAGGTGCTGCCGCTCACGCGCGATCTGGACAAGGTCTCGGCGGAACTCTTCAA
>CAUJJC010000316.1 GCA_963204975.1 Verrucomicrobiota bacterium | reverse complement strand
CCCGGCGTCTTCGCCCGCTTGCAGCACAACCTGGAGTTGAACCCCGGGCTGCCGGTGAAGCTGGTGCCCGCTGCGCTCTCGGATGCCGATGGCGAAGCGAATCTCTTCCTCGCTGACTTCGATTCGTGGGGGCACAGCAGTGCGAGTTTGCTTCCCGGAGTCGTTGACCAAGAAGGTGCTGTGACTGTGCGAACGCGGGCATTAGATTCCTTCTGCGCTGAGAACGGGATTGGAAAAGTGTCGTTGATCAAGATGGACTGCGAAGGTGCGGAAGCAGCGGCGATTCGAGGGATGAAGGGAGTGCTTCAGCGTGACTGGCCACACCTCATCATGGAGATCATACCACGCTTTGATGGTGAGATACTTCCCGTCCTGAACTCGCCGGAGCTGGCTCGCTACAGGAAGTTTCATGTCACCGATGAAGGGTTGGTGGAGCACGAAAAGTGTTTCGCAAGCTATGAGAACCGCGATTGGTTGCTGAGCTTGAATCCGCCTCTTCGGCTGATGAAGGGGGAGGCCGGAGTGACTACGAATTGCTGATGAGAGTCTCCGTCATCATCCCGGCTTACAATGCCGAACGCTGGCTGCCTGAAACGCTCGCGACCGTGGCGGCGCAGGAGTGGCCGGACTTGGAAGTCATTGTCGTGGATGATGGGTCCACCGATGGCACGGCGGCTCTGGTGGAGAAGCTCTATCCGCAGTGGACGCTGCATCGCTCGGAGAATCGGGGTGTGAGCCATGCGCGCAACGTGGGCACCCAGCTCGCGTCGGGCGACCTGATCAACTACCTGGATGCCGATGATCTTCTGCTTCCTGGCAAGCTGAAGCGTCAGGTGGCGCTCATCGAATCCTCAGGTGCCGATGTGGTGTATGGCGACTGGCAAGTGCTCGAGGAGATGGAAGGTCGCGGCTTTGAGCGCACACGGGAGGTGCGACGCACTTGGCAGTCCGTGAATGCCGATGCGGAGATCGCGTTCTTCAATGGCATGTGGTGCCCGACCGGAGCCTACCTTTATCGTCGGGACTTCCTCGACAAGGTGCTGCCCTGGAAGGACTGGCTGCCAGTGATCCAGGATGCTCGCTTTGGTTTTGATTGCGCTCATGCAGGAGCTGTCTGGGCGCATGATGCGGAGGTCGGCACGCTCTATCGCCAGCATCGGAGCGGGTCGGTTTCCACGCGCAACCGGCTGGCGTTCCTGCGCGATTGTCATGCCAGTGCCAAAGACATCGAGCGTCTGTGGCGCAGCATTCCCGGTGCGTGGACGTCGCCGCGTGAGGACGCGATGGTGGAGGTGCTCACAAGCTTGTCGCGAGGTGCGCATCGTGTGGATGAATCGCTCTTCGAAGATCTCTGCGCCCACCTCGAAGCCTTGAGGCCGGACTTCAAACCGCAGGGTCCGCGCCTGCTCCGCTGGCTGAGCACGCTGGTGGGCTATCGCTTTGCCGTGCGTCTCGCCGATGCCGTCCATGCCCTGCGGCAACGCCGTTCTCCCACACCCTCCATGGCCTTCTAATTCAGATGAAACTGACCACCCAACTCGCACTCAAGCTCTTCCCTGCCCACACCTGGCAGGCGATGCACATGGAATGGACGATGACGCGGCTGCGCCTCATGAATGCCATCCTGCCCTCGCGGCGGGGGATGGCGGATCGTGCCGCCGGCTTGAGCGATGTGCGGCTGCACCTGGGCTGTGGTCGCCGTGTGATGGAGGGCTGGATGAATGTGGACTGCTTCTCTGCGCCGGGCATCGACTTGATCTGGGATCTTCGCCAGCCGCTGCCGATGAATGCTGGAGCGGCGCGCATGATCTACTCGGAACATGTGATTGAGCACCTGCACTTCGATGAAGCCCGCGGCTTCCTGGCCGAGGGCTTCCGCTTGCTGAAGCCCGGCGGCAGGTTCCGCCTCGGGATGCCCGATGCTGAGATCTACTACCGTGCATACGTGGAAGGTAAGACCGAGTTCTTCACGTCGCTGGCTCACCTTGGCGGATCAACCGAGGCGCTCGATACACCCAACCGAGTGATCAATCACATGTTCCGCATGGGCGGGCATCACTTCTTTGCCTGGGACTTCGAGACGCTGAAGAAGGAACTGGAACGCGCAGGCTTCACGGGCGTTGAGAAGTCAAAGTCCGGCAGTGCTTCGATTCCCGAGCTGTGCCTCGACGACCCTGCGCACGAGTTTGAGACGCTTTACATCGAGGCGACGAAGTAAACTGCGAGGTCCACATGCTTTCCAGCTACCAACGTTTCCTTCAGCGCGTGCTCATCCGGGTCCGGCCGAATGTGCTCGCCGCCTGGCTGAAGCCATTGCTGGGAGTGAAGCGAGTCACGGTGCCCACGGCGCAGGGAAGTTTCTGGATCGACCCGGTGTCGCTCCTGGGCATTGCTTTGACGAATCAGGGCGAACACGAGCATGGGATGGTGCAGACCTTGGAGAAGTTCCTCAAGCCCGGCGACACCTTCGTCGATCTGGGAGCGAACGAAGGCTACTTCACCGTTATCGGTGCCCGGCTCTGTGGTGCGGAGGGCCATGTGCTGGCGATTGAACCGCAGCATCGGTTGCTGCCCGTGATCGATCAGAATCTCAAGCTCAATGGTCTGGCGCATGTGAAGGTGCTCAATGCGGCGATCTCGGATCAGCGTGGCACTGCGACTCTGCATCTCACCGCGAGCACCAATTCCGGTGGCAGTGGTTTTCATCGCCATAGCAAATACAAGCTGCCCACGCAGGAGATCGGAACGCTTACCTTGGAGGAGGCGCTTGATGCGCAGAAGCTGGAGCAGGTGGACCTCATGAAGGTGGACATCGAAGGCTTCGAATACGAAGCGCTGCTGGGATCGACCAAGGTCTTCGAGCAGCATCGTGTGAAGGCGCTGGCGCTCGAACTGCATCTTACCATCCTCGCGGATCGAGGAAAGGCAGCGGCGGACATTGAGCAGATGCTGGAGCGTTGCGGCTACCGATGCTCGATGGAGTTTGGCAACGCGGTCTGGCTGGCACCTACGGCATGAAACTGCGCAACCTGGATGTCCTGCGGGCTTGTCTTGCACTGATGGTGCTGGTGGGCCATGCGCGAATGCTGCTCTGGATGGGCTGGCAAGACTGGAAGGTGCTGCCTCATGCGTGGTGGGAGATGGCGGTGAGTGTGTTCTTTGCGGCCTTCCGTTTTGGTCATCAGGCGGTGATGGTGTTCTTTGCCTTGAGCGGGTTCTTCATTCATCTGCGAGCGGCCCAGGCGCTGGTGGAAGGGAGAGAGCAAGGGTTTGATGCCCTGAGTTATCTGGCACGCCGCGCCCGGCGAATCCTGCCGCCCTACTACGCCGTGCTGATCTTCACAGTCCTACTGGACGCTGCGGGGCATCACTGGTTCCCACGGTTGTATGCAGCCCAGACAGGCAGCTTGTTGCTGGACCAGAACTTCGCTGATGCAGGCTATCGAATGAATTCTGTCGTGCCTGCGCTGCTGGCTCAGCCTTCACTGTTAGGCATCCGCTTTGGCGGCAATGGTCCACTGTGGTCCATCGGTCACGAAGTTTTCTACTACCTGCTTTATCCATTGTTCATGCTGGTCTGGCTCCGTCATCGAGCGGGGGCGTATGTGCTCGGCATGTTGTTAGGCCTTGCATGCTGGTTCGTGCCGCTGGCTGGATGGTGGTCGGGCATGATGGGCTCGTATCCTGTGTGGCTGGCGGGAGCGCTGATGGCGGAAGTGCTTCTGAGCTGGAGAAAACAACAACGCGGCGGCGTGGCCCTCTGGGCGACGTCGTGTGTGATGGCCCTCGCCGCCCTCGCTGGTCTGCATCGCGTCTCCGAGCACTCGCCCTGGACGCTGGTGCTCAACATGGTGATGGGCGCGGCGGCGATTGCAGCTTTTGAGATGATGCCTTTCGATGTGCTCAAGACGAAGGCCGGTCGGGTGCTCGAGTGGCTGGGCTTGCGCAGCTACAGCATCTACATCTTCCATTTTCCTGTCCTCGTGCTGCTCTCGGCCTGGTGCTTTCAAACTCAGGGTGGCCTGCCATCGCATGGCTGGTTGGCAGCGCTCGGTGCGCTGCTGAGCCTGGGGGCGGGACTGCTGGGTTTTCATCTGGTGGAGCGGCGATTCATGCCATCCCGTCAGGTGGCTTGAGTGCTGATGGCGAACCTTTTGTGACTTCTGGCTATGACTTACCGAACGATTCGAATCCGTAACCTGATCTGCTCCTGGTTCCCCTGGGCTCTCGCGCTCGTGGAGCGTCTGCGCATCGCGTTCTTCTACCTGCCCTCGATCTTCCGCGAGGGTCAGAAGCTCCCGCTGCCCTACCTCTTGAAGCGCGGGCTGATCGCTCGCCTAGCGCTGCGCAGTGGCTCGAAGATCCTGGTGGAGACCGGCACTTACATGGGGGACACGCCCTGGCAGTTGCGGCACCTCTTTGACAAGGTGTGGTCCGTGGAAGTGCATCCGCCACTGGCTGAACTGGCGAGAGAACGGTTCAAGTCGATCCCCCAGGTGTCCATCGTCGAAGCCGACTCGCGTCATGCCTTGAAGGAGATTGTTCCGCAGATCGACAAGCCGGTGATCTACTGGCTGGATGGGCACTACTCAGGAGGTCTCACTGGTATGGGCGAGGCGGTGTGCCCGATCTTTGCGGAACTCGATACGGTCTTCGCCCAGACTCGGCATCCCTTCGTCATCCTCATCGACGACGCCCGCCTGTTTGGGCAGGAAGATGGGTATCCGACGTTGCAGGAATTGAAGGACTACCTGGATCGTCTGCCGCAGCCGCCGTGGGTGTGGATGGAGAGCGATGTCGTCTTCGTGCTGCCAAAAGATCATCCGATGGCGAAGGACTGCGAGCGCCTGCCCTTTGATTCGATCCGGTCCCTGCTTTACTCCTAGATTATGAGCCTTCTCTA
>CAUJJC010000315.1 GCA_963204975.1 Verrucomicrobiota bacterium | reverse complement strand
GAGCAATGGCGTGTGGTCCTCACCGGCTTCGGTCGCGAGGACACGCACGAGTTGGTGAACTCCTTCACCTGGGGCCCCGACGGCTGGCTTTACATGACGCACGGCGTCTTCACCCACAGCGCCGTGCGCCGACCCGGACAGCCGGAGAAGGAAGACTTCAAGTTCGACGCGGGCATTGGTCGTTGTCGTCCGACAGCACAGGGCAAGGAAGCGCCGTGGGAATTCGAGGTCTTCGCCGATGGCACCAGCAATCCGTGGGGTTGCGACTATGACGCGCGCGGGAACTTCTTCGTCAGCGCCTGCGTCATTGATCACTTCTTCCACATGGCTCCCGGCGGCATCTACGTCCGCCAGGGCGGCGCGCCGGAGAACCCGTATGCCTACGAGCAACTGCCCAGCATCGTGAAGCACAAGCACTTCCGCGCCGCGTATGCCGGCATTCAGATCTACCAGGGCGGCGTGTATCCGCAGGACACCTGGGGCCACGCCTTCATCGGCAATATCCACGACAACGCCATCCACGAGGAAGTGCTCACGCCCGTCGGCTCCACCTTCAAATGCGAGCCACGCCGCGACTTCCTCCGCGCCAACAACGGCTGGTTCCGCCCCGTCAGCACCCAGACCGGCCCCGATGGAAATCTCTGGGTCATGGACTGGTGCGACAAGTATCCCTGCTACCAGAATGCCAAAGCGAACCCCGAAGGCGTGGACCGTGAGCGCGGACGGATTTGGCGGGTGGTTTACGCCGCGAATGCCGGAACCGAGACCTCCGCCTCGACCTCCTCCGACGCTCCAGGCACTTCCAAAACTGGAAACGACCATCCGAACGTTGGGAAGGCCACTTCCAAAATCGGAGACAACCATCTTAACGTTGGGGAAGCCACTTCCAAAATCGGAAATGACCATCCTAACGTTGGGAAGATCACTTCCAAAATCGGAAACGCCCTTCCGAGCGTTGTGAAGGCTACTTCCGATACTGGCAATCCACTTTCAGCCACCGGATCGCAGGCCGGGAACACCCACGCCGCCACCCTCCCGGCAGACCACTCCCGTCCCGAAAAGGGCATGGACCTCTCGAAGCTCTCCACGCCCGAGCTGGTGAAGCTGCTGGAGCATCCAAATAACTGGATGCGGCGGAAGGCAAGGAGGGTGCTGGTGGAGCAAACTAAGTTCAGTGGAGAAGCGCTGCAGTCGTTGTCCAACGCCGCATACACCAAGGGCAACATCGAAGCCTTCTGGGCATTGGAAAACATACACCGCAACCCAGAGGTGTTGCGTGCGGCTGAAAGCAAACTCCCAGCAGTCCGGGCTTGGTTCGCACGCGGCGTGGGCGATAACCAACAAGAAACGGCGAGCTATGGGGAACTGCCACGTCTCGCCACTGATAAGGTGCCTGAAGTGCGTGCAGCAGTGGCAATTGCGTTGAAGCAATTCTTGACCGGCAAATTGACGGTCACGAGACGAGCAGGCAAACCGGGCAGTGAGGAGTTCAAAATCCTCTCCTCCCTCATCGTTGCCAGCAATGGCAGTGAAGAATCCGTATTGCCCTTTCACATCTGGATGGCCTTAGAGGCTTCACTGGTTACCGCACCACCTCCTACCATCGAGATGCTTGCCAGTGTAGCTTCCAACTCCCAGCCCCTCTCCCGCACCCTCACCCACAAATCCATGCGTCGCCTCTGCGACACACGCGACGCGAAGAACCTCGACCTCTGCCTCGACTTCCTCACCAAGATCAAAGCTCACGATGTCCTCCTCGCCCACGCGCTCGATGGTCTCGTCAAAGGCCAGGAAGGCGGCGTGATCAAGCCGACGAAGGATTTCTCTTCGTTGTTCGCCCAGTTCGCGAAGAGCGACAACGCGGACGTGCGCAAGCAGGCGAAGAACCTCGCGATGCTGTGGGGCGATCCGGCGGCGATCCAGAGCGTGGCGGCGGAGTTGCTCGATGCGACGCTGCCCGAGGCCCAGCGGCTCGCGGCGCTGGCGGCGTTGCGGAAGGTGCGGACAGACGAAGCACGCAAGGCTTTCGCGGCAGTTGAAGCTGGGGTCTTTGACCCCGGAGGCGTGGGGCTTCGTTCGCAGTCCACGGAAACTGCCAAAGCACCTGCCAACGAAAAACCTGCGCGAGATCCAAGCGCTTCAGGTCCGGGGTCTCAGACCCCAGCTTCAGCCTTCGCGCTCGAAGTCATCCGTGCGGCGGCAGACCTGGGCGACGATTCGTTCCCGAAGACGATCCTGGCCGCGTGGAAGACGTTGCCGGACAACCTGCGGCTGGCGGCCTATGCCACGCTCACTTCGCGTGCGGACTGGACGCATCAATTGCTCGATCATCTCGCTGCGGCGAAGGCCACCGCGAACTTCCCGGTCTCGTTGCGTCGCCAGCTCAACAACGCGAACGACACCACGATCCGCCAACACGCCAACGTCGTCTTTGGCCTCTGGCGTGAATCCTCCGACGACCTCAAAGCCCTCATCGCCGCGAAGAAGAAAGCCTGCCTGGAAGGCGAGCCTGATCTCGCACAAGGCAAGCTATTGTTCACCACCACCTGCGCAGTGTGCCATGTCTTCCACGGCGGCGGGCAGAAGGTGGGACCCGAGTTGATCGGCAGTGGTCGCAGCAATCTGGACGCGATCTTGGCCAATGTCATCGATCCCAACCAAATCATCGGCAACGGCTACGAGAACATCATCGTCACCACGAAGGACAATCGCACGCTGATGGGTCGCGTGACGGAAGATGCGCCGTCGCATGTGAAGCTGCTCGCCATCGGCGGTGCGGAGCAGGTGGTGCCGCGCGACCAGATTGCGAAGCTGGAGAACACGCATCAATCGCTGATGCCCATGGGCTTCGGTGGCTTGCCCGATGATCAGTTCCGCAACCTCATCTGGTATGTGCTCGCACCGCCGGAGGAAGGTCCGCTGACTGCTGACAAAAAGAAGGCGCTGAGCACGAGCATCGATGCCGCGCCCGCGAAGCCGAAGGCGAGAAACTGGCGCGTGATCGACTGGGAGAGCGTGAGCCTGTGGAACCCGAAGTGGAAGATCACCGCGCCGGAGTTCGAAGGCACGCCGAACCGCATCGCCGAATATCACGGACGCAAGAACCTGCTGGTGATGCATCCCTTTGAAGACAAGAAAACGCCGAGCGTGCTGGAGCAAACGCTCGTCATTGATGCGGCGCATCCCAGGTTAAAATTCGCAGTTGCGTCCGATGATCGTGGGGACTGGATGGCGAAGGTGGTGGTCAATGGCCAGGTGATCAAAGAGGTGAGCGTGGATCACGAGAAGCCGCGCTGGAAGGACGTGGAGATCGATCTCACGAACCTCGCTGGCAAAGAGGCAACCGTGCGACTGGAAGGCCACGCCACGGGCTGGGCCTGGGAGTTCAGCTACTGGGATCAGGTGCGCTGGGAGTGAGAGGTAAATGCACAAATGCTTTGAATCAGCGGACAGAAACACCTAGAGAACGATTCGATACAACCTGGTGATGGCCCACTCTGCTCCGACTCCCGCTGTGCTAGTGATTGCCGACGACTTGAAGCTCGTCGAGTCCCTGCGTGGTGCCTTTGGCAGTGCGTGCCGAGTATTTTTGAGCCCATCGGTCGAGGGCGGATTGAAGCGCGTGGAAGGCGAATCGCTGTGCGCGGTGCTGATCAATCTGGCCATGCCCGGCATCAATCCCGAGGCGGTAGTGAACGCGGTGCGAAGTGCGCATGGAGATGTTCGGTTGGTCGGCTTCACGCCCACTCCAGGCCGCGCGACGATTGATGGCTGCCAGATTGTCACCTCGCCGGTGGACTGGAAGGATCTGCGCGGTCTGCTGGAGGAGCGGATGACCGGACACGCTCCCGCCGTCTCGCCCACACCATTGCCGCCACCGCCCCCCGTGGCAAAGATCGAGGCCGAGACACCTGCTCCCACGCCAGCCGCCGAGCCAGAAGCGCCGGTGGAGCAAAGCATTGCCGCCACCTTCCTGCGTGATGAGGCGGAGCACATCGAGAGCGCCAATCGCTTCGAGGCGGTGAACAAGTCCGAGGGCACGCGCATCATTGGACGCATCCTCCGGGTGAGCCCGCACTACGTCGTGTGTGAGGTGCTCAATCCGCAACAGGTGCTCACCCCCGGCTGGGTGGCGGACGAAGCGATTGTGCATCTGGCGCGCAGCGAGGCCTATCGGGGTCCGGCGCGCCTGAGCAAGGTGGTCAACACGGGCCGCTCGCTGA
>CAUJJC010000314.1 GCA_963204975.1 Verrucomicrobiota bacterium | reverse complement strand
ACGGATCGAAGGCAGCCCCATTTGGATGGAGTCAGGGGTGTCGCCATCCTTTTTGTTCTCGCATGGCATTACCTCGGCTGCCAAGTGGCCTCAGATGCGCCGTGGATTCTTCGGGCTGCGAAGCTCGCCTCCAATCCGATGTGGAGCGGTGTGGATCTGTTTTTTGTTCTGTCGGGCTTCTTGATTTGCGGGATTCTTCTCGATCACAAGAATGCGTCGAACTATTTCCAGGTTTTCTACTGGCGTCGTATCTGCCGCATTTTCCCTCTCTACTTCTTGTTGGTTGGGTCGTTTCTTGGTGGATCAATTTTGTTCGGCACAGACGAGCGATTTAGTGATCTGTTCACTGGGCGCGTGCCGATTTGGACCTACTGCGTGTTTATCCAGAACTACTGGATGTCGATGCTCGATGAATATGGTTGCCGTTGGCTGGCAGTGACATGGTCGTTGGCAGTAGAGGAACAGTTCTACATGATCATCCCTTTGATCGTGTGGTGGAGTTCACGGAGATTCTTACTGGCACTTTTCTGTGCGGGAATCATTGCAGCTCCGTTGCTCCGACTCTGGCTTCCAGGCTTTCATGCGATGGCGACACTTCCATGGCGTGGAGAAGGACTCTGTTTTGGCGGTCTGCTAGCAATGCTAGTGCGGAATCAGTCTTTTGTTCACTGGGCAAAAAGTTTGCCACGCACCACATGGTTGGGCTGGCTAATTGCCTCCATGATGATTGTGGGTGTGCTTGAGATTTTCAATCTACAACCAGGCTGGCAGATGGTCTGGACCAGGACCTTAGGATACGCAGTCCTGGTATTGCTAGCGACCCTTCAACCAGCAGGCATACGGCTGTCTTTTCTTAGCCATCCGTGGCTTGTGTGGTTTGGCCTCAGATCCTACAGCATCTATTTGCTTCATGAGTTGATCGTGGGTTTGGCTCACGGATATTTCAGAGGCGAAGCCCCTAAAATTCATCAGTGGAGTGATTTTGGACTCACATTTGCGGCACTGGTAGTCACGCTTGTGATTTCAGCCCTCAGCTATAGTCGGATCGAGGTGCCGATGATGAAGATTGGGCACAAGTTGAGATATGCGGAATAGCGTTCTTGCCATGATGCCTTTGAATTGCATATCCTCACACAGTTCATGTGCGGCATAGCAGGCATTGTTAGTTCACGTCACGCGCCGGAGACGGTGCGGTCGATGGCACAGGTCATGCAGCGGGCGCTGGTTCATCGGGGACCGGACGACGAAGGGCTGTGGCAGTCGGACTGTGGGCAGGCGGTGCTGGCTCATCGAAGGCTGGCGATTCTCGACCTGAGCCCCGGCGGACATCAGCCCATGTCATCGGTGGATGGGCGCTACACGATCTGTTTCAACGGCGAGATTTACAACTTTCGCGCCCTCCGTGCCGAGCTGGAGAAGGCGGGGGTCGAGTTCCAGTCGCAGTCCGACACCGAAGTCATCGTGAAGCTCTTCGAGCGCGAGGGTGCCGAGAGCATAAAGAAGCTCCGTGGCATGTTCGCCCTTGCGATCTGGGACAGCGTGACCCGCCGCATGTTCCTGGCGCGCGATCCGCTAGGCATCAAGCCGCTCTACGTGCATCGCAGCCCTGGCGTTCTCGCCTTTGCCTCCGAGCTTCGGGCGTTGTGTGGCAGTGGGTTGTTCGGTGGAACCATGAGCCCTCAGGCCGTGCGGCGCTATTTGGAGTCTGGGTCCGTGCCGGAACCCCTGACGCTGGTGCAGGAAGTCGAGTGCCTGGAGGCCGGGCGCACCCTCCTGTGGCAGGAGGGCAGCGGGCGCATCCAGTCGTTCTGGCAGTTGTCCTGGTCGGCGCAGGAAGCCGTGACCGAGGACGCGGTCGAGTTCACCCGCAAGGCGCTGGCAGACAGTGTGAGGCATCACTTTGTGAGCGATGTGCCCGTCGGCGTCTTCCTCAGTGGAGGTATTGATTCCACGGCGGTCCTGGCGATGGCCAATGAGACCGGCCAGACGGGCGTGCGTGCCTTCTCGATCGGGGTGGATGATCCTGCCGCAGACGAGAGCGCGGTCGCTCGCCGAACGGCGCAGCACTTCGAGGCGGACTATCACGAGATGCGGCTCGACGGACTGAAGGCGCGGGCGCTGTTTGGCGAGTTCCTCCAGCACATGGACCAGCCAAGCGTCGATGGCTTGAACACTTACACCGTGTCCTCGCTGGCTCGCGAGCATGGAATGAAGGTGGTGCTGTCCGGCCTTGGGGGAGATGAATTGTTCGGTGGCTATTCGAGCTTCAGCAAGATTCCCAAGATGCTGCGCTGGCACTCCTGGGCGCGGTCGATTCCGGGGCTGGTGCCGCTCTTGCAACGCAGCAAGCCACAGCACCGGCGGCTGGCGGAGTTCCTCCTGTCACCGGGCACCATCGACGATGCGTATGCGAGCCTGCGCGGCATCTTCGCCAGGGGAGAGGCGGTGAAACTCACTTCCTGGATCACAGGCCAGGCGGTGGTGAGCAATCCTCATTCGATGGCCTCCAATCCATCTCCCGCAGCGGAGGTGGCCGATGAGATCAGCCGCCTGGAGCTGACGCGCTACATGCGCAACCAACTGCTGCGCGATAGCGATGTGATGAGCATGGCGCACGGACTCGAGTTGCGGGTGCCGCTGGTGGACAGCGTGCTGGTGCAAAAACTTGCACGCATCCCGGCGGCCACGCGATTGCAGCCCGGCAAGCGACTTCTCACCGATGCGGTGCGCGAGGTGCCTGAGTGGGTGGTGAACCAGAAGAAGCGCGGCTTCCTCTTTCCGTATGAGAAGTGGCTGACGCGCGACTGGGGCAGCGCCTTCGCGGAAGCCTCGAAAGGTGCGCCCGTCCCGGTGGTGACCTGGTATCAGAAGTGGGTGGTCTTTGTGCTCCGGCATTGCATGGCAAACCTGGGCCTATGAGAGTGCTCCACGTCATCCCTTCCGTGGGTCCAGTGCGCGGCGGGCCGAGCGCAGCCGTGCTAGCGATGACCAAAGCCCTGCGAGCCCAAGGAGTGGAGGCCGACATTGTGACGACGAATGACAACGGACCCGGCGTGCTCAATGTGAAGACCGGCGAGTTCATCGACCACGAAGGTGCACGCGTGTGCTTTCTGCCGCGCTGGTCGCCAGCCGTCGGAGCACTGCGGGAGTTTCAATACAGCGGTGCCTTCGTGCCTTGGATGCAGTCCCATCTCGCAAGCTACGACGGCGTTCACGTTCATGCCGTGTTCTCCTACCTTTCCACGAGGGCCATGCAGCTCGCGCATCAGGCTGGCAAGCGCTTCATTGTGAGACCTTTGGGACAGCTCGATACGTGGTCGCTGAAGCAGAAGGCGATGAAGAAACGGCTCTACTTCGCACTTGCCGAGAAGAAGAACCTGCATCGCGCAGCCGCCGTGCATTGCACCTCGCCGATGGAAGCCTCGCATGTGCGGGAACTGCTGCCACAGGCGCGGGTGGAAGTGATCCCTCACGGTGTGACCTCCCAGCCCGAAATGCCCGGTGCGGCGGCGCGGTTGCGCGAGCATTTTAGCATCGCCTCGGATCAGCGCGTGCTGCTCTTCCTCTCGCGCTGGCATCCAAAGAAAAACATCCCGCTCCTGCTGCAAGCCCTGGCAAAAATCGCGGACGAATCGTGGAGTCTCATCCTCGCGGGCACGGCGGAAGATCCTCAGCACGCGGCGGAGATTATCAAATCGGTCGAACGGCTGGGCCTGCAGCATCGAGTGCATTGTCCTGGGCATGTGGTCGGCGATGACAAAGCCCTGATGCTCGCCGGTGCGGACATCTTTGTGCTGCCCTCGGTGTCCGAGAATTTCGGCATTGCGGCAGCGGAGGCGATGGTGGCAGGCCTGCGCCTAGTGGTGAGTGAGGGCGTCGATCTGGCTCCCGTGGTTCGCACGCTCCAGGCGGGTTCGATTTGCGCCACGAACGATGAAGCAGCTCTCGTGCAAGCCTTGCGCGAGCAGTTGCATGCCGCGCCTGACCGCGAACGACTG
>CAUJJC010000313.1 GCA_963204975.1 Verrucomicrobiota bacterium | reverse complement strand
GCGATGGCGACATGCGCAAGGCCTACTACACGCCCACGGTGTTCGAGATCAATGGCAAGCCAGTGCTCATCAGCGTCGGCTCGCGCGCGGCCTTCGGCTATGATCCTGAGTCCGGCAAGGAACTGTGGACGATCCCGCACGGCGGCTTCAATGCGGCTCCACGCGCGCTGATGATGCCGGGCATGTTGTTCCTCAACACGGGCTCCGAACGCTCGCACACGCTCGGCGTGCGCATCGACGACAAGATGGCAGGCGACATCAGCAAGACGCATGTCGCGTGGGATCGCGACAAGCGCAACGCCAGCGAGTCCTGCCCGATCCTCAAGGATGGCGTCATTTACCAGAACACGCGCGGCGGTGTGCTTAGCGCCATTGATGCGAAGACCGGCACGGAAATCTGGGAAGATCGTCTGCCCGGTCAGTATCTCCCCTCGCCCATCTTGGCGGGAGACCGACTCTACTTCGGCAATGATCGCGGCGAGATCACCGTGGTGCGAGCGGTGCAGAAGTTCGAAGTGATCGCGACCAACAAGTTCAGCGGCGGCGCGGATGACAAGCTCACCGCCACGCCCGCTGTGGCCGATGGCGCTATTTATATCCGCACCAAGACGCATCTCTTCAAAGTCGCGACCAAGTAGTCTGAAGCCCGCACCATGACGCAAGCCCAACGTGCCCGCCAGATGCTCATTGTGGCGTGCTCGACCTGGGGCTTGAGCTTCCCGGTGGTGAAGGCGCTGACGATGGCGCAGCTCGCTTCCGTGCCGGGCGCGGATACTTGGTTTCTGTGCGGCGTCACGATGGTCGCGCGCTTCGCGATCGCCGCGCTGATCGTGTTCGCGGTTCTGCTGCGTGGTTCGATTCGTTGCACGCGCGCCGAGTTCTTCCAGGGACTCGGCGTCGGCATCTTCGGCGGACTCGGCATGGTCTTTCAAGTGGATGGCCTCGGCTACACCACGGCCAGCACCTCCGCCTTCCTCACGCAGGGCACTGTGATCACGATCCCCATCACCAAGGCGCTGCTGCATCACGAGTTACCCTCACGTCGCGCGTTCGGCTGCGTGCTGCTCGCGTTGATCGGAGTCGCCGTGCTTTCACAGTTGGATGTCGCGCACATGAGCTTGGGGCGTGGAGAGGCGGAGACGCTGATCGCCGCGCTGTTCTTCACCGGCCACATCCTCTGGCTGGAGCGCCCGTGCTTCGCAGGCAATGACTCGCGCAAGGTGTCGCTGGTCATGTTCGCCACCATCGCCGTCATCACGCTGCCGATGATTCTGTCCAAGCCGATGCAGGCCGTGCAGTCGCTGTCGTCCGGTGGCGCGTGGCTTTGCTTGGCCTTGCTCGTGGGGCCTTGCACGCTCGGTTCTTTCCTGTGGATGAACCGCTGGCAGCCCTTCGTCTCCGCCACCACGGCTGGCCTGATCTATTGCCTGGAGCCTGTATTCGCCAGCCTCTTCGCCCTCGTCTTGCCGGGGCTGCTGTCGCTCTCGATGGGCATCCGTTATGCGAACGAGACCGTCACTCTGCCGATGCTGCTCGGCGGCGGCTTGATCCTCCTGGCCAACGTCTTCATGCAATGGCCAGCCTCGAAAGACGCGGAGTCCTCACGGCTCAACGAGCGCGGCATCTGAATCCACTGTCTCTGTGAAGCTCTGTGTCCTCTGTGGTTAAACCCGAACACATCGGCTTCGCGGGCTCTCCGTGTGGCCAACTTTCGCCCTGAATGTCAAATTCCCACTTTACACATCGACAATGGGGTATTTAATCGCGCGTCACCAACCATGAGCCCCGAAGCCATCGACCAGATCAACGCCGAACTCACCGGCAAATCGCCCCAGGAAATCACCCACTGGGCCGTCCAGCACGCCACCGGCAACGTGATCGTCACGACCAATTTCCGCCCCTACGAGGCGGTCATCCTGCACATGGCGACGCAGGCCGATCCGAACATCCCGGCGCTCTGGGTCGATCACGGCACCAACCTTCCCGAGACCTATCGCTTCGCCGACAAGTGCCAGAAGCAGCTCGGCTTGAATTTGAAGCCCTACCTGCCGCTCATGACCAGCGCGCACTGGCTCGCCCTGAACGGCGGCCAGATCCCGATGCCCGATGAAGTCGAGCGCGTGGAGTCCTTCAGCCGCATCATGAAGCTCGAACCCTTCGAGCGCGGGATGCGTGAACTCGCCCCCGCCGTCTGGATCACCGCCCTGCGCAAAGAGCAAAACCCCCAGCGCGCCGCCACGCTGAAGCCCGTGATGTGGGACGCCAAGTTCAACTGTCTCAAGGTCAACCCCATCCTCGAGTGGACCCCTGTCGAAATGGATGCCTACCTCGCCGAGCACAGCCTCCCCAACGAACGCACCTACTACGACCCCGCCAAGGGCGACGAGAAGCATGAGTGCGGACTGCACGCGAAGCTCGTGACCGACGTGAAGTGATCCAAGCGTCGCAGGGAGAAATCAAAAATCAGCAATCGAAAATCTAAAATGGCTGCGCCCATCACTCACCTTCAGTTCCTCGAATCCGAGTCCATCTACATCCTGCGCGAAACCGCTGCGCAGTTTCAGAACCCCGCGCTGCTCTTTAGCGGTGGCAAGGACTCCATCGTCATGGCCTGGCTCGCTCGCAAAGCCTTCTATCCCTCGAAGCTCCCGTTCAAGCTCCTCCACGTGGACACCGGTCACAACTTCCCGGAAGCCATGACCTACCGCGATGAGTTCGTGAAGCTCATCGGCGCGGACCTCGTCGTCGGCAGCGTGCAGAAGTCCATTGATGAAGGCCGCGTGCAGGAAGAGAAAGGCCACAACGCCAGCCGCAACAAGCTGCAAACCGTGACGTTGCTCGACACCATCGAAGAACATCAGTTCGACGCCTGCCTCGGCGGTGGCCGACGCGACGAAGAGAAGGCCCGCGCGAAGGAGCGCTTCTTTTCCCACCGCAATGAGTTCGGCCAGTGGGATCCGAAGAACCAACGCCCTGAGCTTTGGAACATCTTCAACGGCAAGAAGCACTTCGGTGAG
>CAUJJC010000312.1 GCA_963204975.1 Verrucomicrobiota bacterium | reverse complement strand
TGCCACGCAGTGGCAATGTCGAAGACAGGCAGGCAGGTGCCCACGTCGTCGATGTCGAGCGACTTCGCGTGCGCGATGAGTTCGGGGTATCGAATCGCCATCTCGGTCACCATTGTCTGCACGCTTGTCTGGCCGATGCGCATGATCTTCATCGCCGCCTGCGCCACCATCATCACGGTCTGATGCGAAAGCGCGATCATTGCCGCAGACACCGGAAGATTCAGCAACGAAGCCTCAATGCCAGCCACGATGCACAGATGCTTGTGCGGCAATGTCTCGCCGACCTTGGCAAACCACGCACGTTGCTCATCGGTGAGCTTCGCGAGATGCAGCTTCTCAAACAACGACCAACGCTGCGCTCCGAGTCGGCGACTGGCCTGGCGTTGCTCCGCCGAGAATCGCACCGCTTCGCTGACCTGATCCAGCAAGCCCAGCAAACCATCGTCCTCGTCCGTCGCCGCCAGCCATGCTTGAAACAACAATGGCAACTCCACGCTCGCGAGCGACTCCGCGATCTCGCAATTCAGGAAACGGCGAAGGTCCTTCTCGTTCTTCACATGATCGAGCCCCACCATGCCTTCCAGCCCGCCTGAGTGCGCAAAGCCACCGATCGGATACGCGCTGTCCGTCATGTGCAGCAGCGTGCTGAGCCATTCCAAAGCGGAGTCTTGGGGTTCACAGAGATTGATCGGTTTAGTCATTGGTCAGCGGTCATTAGTCATTGGTTTCCCCTGCTAGGCATTGGGCACATAAAACCGGCGAGGGCTCCGAGTCTGAACCCCAGTGACCAGTGACCAGTGACCAGTGACAAATGACCAATGACTCTTCATCTCAATGCTTGTGCCACTTGCCATCGCCATGCTGATGCCAGCCGCTGCCGTTCGGATGCTCATGCACCGCAGGCTTTTCAAAATGGGAGTGCGCGGGTGTATCGCAGTGCTTGCTCGGCTGGAAGACATCCTCACGCGCTGTCCATGTCATGCCCGCAGCCGTGATGCGCTCGCGCAACGTCGGCTCCTCGGCGACCAGGATCTCGTTCGGGCGCAGCTCGATGGGAAGATGCATATTGCCAAAGAACCATGCGGTCCTGGCCGCCATCAGCGGCTCATCGGGCAGAGGCACCACGAGCACGGGTTCAGGCAGTTGGCGAATCCGATAGCGCTTTCCCTGCCCCTCATGAACCACGCTGCCATGTCGAAGCGGGTCCGTGAGCGCGAAGGCAAAGTCCGTTCCATCAATCGCCGATCCACGCCAGCGACGGCGCGTCAGCGTGTCGCGATCAATCGCGATGCTTAGTTCCTGCAGCGACTCCGGTGTTTCGGTGATGGCTTGTTCAACGAGAGGCATGGTTAGAAAAGGAAATACCGCTGCGCCATCGGCAGCACGGTGGCGGGTTCACAGGTGAGTTCTTCGTCTTCGTAGCGCACGACGTAGGTCTCGGGGTCGACCTCGATCTTGCCCATGGAGTCGTTGAACTTCATGTCCTTCTTCCCGACCGTGCGGCAGCCTTTCACGGCGCTGATGCGCTTGCTGAGCGCCAGCTTGTCGATGGTGCCGTTGTCGATGGAGGACTGGCTGACGAAGGTGAAGCTGGTGCTCGACAATGCCTTCGCGAACGAGCCGAACTGCGGGCGATGCATCGTTGGCTGTGGCGTGGGGATGGAGGCATTGGGGTCGCCCATGTTCGCGCAGGCGATGAAGCCGCTCTTCAGAACGAGTTCCGGCTTCACGCCGAAGAACGCAGGCTTCCAGACGACGAGGTCGGCGATCTTGCCGATGCCAAGCGAGCCGACTTCATGCGCGATGCCATGCGCGAGCGCGGGGTTGATCGTGTATTTCGAGAGGTAGCGCAACGCGCGGAAGTTGTCGGCAGGACGGTCGCCCGTGAGCGTGCCAAACTGCACCTTCATCTTGTGCGCGGTCTGCCAGCAGCGCGTAATCACTTCGCCGACGCGGCCCATCGCCTGGCTGTCGCTGGAGATCATCGAGATCACACCAAGGTCATGCAGCCGATCCTCCGCCGCGATGGTCTGAGGGCGGATGCGACTCTCAGCGAAGGCCACGTCCTCGGGAATGCGCGAGTCGAGATGGTGACAGACCATGAGCATGTCGAGATGCTCATCGATGGTGTTCACCGTGAATGGACGCGTTGGGTTCGTGGATGACGGCAGCACGTTGCCGAAGCCGCAGACCTTGATGATGTCCGGTGCGTGACCGCCGCCTGCGCCCTCGGAGTGATAGGTGTGAATCGTGCGATCCTTGAAGGCAGCAATCGTGTCTTCGACGAAGCCAGACTCGTTCAGCGTGTCGGTGTGAATCGCCACCTGCACATCGAGTTCATCGGCGACACCGAGGCAGGTATTGATAGCGCTCGGTGTCGTGCCCCAGTCCTCGTGCAGTTTGAGGCCGATGGCACCCGCATTGACCTGCTCGCGCAGGGGCTCGGGGGTGGCGCAGTTGCCTTTGCCAAGGAAACCGAGGTTCATCGCGAAGGCATCGCTGGCCTCCAACATGCGCGCCATGTTCCAGATGCCGGGAGTGCAAGTCGTCGCATACGTGCCCGTCGCTGGCCCTGTGCCGCCGCCGATCATGGTGGTCAAACCGCTGGCCAGCGCGTGCTCGATCTGCTGCGGACAGATGAAGTGAATGTGCGTGTCGATGCCGCCTGCGGTGACGATGCAACCTTCGCCCGCGATCACCTCCGTGCCTGCGCCGATGATCATCGGGTTCAGTTTGCCATCCGCTCCTGCGAACACCGAGCCGATGCCATTCTGGATGCACGGATTCCCCGCGTGACCGATGCCGACGATGCGGCCGTATTTGATGCCGATGTCGCATTTGATGATGCCGAACTCCGCATCCATCAGCAGCGCATTCGTGATCACGAGATCGAGCGATTCGGCATCGAGCGACAGTGGCGACTGCCCCATGCCATCGCGGATGACCTTGCCACCGCCGAACTTCACCTCGTTCCCATAGCCGCCGCCTTCCGCGATCAGATCGCGCTCGACCTCGACGATGAGTTCCGTGTCTGCGAGCCGCACACGATCACCGACCGTGGGGCCAAAGAGTTCTGCGTATTGCCTGCGAGAGAGTGTGAGTGCCATAATTCAAAGAGCGCCTGCGACCAGATCATTGAAGCCATGCACCACGCGCTGACCGGCGAGCGCGACGAGTTCCACTTCGCGTTCATCGCCCGGCTCGAAGCGCACGGCATTGCCCGCAGGGATGTTGAGTCGAAAGCCACGAGCTGCGGCACGGTCGAAGCGCAGTGCGGTGTTCGTCTCGAAGAAGTGATAGTGGCTGCCGACCTGGATCGGACGGTCGCCAGTGTTGGCCACGGTGATGACCTTTGTCTCCAGTCCTGGATTGGCCTGGATGAGGTCGTCGGTATCGAGAGGGAAGACTTCGCCGGGGATCATCATGCAACACCTATCAGCAGGTTCAGTGCTAGGCTGAGAGAAAAGTTTCGGGGCGTGTCAGTGTGATCCTCTTGGGTATTCCGTGTGACGATAGTTGGACCCTATCCCGCCATTGGCATGGACAGTGCTTGGCTCGTGGTGAGCAACTCACCCATCAAACACATGAAGTTAAGAACACTCTTCCGTCTCTCATTCGCGTTCATCGCATCTTCGCTGGTGCACTCAGCTGACGCCGCAGACAAACTCAAGGTCGGCTACTCTGACTGGCCAGGCTACACAGTGCTGGAGGTGGCTGTGCAGAAGGGATGGTTCAAGGAAGCTGGCATCGACGTGGAGATGGTGTGGTTCGACTACCTGCCTTCGCTAGACGCATTCTCAGCTGGGAAGATCGACGGCGTGACTTGCGTGGCAACAGACGCACTCGTGAACGGTGCCAACGGCGCGAAGAGCAAGATCGTTGCGCTACTGGATTACAGCGACGGCAGTGACGCCATCGTTGGCAAGCCGGGCATCAACTCTATCAAGGATCTCAAGGGCCAGAAGGTGGGCCTCGAACTCACGCTCGTGGAGCACCTGCTCCTGATGAAGGCGCTCGAACTGAATGGCATGAAGCAGTCCGATGTGGAACTGGTAAACACACCGACCAACGAAACGCCACAGACGCTTGCCTCCGGTAAGGTAGCCGCGATTGGTGCGTGGTATCCTTCGTCCGGTCAGGCACTGAAACAGGTCGCTGGTTCCAAGAAGTTGTTCTCCAGCTCTGAAGTGAAGGGTCTCATCTACGATGTGCTGTCGGTCAATCCGACGAGTTATGCCAAGAACAAGGAAGCGTGGAGCAAGTTCGTCGGCGTCTATTACAAGTGCGTCGATTACGTGCTCGATCCGAAGACGAAGGATGACGCAATCAAGATTATGGCCGCCAAGGTTGGTGCCGATGTAAAAGACTACGCTGAAAATATTCCAGGCACTCATTTCCTCACGCTTGCGGAGGCGAAGAAAGCCTTCGTGAAGGGTGAAGGACTCGACTCGATCTACGGCTCCATGGAAGTGGGCAACAAGTTCAATCTCGACAACGGAGTCTATAAAGAGTCGCAGAAACCCTCCAGCTATCTTGCACCGGGCATCGTCAATGAACTGAAGTAGTCGGTCAAACCACTCACGCCCATGGCTCAACGAGACTGGCTTGGACTGAAGCAAGAACTGCCTGCGAAGCGCAAGTTCACGCTCACCATCCTCTCCTTTCTCGTTCCCATCGCGCTTTGGACGGCTGTTAGCTACACCCCCTGGCTCTGGCATCCTTTAGTCCACATCACTGATCCCGGTGATGTGGACTATTTCGTTGAAGACATGGATGTGCCGAAGACGGACTTCGACAAGGAACTGGCCAAAGTGCAGGCCGCAGGCGGCACCCTGCCTCAGGGACATCGAGTCAATCCTGTGTATCTCCCGGCACCGCACGAAGTCGCTCGTGCCTTCTACACCGCGTTCACTACGGAGCCGCGTTTGCCAAACGAACCGTGGCTGCACGAAAGCCTCTCACACAGCATTCGCACCATCTGCTGGGGCTTTCTTATCTCGTCCATCTTTGGCGTGCCTCTCGGCATCTTGTGCGGCACCTATCGGTTCTTCTCGCGCTTGCAGGAGCCGTTCATCGAGTTCTTCCGCTACCTTCCAGCGCCGGCCTTTGGTGCTCTGTGCGTCGCCATCCTTGGCATCGACGACGGACCGAAGATCGCCATCATCTTCATCGGAACCTTCTTCCAGCAAGTGCTCGTGATCAGCAACACCGTGCGAAAAGTCGATCCCGCTCTCATCGAAGCCGCGCAGACACTCGGTGCCAAAGGCTGGAACCTCATGCGCCGCGTCGTGATCCCCGCGACCATCTCCGACATCTACACCGACATGCGCATCCTCCTCGGCTGGGCGTGGACTTATCTCATCGTCGCCGAAGTTGTCGGAACCATGTCCGGCATCACCTACTTCATCAATCAGCAGGCACGCTATCGGAACTTCGACAACGTCTATGCCGCCATTTTCATGATCGGCATCATCGGCTTCACCTCGGATCTCTTCCTCGCATGGATCGGTCGCATCATCTTCCCCTGGAAGCGCCGCTCCGGTTCGCCGTCGAAACTCGGCGCTTGGTTCGCCAAGCTGCTACCCAAGAAACCCAGACCCGCTGTCGCCGTCGAAGCATGACCGCACTTGCCCCTCATCCTCTCGACTACCGGCAGCAAGCTCCTGAGGTCGCCGCACGCTTCGAGCGCATCAAGCAGCGTCCCGTCATCCTGAGCGTGAAGGACTTGAAGAAGACCTTCGGTCAAAACGGCTTCACGCGCACGGTGTTCGACGGTGTCTCGCTCGACATCCATCGTCGCGAGTTCATCACCGTCATTGGCCCCTCCGGCTGCGGAAAGTCCACCTTCATTCGCATCATTGCCGGACTCGACGAATGCAGCGGTGGTGTCGCCTTACTCGATGGCAAAGACATCGGTGAGCCCGGTCCTGATCGCGGCATGGTCTTCCAAGGCTACACGCTCTTTCCTTGGCTCACCGTGAAACGCAACGTCATGTTTGGCCTGGAGATGCGCGGCAAAGGCAAGTTCACAGCCGAATCAGAAGCCCGCCAATGGCTCGACATGGTCGGCCTCTCGAAGTTTGAAGACTCCTATCCGCACGAACTCTCCGGCGGCATGAAGCAACGCGTCGCCATCGCCCGAGCCCTCGCCAACGAGCCGCGCATCCTCATCATGGATGAGCCCTTCGGCGCGCTCGATGCTCAGACCCGCGCGCAGATGCAGAGCTACCTTTTGCAAATCTGGCGCAAGGTGGACATCACCATCCTCTTCATCACCCACGACCTCGAAGAAGCCGCCTACCTCTCCGACCGCATCCTCGTCATGGGCACCAATCCCGGTCGCGTCGTTGAGTTCATTGAGAACCCGATCCCACGTCCGAGATCGCCCGCACAGTTTGTGTCGCCCGAGTATCTCGCGCTCAAGATGCGTCTCGAGGAACTGATCCATCCGCCCGTTGAGGTCGAAGAAGACAAGCTGCCGGTCGTCAAGATGACGAGTGCGGGTGATGACGTGGAGTGAGATTCATGCAGTGCCGTCACTGAGTTGCGGCCATCTGCTTCAATGCAGCCACCAGCGCCCGCGCTGCTGCGGATGCGCTCCCCTTTTGCCAGAGCACGATGAAGTCCCACTTCGCCTTGGCGTCACTCACTGGCACGAAGGCGACGCCGGGATGCGAGGACTTTGCAAAGTAGGCGGGCACAAGCGTCACAGCGGACTCGGACACGACTTGCGACATCACATTGGTCAGCCCATCGACGACGGCGACGAACCTTGTCTTGAAGCCTGCGGCTTTGCATAGCGTGGTCATCCAGCGATTACGTCCGGGCATTTCGTCTTCATCGATGCCGATAAAGTCACGGCTTTTCAGGTCTTTGAGCGCGATGCATTTCCGAGCCGCAAGTCGATCACTGTCCGCCAAGGCCGCGCAGACACCGAGCGAGCAAAGCTTCGTGCTGTGGAACTCCTTGGCTGCGACAACACCTTCCTGACCGATCAGTGCCACGTCGAGTTCACCATCACGCAGACCAGCGATCTGCTCGCGTGGCGACAGATCGTGCAGCTTGAGCCGGGCGGCTGGATGTGACTTGCGCAGCATGACTAGAGCGGGGGTCAGAAAGCTCTGTGCCGCCGAGCCCAGGTAGCCCACTCGCAGTTCGGAGCGCTCGCCGCGTGCCTGCCTTCGCAAATCAGCCATCACACTGTCATAGTTCTCGACCAGTGGTTGCATCGCCTTCACCATCGCGTGTCCAAGTCCGGTGGGCTTCACGCCACTCGTCTCGCGCTCCAGTAACTTGCCACCCAACTCATGCTCCAGCGCTTTCATTTGTCGGCTGAGCGCTGGCTGCGTAATACGCAGGCGCACTGCGGCGCGGTTGACGCTGCCTTCTTCGATCACGGTGAGCAGAGCACGAATGCGATCAATCATGGCGCGCAGGCTATGCACATCCGGCATAGCTGCAACGTCGAACCGGCATTACCCGTGCCCGGCGGGCTCGACGAGATAAGTGTCGCTATGAACGCACCGAACCTCACTCAACGTCCGCCCCGCAGTCCTCGTGTCCGCCTCGGCGGTTATACCATCCTTCCTCGCCTGCTCGACAAGGCCCGTGCCACACTCGCAAGCACGAACGGCGACTACATCTACAACAACCCCAACGACGGTCACTTCTTCCGCTTCACTGGCCTCACGCCGGAGGCCTTGCTGACGCAGGTAAAGTCGGGTGCTGGTGATTGG
Organism: Verrucomicrobiota bacterium; assembly: GCA_963204975.1. Lineage (GTDB taxonomy): Bacteria > Verrucomicrobiota > Verrucomicrobiia > Verrucomicrobiales > Verrucomicrobiaceae > JAEUHN01. The sequence continues at coordinate 20,264 of CAUJJC010000312.1, read as the reverse complement.
GAGATGCTGCTGTGGGTCAACGAACACGCGCCGCTCAAACACACCGCGCTGGAGATCGAGCAGTGGTCTGACTGGACGGAGTCCTTCGGCTTCAATGACGTCGAGATGCGCGAGTGGTTCACGGAGCAGATCAAACGGCTGAACCCGGCCCGCGAAGACCTGCGTGGCACCTTTGATTACCTCGATCTCGATGATTACGTCAGCTTCGGCGGCGTAGCGTAACCTCTACCTTCACTCCATCGCCATGGCTGATCGCTTCATGCACACCGTGCTCACGCCTGCTGTTTACACGGCAGAGCAGCTTTACTACGGGCGCACTTATCCAGTGTTTGAAACAACACCGGAGCCCGATGCATTCACTGTCGGCGAGGTGGAGTTCATTTCGCAACGCGACTCGTTCTACATGGCCACCATCACCGAGAATGGCTGGCCGTATCTCCAGCATCGCGGTGGCGCGATGGGCTTCCTCCGAGTCACGGGGCCGAGCCAGCTCATGTTCGCCGATCACGGCGGCAACCGGCAGATGATCAGTGTCGGCAGCCTCGCGATGAATGATCGCGTGAACCTCTTCCTGATGGATTACCCGGCGCGCGAGCGGCTGAAGATCCTCGGCCACGCGAAGGTGCTCGATGCCCGCGAGCATCCCGATCTTGTCACGAAGATCGCGCCACCAGGCGGTCATGCAGCCAAGGTGGAGCGCATCTTTGTGATCGACGTTTTGTCCTACGACTGGAATTGTCCAAAGTTCATTACCCCGCGCTACACCGCCGATGAAATCCAAAGCGCCATCGCTCCACTGAAAGCCCGCATTGCCGAACTCGAATCTCAACTCCAACGATCAACACCATGAATCCACGCCCACCGCTCCCGCCCTTCACCGAAGAAACCGCGAAACAGAAAGTCCAGATGGCCGAGGACGCCTGGAACTCACGCGATCCTGAGCGCGTGTCGCTCGCCTACACACCCGACACCGAATGGCGCAATCGCGACACCTTCCTCAATGGTCGCGCCGAGGTCGTCGAGTTCCTCACTCGCAAGTGGGCGAAGGAGCACGACTACCATTTGAAGAAAACGCTCTGGGCCTTCACTGGCAACCGTATCGCCGTGCGCTTCGAATACGAATGGCACGACGACGCCGGCCAATGGTGGCGCAGCCACGGCAACGAGAACTGGGAGTTCGACGAGCACGGCTACATGGCCAAGCGCTACGCGAGCATCAATGACCAGCCGATCAGCGAAGAGGATCGCAAGTTTCGCTAGAAGCGGAGGTGACTGCTGTTGGTATCTGCCAATGCTACGCACACTTGGAGATAGCTCGGAACAACCACGCCCGGGCATACGTCCAGTCGCGCTTCGCTGTAGGCACGGAGATGCCGAGCACCTCGGCGGCTTCGTCAATGGTGAGGCGGACGAAGTAGCGTAGCTTCACGAGTTCGGCTTTGCGCGCATCATGCTTGGCGAGCGCGTCTAGCGCATCATGCACGGCGAGAAGTTCGTCACCATCTTCGACAGGTGCGGCAATGTCGATCTCATTGGCGTCAATGTGCTCGGCATTGGCCCTGTGCTTCGCACTGAGCTTCCGTCGTGCGCCATCAATGAGGATGCGCCGCATGGCCTCTGCCGCAGCGCTGAAGAAGTGCGCTCGATTTTCAAAGGACTGATCACCCAGACGCAACCAGGCTTCATGCACGAGCGCGGTGGCTTGCAACGTGTGGCCGGGTTGTTCACGAGCCACCTTCGCTCGGGCGAGCTGGCGCAGCTCGGCATAGACTTGATCAAGCAGCGCGCCCCTGGCCTGATCGTCGCCGTGCTGCATCGCTTCCAAAAGACGGGTGACGTCGCTCATGCTCGTGGGTGGGGATGGTGCCTGTTCATCTATGCGGCGCATCGAGGATGACACCCTCAGGCCAGTTCGCACCTTGATTGATCCAGGCGCGGAGGTTGGCGGTCTCATCCGCTGTGAGCGCGGGTAACTTCCCGCGCTTGGCCACTGGAGGCATCTCCATGTCCTCCGCCTGATCCTGCACGAAGCGGAGCAAAGGACTCTCCTCGGCCTGGCCTGGAACAACCGCAGCCTCGCCGCGTTTGCCGCCTCGCATGAATGATGCGCGCGTGGTCATCTCGAAACCACCTCTGGCGCGCTCGCCACTGTGACAGGCCACGCAAGAGCGTTCGAGCATGGGCCGGATGTCGCGGATGAAATCGACGGGCTGCATGTCGGCACTCGTCGTTGGTGGGGTGGTCGAGACTTTCGTTAGCACTGGCGCGGGAGGTGGTGCTTGCGCTGGATCATGTGATGTCGCGAGTGCCATCACTGCCCAACTCGATCCTGCAGCGGATATCCAGCCGTCCTTGCCGTGTGGAAAGCCGCTGTCCATCGGCGGCTGGAATGTGTGTGTGCGGCTTCGCACATGCCAGGTGCCGTCGGCGAGTTGTGTGCGCCGCAGGAAGTCGAGTCCGCGTTGAATCGCCGGATGCTCGGGCGCGATTCTTGCGCCTTCCATCAAGGCGAAGAGCGACTGGCCGGTGGCGTAGGCGTCACTCTCCAGCGCAGCCAGTTGCGACCAGCCGCCGTCCGCGCGCTGCTGTTGAATTAACACCTCCGCGAGTGCTTGCAGTGCGCCGGGTGGATCGCCTGCCCATGAGAGTCCGAGCAGTTGATGGACGCGTTCTTCGTTCGTCTCAGCACGGGCGCTCACCAGCCAATTGCGAGCGCGCTGCACGCTCGTGTCCAGTTCACGCTGACGCGCCGGGATCGGATAGCATTTGATCATGTGCATTGCGGATGCGGTGGCGGTGATGTCGCTCGCCTGAATCGGCGGACGCGGGATGTATCGGCTCCAATGACCGTCGGGATGCTGGACCATGGTGAGATTGTGAACCATCGCATCCGTCGTGACAGAGGCAGGCTCGCTCACGCCCTTGAAATCCATCGCGACGTAGCCGGCGAAGATGGATGGATCGGGCAGAAACGCTCCCTGCATGGCGATCTCAGGATCGGCGAGGTCGCGTTTGAGCAACGCAAGCTGATGGCGCTCCACTTCGCGATCCGTCACGAACTGTCGCGAACGTGCCACACTGATCGCGGCCATCGGAAGCTGCTGTTGATGACAGGAGATGCAGCGCTGGTGACTCACATGACGCACAAACGTGGCGGCAGAATCCTCGGCGGTCTTGGTGAGCGGCGGCAGCGCTCGCTGAATGGCCTCGGCAGTTGTCTTGCTTTCGCCCTGCAATTTTTCGCGTGTCTTGCGCTCTTGTTCAGAAGCCTTGGCACCCGCCTTGAGCAGCGCCTGCACGATTGGAGTGTCGCCGCGTTTGCGCGCGAGCATCAGCGGCGTTTGCGTGATGCCGAGGAAATTGTCCACCGGCTGCCCGCCTTCGGCATTCACATCGGCACTGCGCAAAATGAGTAACTCGACGAGCACAGGTGATGACAGCTCCGATGATGCGGCCCAATGCAAGGGCGTGTAGTTGGCGATGAGATCACGTTGATCCACCGAAGCACCAGCATCGAGAAGCAGACGCGCCATGCCGACGTGCCTGCCCCACGCCGCTTGACCGAGCGCGCTGCCCACCAGTGTGAACGTGTCGATCTTGGCACCGTGTTCGAGCAGCAGCTTCGCCAGCGGTTCGTTGCCGAGAAACGCGGCCCACATCAACGGCGTGCGTCCGCCGCCGAAGATGAAGCCGTCCACGTTCATGTTGGGTCTGGCGTTGATGTCTGCACCAGCTTCGAGCAGCAGACGCACAGAGTCCATGTCACTGGCTGCTGCAGATGCCATCAAAGCGGTCGAACCATAAACATTCGCAACGTTCACATCCGCGCCGTGCTCGATCAGAAGCTTCACCGTGGCACTGTTGCCTGCTTTGCGCGCGGCGAGGATGAGCGGGGTGTTGCCGAGTTTGGAATGCGCTTTCACATCCGCACCAGCAGCGACGAGGAGCTGTGCTTTGTCTGCAAACGTCGCCGCATACAGCAGCGCGTTGGCTCCAGCTTTGTTGGCTGTATTCACGTCGGCACCGGCTTTCAGCAGTCGCTCCACCACAGCGGCATCGGCTGTCCACGCGGCCGTCATCAAGGGCGTGTTGCCGTATTCGTCGCGTGCGTTGACAGCGGCGGCATTCTTCAACAGCGCATCAACCTTGGCGGCATCACCCGTGCGGATGGCCTGGAACAGCGGCTCGGTTGCGAACAATGGCTGCAAGGCTAGGCCGCCGATGAGTGTGAGTGTTTGGAGTGTTTTCATGGTGATGGTTTCGCGGCCTCGGCGGCGGTGATTTCTTCCCAGCTTGCTGATTGCCACACGCGCATCCGCTTTCTGCCGGTGCTGAATTCGACCTCTTGCGCGACGATGGTATTGCCGTCGGAAAGCAGGCGCGGAGAGCTGAGGCTGACGCCGGGGCGTCCTGTCAGGGCGGATACTTGATGCCAGCTTTGCGTCTCCCACACTTTGATCGCCTCGGTGCCGATGCTTGATGACATCAGGCGCTGGCCATCAGGTGAGAAGCCCAAGGTGAGCAGCACCAGATTGTGTCCGCGCAGTGATGTGTGCTGCTTCATTGATGTGACATCCCACACATCCATCACCGGTGAATCCCTTCCAGCACTCACGAGCGTCTTGCCATCAGGCGAAAGCGCCAGGCCTTGGATGGCACCATCCCTCACCTTGAACGGCTCGCCCGTCTCGCCAGTGGCGAGGTTCAGCATCTGAGCGGAGCCGCCATCGCGGGAGCGCACCATCGCGCCGCCATCCTGTGAGATGCGATAGCTCAAGCCATCAATCGGGCCGACCTCGACGATGCAGGACGACAGCTCGCGGCGTGTGGCCACGTCCCAGCGCGTGACGGTGTTGATCTTCGTCGTGGGATCATAGACCATCGCGATCACCATGCGCGATGCCGGCTGGTAATCGAGCCGCACATAACCCTCGCTCGACTTGAGCGGAAAGGTGGCCGCGTCTTTGTCTTTCACATTCCACACCTTGATCTGCGGCGGGTCTTGGACGCCGAGCACCACTTCATCTGGCGCGACAAAAAAAGCGGCGACGTTGTTGGTGCCGAGTTCCTCGTGCGCCGTGTCCGTATCCGTCAGCAGATGCACCACACCCTGGCTAATGCTCACAAACGTCTTCCCATCCGGCGAGACATCCAGATGCGAGTGATTGAGCAAGGGCAGCACCTTTGAGCCGCTGTTGCGTGGGTAACCTCGCGGCTCCTCCCACAGAAACATCCGGCAGTCTTTACCAGCGCTCACGATTTGCCGGCCGTCGGGCGAGAACTGCACGGACCACACTTCATCCGTGTGCCCCATGAGCACCGGACCGGCGCTCCAGTCTGCGGTGCGCCAGAGTCTCACCGTCTGGTCCGCGCTCGCGGAAGCGAGCGACTGTCCGTCTGGATCAAAGGCGATGCGCGTGATGAATCCCTCGTGACCACCGAGCGCCTTCACGATGCGTTTCGCGGCGACATCCCAAATGAGCACAAAGGGATCAATCCACGCGCTGCCCACTGCGAGCGAGCGATCATCCATCGAAAACGCGAGCGCCATCACCCTGCCCGTGAGCATGAACTCACCCCTCGTCGCCGCCGTCTCCAACTCGATCAAACGCACCCGCCCGGTCGTCTCGCCGATGGCGAGCATGCTGCCATCGTGCGAGTAACAAATCGCGCCGCAGATCGTGTGGTTCAGGCCGCGCTTGATGGGAATCGTCTGTCGCTGCTGCTGAGTGGCGATGTCCCAAATCCAAACCTCGTCGTGACTCGCGATGATGGCCGCAAGCGAGGCTTTGTCCGGCGAGAGCGCGATGGCAGTGATGACGGTCTTGTCGCCGCGCATTGTGCTCATCAGCTTGCGCTGTCGCACATCCCAGACGCGCACGCAGTAGTCATCGCTGCCTTTGCAGCCGACCGCCGCCGCCACCTTGCCATCGTCCGACACGGAGAGGAAACCTGAGTTTGCGCCCAGGAGCGAGGGATCCTGCGTCTCACGCTCTTGCAGCACAAAGGGTGCGGTGCCGGGCGCGACATCCACGAGCGAGACCTTGCCGCCTGACTCAAACGTCACCAACGATTTGCCACCCGCAGCATAGAGCGCCGTGAGCACGCGGTTGCCTTGATTGGGAAGTTCAAACGCCGCGCCCGACTGGCAGCACTTCCACAGATGCCGCCACTCCCAGCCGCGCAGATCGATCTCGCCCTTCGCGGGACGTTGCTGCTCCAGCATCTGACGCGCCTCGCGCAGATTGTGATCTTTGATCGCCTGCTGGCCGCGCAGCATGTCCGTCGCATACGCTCGTCGGCGTGTGGCGAGTTCCTGCCGCTCCGACTCGGTTCGCAAGCGCACCGCATCACGCTCCGCTTCATTTGCACGATGCGCTTCGGCTTGAAAGGCAATGCGCTGCTCCCGCTCCGCGATGCGCGCACGGCTCGCATCGATCCATGCCCAGGTGCTCACTACCGTGGTAATAATGAGCACCGCGCCGATGAGCATGGCCACGCGCAGCGCCTTTTTGTTCCGCCGCGCGAACATGCGGAACTGATAACCCGCGCTCGGCGGCGTGGCGCTCACGGCTTCATCCGAGAGGAAGCGCCGGATGTCCTGTAGAAACGCGTTGGCCGTCTCGTAGCGACGTCCGCGATCCTTGTCGATGGCCTTCATCACAATCCAATCAAGGTCCGGCTCCACGAGGCCGCCCACCTTCGCCGGATCAATGTGGCGCGCCTTGGCCAGTTGTGTGCGCTCCTCTCCCACGATGGTTTCGAGGCGGGACGAAGGCTTCACCGGCTCCACCTCGCGGATGATGCGGCGCATTTCCTCGTAGCCGACCGAGAGCAGCGACTTGCCATCGAACGGCGGTTTGCCCACTAGCAGCTCGTAAAGCAAGATGCCCAGCGCGTAGATGTCGCTGCGCGTGTCGATGTCCACCGCGCTCAGCGCCGCCTGCTCCGGGCTCATATAGACGGGCGTGCCGATGAACTGCTCGAAGCGCGTGAAGAGCGTCTTGTCCGTGAGCTTGCTCTGCGTGGCCTTGGCGATGCCGAAGTCGATCACCTTCACCACCGGCTTGTCCGCGTAGAGCGTGACCATCACATTCGACGGTTTAATGTCGCGATGAATGACGCCCTTCTGATGCGCGTGATTGATCGCTGCGCACACATCACCGAACAGCGCCAGCCGCTCGCGCGTGCCCAGTCCCGCTTCATCGCAGTATTGCGTGATCGGCATCCCTTTCACCAACTCCATAACAAAGAACGGACGCCCTTTGTCCGTCGCACCCGCATCAAAGACTTTCGCGATGTTCGGATGATCCATCATCGCCAGAGCCTGCCGCTCCGCCTCGAAACGCGCGATGACCTCGCGCGTGTCCATGCCCAGCTTGATGATCTTGAGAGCCACGCGCCGCGTCACAGGCTCCACCTGCTCGGCCATCCACACGGTGCCGAAGCCGCCCTCGCCGATTTCCTGCAACAGCTTGTAGCGCCCGATGCGCTCGCCATCTCGTTCGGGGGTGGTCACTCTGCACAACGGCTCAGTGCTCGAGTCGTGCTTGATAGTTGTTTCAACATCTCGTTCGGCGACCCTATACGCTGCGGGCGCTGTAAGGAAGCCCGTAGGCATCGCCTCGTGCGCGGCGAGCAAGGCGCGCACCTCCAAGAGTAGAACAGCGTCCTCACCACACGCCGTGGTGAGAAACGCCTCGCGATCCACAGCCGCATGGTCCAGAGCCGCAATGAAGATGCCGTCAGCGCGGTTGGAAGGCAGTGGTGTCATGGAAGCGTTCATACAACCTACTCATGCGAGAAACCGCGAGGAAAAGGATCATCGAAGTTTGATAATCCGCCGAACTTGCCCAAAGCCCGGCCTCATTTGCAAACTAGGCAGGATCGACGAATGGAATGACGACGCAGGCCAGTGGTGGCTCGACCAAGGCAACGAGAACGGGGAATTCGACGTGCACGGCTACATGGCCAAGCGCTACGCCAGCATCAACGACCAGCCCATGACCGAGACGGATCGGAAGTTTCGCTGGGAGCGGAAGTAGCAGCGTATGCGCATCCGCCCGTGACCGTATGACGCTCACAAGGGCGTGGTCTGCTTCGTGCTTGAACGATTGGCATGACATTCATCCAACCGTTCACCACTTCCGGCTATGATGTGGAGTGATCATCTTCCGGGCCAGCCGCTGCGCCTCGAAGAACTCTCGTGGCGTGCCATCGCGGCGATGCTCTCTGCGGGCAATGACATGCTGCTCCTGCCCATCGGTGCCACAGAACAGCACGGACCGCATTTACCCATCAACACCGACACGGCCATCGCGAGCGCGGTGTGCGCGTATGCGTCGGCGAAGACCCAAGTGCCGATGCTGCCGTCGGTCTCGTATGGAGTGTCGGTGGGGCATACGGCAAAGTGGCCGGGGACGTTCTCGTTGGATCACGAGACGCTGATTGCAACGATTCGACAGCTCGCACAGTGGGCGTTGAAGACGGGCTGGAAACGGCTGCTGATCGTGAACGCTCACTTCGGTAACGACGCCTCGCTGCGAGTCGCTGTGGATCGAGTGCGCACGGAGTTCTTGGGTCAGCTTCAGATCGGCCTGAAGCACACCTACCAGCTCACGCCGGAGATTTGGAACTACTTCATCAGCGATGCCGATGACCTGCACGCGAACTGCGCGGAGACAGATCTCATGCTGCACCTCGCACCGACCAAGGTTCGCATGGATTGGGTGGAAGATGATCCTGATCGCACGACTGGACTTGTGTTCAGCTACCCCGTTTCCCAGACCAGCCTGAACGGTATCACCGGCAAGCCATCACTCGGCTCGGCGGCACGTGGCAAAGAACTCTTTGAGCAAATGGGAGAAGCGCTCGCTGCAATCGTCGAGCGCGCACGCACCGAGCAGCCGCCGCTCTCCGCCGATCACTGGCTCAACACCCAGGTCGCTTACTGAACTCATTCTCCATTCCATCCTCATCATGAAAACCGAAGCCGAACTGCTCTCTCTCCGCGACTCCCTCAAAGCCAAAGGCGTCAAATACTGCATCGGCGCTTACGTGGACATCCACGGTGTGCCGAAGGGCAAGGTTGTGCCCGTGGATCACTTCCTCGACTTCGCTCGCGGCTCCGAACTCTACACCGGCTATGCCTTGGATGGCCTCGGCCAGGGACCGAACGACGACGAGATCGCGTCGCTGCCTGATGTCGATTCCATCATCCAGTTACCCTGGCAAAAGGAGGTCGCGTGGATGCCTGCCGACAACACTTTCAAAGGCCAGCCTTATGAAGTGAATGCGCGCTGTGCGCTGAAGAAGGTGCTCAAACAAGCCGCCGACATGGGCTTGGGCATGAACCTCGGCATTGAGTGCGAGGTCTTCGTCGTGAAGCTCACGCCCGAGGGCAAGCTGGAGATCCCGAACTCGGACGAGACTCTGGTGAAAACGTGCTATGACGTGAAGCGCTTCATGGATCGCTTCACATGGCTGGACAAGGTGGCGACGTGCATCAACGACCTCGGCTGGGATCTGTATTCCTTTGATCACGAGGACGCGTCATCGCAGTTCGAGTTCGACTTCAAATACGCCGACGCGCTGACCATGTGCGACCGCTACATCTTCTTCCGCTACATGGCGAAGCACTATGCCGCTGAGGAAGGCCTCATCGCCACCTTCATGCCCAAGCCCTTCGCCGACAAGACGGGCAATGGCGCGCACTTCAATATGTCGATGTATGATCTGGAAACCGGCAAGAATCTCTTCGCTCGACCCCATGCCGAAGACCCGCACGGACTCGGCATCAGCGAGATGGCCTACCACTTCATCGGCGGTGTCTTGAAGCATGGCCGCGCCCTGTGCGCCACCTTTGCGCCCACGGTCAATAGCTACAAGCGCCTCGTTCGTCGTGGCCTGATGAGCTACTACAGCTGGGCACCCGTCTTCAACAGCTACGGCCGCAACAACCGCACCAACTCCGTGCGCGTGCCCATGGCCGGTGGTCGTGTCGAATCGCGCAATGCCGACGCTGCTTGCAATCCCTACCTCGCCGCCACGCTCGTGCTGGCCGCCGGACTCGAAGGCATCCGCGAAAAGATCGACCCCGGTGCTTCCAACGAAGACAATCTCTACTCGCTCAGCGAAGCCGAACTGAAAGCCCGTGGAATCTGCGAACTCCCGCGCACACTCGACGAAGCCGTCCGCGCCTTCGCTGAAGATCCCTTTGTCGAAGCCACGCTCGGCACCGAGCTGCGCAACGAGTTCATCACCTACAAGAGCGAGGAGTGGCTGCAATACCACCAGCGCGTCAGCCAGTGGGAGATCGATCAGTATGCGCGGTTGTTCTGATGCGTGTGACGCTCGCAGATGAATGGCCTGAAACGTGCTTTCACACTTCGCAATGACTCGTCGCATCCAGGACTCGATCCCTGACCTCCGCTCGCTGCTTCTGCGGCTGGGCGTGACTGTGATCGCTTACGTCTATGTCGGGTGCGGAGGGCTTGCTCGATCAGACCTGCGCGCTGCGGGATGAGCTGAAACGAGGCTCATGGCGGCAGCGGGTCTGGCATCACTATTCGCCAGTTTCATCACCATCACCTTCTGCTCCTTCATCCATGAAAGTCCTCACCGAATCGAATGTCCGCGCTGCCTGTGCGCAGCCAGCTTCCCTCACTCAGTTTTCCTCGCGCACGGGTGTGCGCAGTGCGCTTCCGCAGTGGAGCGTCGAACAAATCCAGGCCGAGATCCAGCGCATCGCCGAGCTGCCACTCGCCAAGGCAACCACGCTGCCGTCGCAGGCCTACACCAGTCAGGAGTTCTTCGACTGGGAGGTCAATCACATCTTCCGCAATGACTGGCTGCCGCTCGCGCATGTGTCGCAGATTCCGGCCGCGGGCGACTTCTTGAACATCGACATGCTCGGCGAGCCCTTGATCGTCGTGCGTGGCAAAGAGGATCGCGTTCGCGTGCTCTCGCGCATCTGCCCGCATCGCGCGATGGACATCATGCCGGAGGGCTTTGGCTACAGCGGACACGGCATTGGCGATGCCAAGGAAGGCCAGCCCGGCTGCGGTCATGCGCGGCTCTTCATGTGCCCGTATCACGCGTGGACCTTCGAGCTGGATGGCCGGCTGAAAGGCTCGCCCGAGATGCAGAAGACGGAGGAGTTTGAGCGAGATGCATGGGGTCTGAAAGAGTTCCGCTGCGAAGTGTGGAATGGCTTTGTCTTCGTCAATCTGGATGGCACTGCGCCTGCCCTGAATGAGCGCCTAGCTGGCTTGAGTGAAGTGCTCGCTCCGTGGCGTCTCGACGAGATGAAGATGGTGATCCAGATGGAATGGGACTGTCCGTTCAACTGGAAGGTGCTGGCGGAAAACTTCATGGAGTCCTACCACCACATCGGCGCTCATGCGAAGACGCTGCAACCGATGATGCCTGCGAAGAACACCTGGAACGAAGAGGAGCGCCCCGCCTACATCCGCGCGCATCTGCCGCTGAAGGATGCGTTGTTAGAAGAGATTCAATCTGCGCTGGCACACGGCGAGCATCCGTATGGCTTCCCAAAGATCGAGACACTCTCCGAAGAGCAGTGCAAAGAATGGCATCTCTTCCTGGTGCATCCTCTCATGCTGATGTCAGCCAATCCCGACCGCCTCATCTTCTATCGCATGATGCCGCTCGGCCCGGATCGCATGAAGCTGCTGACCACCACGCTCGTGCCCGCCTGCACCACCGAGCATCCCGACTGGCCCGCGATGCTCGAAAGCGAAACCAAGCGTCTGCGCGACTTCCACCTCGAAGACATGGAAGTCTGCACCGCTGTGCAGCGCGGCTTCTATGCGAGCGGCTATCAGCGCGGTCGCCTCAGCTACCTGGAGATGTCCGTGTGGCTGATCCAGCGCTACCTCGCTGCACGCACGCGAGGCGTCTTGCCCGCGACTGATACACCACCCGCACCTTCGCAACGGCCATGACTTGGACTGGCCACTGTCTCTGTCGAGCCGTCAGCTACGAAGCGACTGGCGCGCCACTGAACACGTCCCTGTGCCACTGCGAGGACTGCCGACGCGCCAGCGGTGCACCATTTCAAGGTTGGGTCTTCTTCCCGCGAACGCAGTTCAAAGTCCTCACCGGCGAGCTTCGCGTGCATGCGTATGAAGGTCGCGAGCGATCCTTCTGCGCAGCTTGCGGATCACCCATCTTGTTCACCGATCAAGCCTATCCTGATCTGATGGAAGTCACGCTCGGCACCATGGACAATGCCGCGGCGCTGAAGCCCGATGATTACAACTGGATGGAGGATCATCTGCCCTGGCTGCACCTGGATCCATCGTTGCCCCAGTTCATCCACAACGGCCCACCGCCATGTTTGACCTGACGAACAAAGTCGCCGTCGTCACCGGTGGTGCGTCCGGCATCGGACGCGCCATCGTCGAGCGCTTCATCAAAGCAGGCGCCAAAGTGCTGCTCGCGGACCGCAATGAAGCCCAAGTCGAAGGCGCGGTGTTTCATCAAGCCGATGTCTCGAGCGAAGACGCCGTGCGCGGCATGTTGGAGCGGGCAAAGGCGGAGTTTGGTCGCGTGGACATCCTCATCAACAACGCAGGCATTCAACCGCTCGGCGTCAGCTTCGACGAACTCACGCCGCAACTGCTCCAGCGCACCTTCGAGGTAAACGTGAACAGCGTCGCCTTCGGCATCAAACATGGCGGGCAGTTGCTGGAGAGCGGCGGCCGCATCATCAACACCGGTTCCTTCGTCGGCATGATCGGCACGCCCAGTGGCACGGCTTACTCGACCTCGAAGGCGGCAGTCATTCACCTGACCAAACTCGGCGCCATCGAACTCTCGCCACGCGGCATCACCGTGAACTGCATCTGCCCCGGCACCGTGCTCACGCCTGCGGTCACGAACATCCCGGACAACCCCGAGATCCCCTTCGTCAGCAAGATGACACCGCTCGGTCGGCTCGCACAGCCATCCGAGATCGCCGCCGTGTTTCACTTCCTTGCCTCCGACGACGCCAGCTACGTCACGGGCGCGATTATCCCCGTTGATGGTGGCATTACTGCTGGTTGGAACGAGTATCCGCTCACCGCGCCGGACAACGTCATCGGAGGTCAGTGGCATGATTGAGCTGCAGGACATGGTCTCGATCCCCGCCGGACGCTTCATCATGGGCACGGTGGGCGAGGATCGTTTTGCCAACTCGACCGAGCGACCCGCACATGAAGTCGTGATCGAGAAGCCGTTCGCGGTGTCGCGCTTTCCGATCACGGAGGCGCAGTGGTCGGCGTTTGCAGGCGGGCGGAGTTCATCGTTGCCAGTCGTGCGCGTGAGTTGGTGGGAGGCGATGAAGTATGTCGAGTGGCTGAGCGCGCAGATAGGCAACTCGTTTCGTTTGCCCACGGAAGCCGAGTGGGAGTATGCCTGTCGCGCTGGGAGAACGACGATCTTCAGCGTCGGCGACACGCTTGAGCCTGAGCACGCCAACTACTTCTACGACGAGCATGGCTTCAAGGTCGGTCCCGGCCATCGCACGCCCCCGGACTCGTATCCGCCGAATGCCTTCGGCTTGGAAGACATGCACGGCAATGTCTGCGAGTGGGTCGCGGATGCATGGAGAGCGAACTACGAAGCCGCGCCTGACGATGCCCATCGCGTGATTCGCGGCGGTGCCTGGGACTACATGCCGCGTCTGCTGCGGAGCGCCTGGCGTGACTTTGCCACACCTGACACGAAGCGCGACAACCTCGGCTTCCGCATTGCCTGTGATCTATGAACACGACTCCCTTCATGCCACCTCCGCGCTTCATCTGGCCCAATGGAGCCAAGTGCGCCTTCATGCTCTGCTTTGACGTCGATGGCGAGACGACTGCGCTCTCCGAGGACCCCAAGCTGGCCTCGCGCCTGACCACGATGTCGCAGTGCGAGTATGGACCGAACGTGGGCGTGCCGCGCATTCTCGGCTTGCTCGATCATTTGAAAGTCCCCGCCACATTCTTCGTGCCGAGTTACATCGCCGAGCATCATCCGCGCATGATAGAGGCCATCGTCACACGCGGACACGAGGTCGGCGCGCACGGGCATCTGCATGAGAAGCTCGCGCATCTGTCGCCCGACGAAGAACGCGCGGTGCTGGAGAAGAGCATGGGCATTCTCGAGCGCATCACCGGAAAGCGGCCCATCGGCTTCCGTGCGCCGTGGTTTGAGATCAATCCGGGCACGCCGGACTTGTTGAAGGAGTTCGGCTTCCTCTACAACGCCAGCATGATGGGCGACGACGTGCCCTACACGCACGCGAACGGCCTCATCGAGATCCCCGGCCAATGGATGCTCGAAGACTGGGAGCAGTTCGCCTTCAATGCGGAGCCCGCGTGGGGCTTCATCCCGGAGAACTGCGCGAAGGTCTTCGACCTCTGGTGGCGCGAGTTCGAGGCGATGCACGACTTCGGCTGCTGCTTCGTGCTCACGCTGCATCCCTGGCTCAGTGGTCGTCCCTCGCGCGTGCGTTTGCTGGAAGAACTGATCACCAAAGCTCATGCGCGGGGCGATGTGTGGTTCGCGCGAGGCCATGAGATCGCTGAGTATGTGAAGGCCAACCCTCAAGCGCGACGGGAGGTAAACCTCGATCTGCCATGAAGCTGAACTCCTTCGTCTCCTGCTGGGGCAACGAAGTGGACATCGCTGGCGCACTCGGTCTCGCTGAGTCTTGGCAAGCCGATGGCATCGAAGGCCCAGTGCCTTCTGACGAAGCCAACCAAGATGCGCTTCGTCATCGCGCCGTGCCTTGGATCGTCGAGATTGCCACGGGCGGCGGCTACGTGCCGCGTCCGCATCTGACATCGCAGCAGCATCTCGATGACTTGCGCCGAAGCATCGAAGCTGCACTTCCCTTCAAGCCGATCATGATCAACACGCTTGCTGGCAGCGATGCGTGGTCGTTTGCCGACAAGGTGAAGTTCTTCGCCGATGCGCTGTCATTAGAGCAGGAGTTCGGCATCCCCATCGCCTTCGAGACGCATCGCAGTCGTCCCACGTTTCATCCTTGGGTCACACGCGACTTATTGCTGGAGCTGCCTGACCTGCATCTGACCTGCGACTTCAGTCATTGGTGCGCGGTGACCGAGCGGCTCGTGATGGATGAAGAAGCCGAGTTGCTCGATCTGATCGCAAGCCGTGCTCGACACATCCACGCGCGAGTTGGCTACGATCAAGGCCCGCAAGTGCCCGATCCGCGTGCGCCTGAGTATGCGGATGCCGTCGCGGCGCATGTGCGCTGGTGGCAGCACATTCTGAAAACGCAGGCCGCGATGGGCCACACGAGCTTCACCTTCACGCCGGAGTTTGGCCCTGATGGCTACTTGCAGAGCGAGCCGTTCACTCGGAAGCCCGCCGCCGATCTGCGCGAGGTGAATCACTGGATGCTGAGGTATCTGCGGGATGTGATCACTGCCGACTGATCTTCATACGATTTCTGGAAATAGTCATACGAGTGGCGTGGCGACTGCTAGGTGGTGAGTTGTTCATGCCCGATCCCAAGCCAGACTCTCACATCGCCCAGCGCGTCACCATCTCGTTGCCGGATGGCGTTTTTCGCCAGTTCGAGGAGTTGATGACGGAGCGTGGATTCGAAAACCGTTCACAAGCTATCGCCGAGGTGCTCACGCAGCACATCGCGGACTACTACAGCCTGAAGGGCAATCGCATGATGGCGGGCACGATCACGCTTTTCTACGATCACAAGCGCCCCGGCCTGAAGCAGGAGATCGCGGACATCCAGCATGAGAACATCCGCGAGGTCATCAGCTCGCTGCATGTGCTGCTGGAGAACAGCAACACGATGGAAGTCATCCTTGTGCAAGGCCCGGCGAAGCGCCTGCGCCAGATCGCGAACAAGCTGCTGCAATGCAAAGGCGTGCTCGCAGGCCGGCTCAATCTCACGCGCACCCTGATCCCACAGATTCAGACTCAGTCGGACGAACCAACGCCACCCACGACTCCCGACAAATGAGCGAACCGATTTACACCCTCGAACTCAGCGGCGCAGGCATGTGGTCGCGCATCATCGGGCGACACAAAACACTGCGCCTCACCGACCTCGAAGGCGGCGCGAACGTCGGCATGTTGCTCTACCACGCGAGCGAGCGGCACGAGCGCTACAACATGCCCGACACATTGAAGGGCCAGCACATCTTCTACCTGCGCGCGCCATATTGCGTGCACTCGGACATGGGGCGGTTGTTTGCCTCGATCACGGAAGACACCGTGGGCTGGCACGACACCGTTTGCGGTGCGAGCGATGCGCGACTGGTGCAGGCGAAGTATGGCGAGAAGACCTTCCAGGCCGCGCGCAATGACTTCCATCGCAATGGCCGCGAGTGCTTCCTCATCGAACTGGCAAAGTGGGGGCTCGGCGAACGTGATCTGGTGCCGAACTTGAACTGGTTCAGCAAAGTCGTCTCCGATAACGCAGGCAAGCTGAGCTTCGTCAGCGGCCACTCGAAGGCGGGCGGTCACATTGACCTGCGCTTCGACATGGACACGCTGGTCGTCCTCAACACCTGCCAGCATCCGCTTGATCCCGATCCCGTGTATCACCCGCGTCGTGTGAAGCTGGAGGTCTTCAACACACCACCGCTTGCGCTCGATGATCCGAGTTTCACCGTGCGCCCCGAGAACGCGCGTGCGCATCGCAACACCGACGACTTCTACCTGCTCGCTCGATGAGTGCTTTCATTCCCACAAAATCCACGCTCGATCCCGCGAAGGCGATTTATGATCACACGGTGCTCGCCGGTGATCATTGGGTGCATGAGGTCAAGGCGGGACAGGTGCTCCGCATCGTCGATCTCGAAGGCAATCAAGCCGCCGACACGCTGTTCTACAACGCGCATGACCCGCTCGACCGCTACAGTGCGTGCGACACCATTCAGCGTCAGTCCGCGCTGTATTTGACCACGGGCACCAAGCTCATCTCCACGCGCGGCAACGAGCTGCTCACCATCATCGCCGACACCTGTGGCAATCACGACACGCTCGGCGGTGCCTGCTCACGCGAGAGCAATGTGATGCGCTACGCCTTTGAAAAAGAGCCGATGCACGCGTGTCGCGATAGCTTCATTCGCGGCGTGCAATGCTGGAGCCATGGGCTCGGCAAGCGCGACATTACGTGCAACATCAACTTCTTCATGAACGTGCCCGTCACACCCGATGGCCAGCTGCGCTTCGCTGACGGCGTGTCGGGTCCTGGCTTCTACGTCGAGCTGCGCGCGGAGATGGATGTCATCGCGCTCATGTCCAACTGCCCGCAGTTGAACAACCCCTGCAACGCTTACAATCCAACGCCCGTGCGCGTGCTCATCTGGGACTGATATGCATTGGTTCCTGCTCATCCTCTCGGCGGTCGCGGAAGCGCTGTTCGGCATCGCCACCTTTTACTCACGCGGCTACACACAGCTCTGGCCATCGATTGGCGCGGTCGCAGCGGGTGCATCGACGGCAGTGCTGCTGGCCTTTGCCATGAAGGGCCTGCCGCTCGGCGTGGCATTCGCGGTGTGGAGCGGACTCGCGGCGGTGGGCACCGTCATGTTCGGCATCATCTATCTCGGCGAGTCGCGCAGCCCGCTTCAACTCGGCCTCATTGCGACCATCCTCGCCGGAGTTGTCGGGCTCAAACTCATCTCCCCCAACTGATGTCCTCGTTCTCGAAAATCCTCGTGGCCAACCGTGGCGAAATCGCCTGCCGCATCATCCACACGATCCAGAAGCTCGGCATCAAAGCCGTGGCCGTTTACTCCGAAGCGGATCGCAATGCACCGCATGTGGCGATGGCCGATGAAGCCTATCTGCTCGGTCCTGCGCCGGTCTCTGAGAGCTACATCAATCAAGCGAAGCTCCTCGAAGTCGCCTCACAATCGGGCGCGCAGGCAGTGCATCCAGGCTACGGATTGCTCAGCGAGAATCCTGGTTTTGCCGAAGCGTGCGAGAAGGCGGGCATGGCCTTCATCGGCCCCACGCCGGATCAAATGCGTGCGTTTGGTTTGAAGCACACAGCGCGTGAGCGTGCGGTGGACTGCAAGGTGCCGCTCGTGCCTGGGTCGGGTCTTTTGAAGGATGCAGATGAAGCGGTGAGCGAGGCGACGCGCATTGGCTTTCCCGTCATGCTGAAGAGCACCGCTGGCGGTGGCGGCATTGGGATGCGGCGCTGCGATGATGCGGAGTCACTCGTGGCGGCGTTTGAATCCGTGGTGCGTCAGGGCAAGTCGAGCTTCGGCGATGGCGGCGTGTTTGTGGAGAAGCTCGTGGTCAATGCGCGTCACGTTGAAGTTCAGATCTTCGGCGATGGCAAAGGCAAGGTCGTGGCGCTCGGTGAGCGCGATTGCTCCACGCAGCGTCGCAATCAGAAGATCATCGAGGAAACACCTGCGCCAAACTTGAGCGATGCCACGCGTTATGCGCTGTGGGATTGCGCGGTGCGGCTCGGCGAGTCGGTGAAGTATCGCTCCGCTGGCACGGTCGAGTTTGTCTATGATGCGGACACGAACGAGTTCTACTTCCTCGAAGTGAACACGCGGCTGCAAGTCGAGCACACGGTCACCGAATGCGTGACAGGACTCGATCTCGTCGAATGGATGATCCGCACCGCTGCGGGCGAGGACGTCGGTTTGTCGAGCTACACCTTTGCGCCCAAGGGCAGCGCCATTCAGGTGCGCGTCTATGCCGAGGACCCGAACAAGGACTTCCAGCCGAGCTGCGGCCTACTCAACGAAGTTCAACTCCCCGCCGACGCGCGCTGCGATGGTTGGGTGGCGATGGGCACGGAGGTCACGCCGTATTACGATCCGCTGCTCACGAAGATCATCGTGCACGGCGCTGATCGTGCGGAAGCCATTGGCAAAATGCAGCAAGCGCTCGATGCGACGCGCCTCAGTGGCATCGAGACCAACCTCGCCTATCTGCGCCAAGTGATCCGCGATCCGCTCTTCACCGAAGGCAAGATCACCACTCGTGCGCTGGCTACAAAGTTCACGTATCGCCCCAACACCATCGACGTGCTTGCGCCGGGCGTGCAAACCACCGTGCAGGACTATCCTGGCCGCGTCGGCTACTGGGAGATCGGCGTGCCACCTTCTGGCGCAATGGATCCGCTGGCCCTTCGCATCGCGAACAAACTGGTCGGCAATGACGAGTCGGCTGCTGGCCTGGAGATCACGCTCGCGGGCCCCACGCTACGCTTCAACTCGGATAGCGTCATCGCCCTCACGGGTGCTGTGATGAATGCGGAACTCGATGGCGTGGCGGTGGAGTTCTGGAAGCCCATTGAAGTGCGCGCTGGCCAGACCTTGAAGCTGCCACGCACCACTGCTCGCGGATGCCGCGCTTATCTTGCTGTGCGGGGTGGATTAGATACGCCGCTTTATCTCGGCTCACGCTCGACGTTCACGCTCGGAAACTTTGGTGGTCACGCAGGGCGTGCGCTGCGCGTGGGCGATGTGCTGCATGTTGGTCATTGGTCATTGGTCAATAGTCATTGGGGTTCAGGCGAAGCGCAGGCTGCGAGCGCCAGTCTTCACGACTTCGCTCCGCAGGCGAACCCAATGACCAATGACAAGGGACCAATGACTATCTCCGTCATCTACGGCCCGCACGGTTCGCCTGACTTCTTCACGCCCGAAGACATCGAGATGTTCTTCAGCACTGAGTGGGAGGTGCACTACAACTCCGCGCGCACGGGCGTTCGTTTGATCGGGCCGAAGCCAACCTGGGCGCGACCCGATGGTGGCGAGGCGGGGCTGCATCCGTCGAACATCCACGACAACGCCTATGCCATTGGTGCCATCGACTTCACGGGTGACATGCCGATCATCCTCGGCCCCGATGGGCCAAGCCTCGGCGGCTTCGTGTGCCCGGCGGTGATTGCTCATGCGGAGCTGTGGAAAGTCGGGCAGCTCAAGCCAGGCGATAAGGTGAAGTTTGTTCCGATCACGGTGGAGCAAGCGGAGGCGTTGGACGCATTTGTGGAAGACAGTCTCGCTGGCAAAAGCGCGACTGCGCCAACGACGAGCGAGACGCCCAAGCTCGAAGCCATTCGCCATCGCATTCCTGCCACCGACTCACGACCCGAAGTTGTGTTCCGTCCCGCCAGCGACCGCTACTTGCTCGTGGAGTTCGGTCCGCTGGTGCTCGACATCGCATTGCGCTTCTGGGTTCATGCGGTGTATCTGAAGCTGCAAGCGATGCAGCATCCGGGCATTGTCGATCTCACGCCG
>CAUJJC010000311.1 GCA_963204975.1 Verrucomicrobiota bacterium | reverse complement strand
CTCGGCCACAGGCAGGTGGTCTTCTTTGCGACCGCCGTGAGCGTGCAGCAGCACGAGAGTCGCGCGCATCTCGCCAGCGGGCGGAACGGTGAGCCCCATCGCCTGCAGTTCGGTGCGGAGCTTGGTGCCTTTCGCGCTCGGAGCGGTGGTGGGTTCGCAGAGCAAGCACGGTGTGCTGCCGACGGTGAAGTTGCGGATCGTGAGTCCGTGGGCTGCGGCATTGCTCAAGATGTCACGATGATAGTCCTGCAATGGGCGACGGCTGGGCTTGGTCAGCCGATTGCTCGATAGCCAAATCAATCCGAGGAACGCGACGAGGAGAGCAGCGGTGATCCAGAGCATCGCGGTGCGAAGTCGTTTCATAGTGAATGAGCAGTTGATCGCCCGCGCGGCGAACTATGATGCAGCGGGCATGAACGACTTCCTCGTCTTTGACAATGTTAGCAAGCACTTCGGCGGCACGCGCGCGGTGGACGGCGTGACGCTGGGCATCGGGCGCGGGGAGGTGTTTTCGTTGCTGGGGCCGAGCGGGTGCGGGAAGACGACCTTGCTGCGCATGGCGGCGGGGTTCGAGGTGCCGGACGCGGGGCGCATCCTGCTCGAGGGCCAGGACATCACGAGCGTGCCGCCGAACCTGCGACCGGTGAACACGGTGTTTCAAAACTATGCGCTGTTCCCGCATCTGAGCGTGCGGGACAACGTCGCCTTCGGCCCGCGCGTGGCGGGCAAATCGAAGAGTGAGTTCGCCAACGATGTGGACGCTATGCTGCACTTGGTGAAGCTGGGCGAGCAAGCGGACAAGAAGCCCGCGCAGCTCAGCGGCGGACAGAAGCAGCGCGTGGCGATTGCTCGCGCGCTGATCAACAAGCCGCAGGTGCTCCTCTTGGACGAACCGCTGGCAGCGCTCGATCTGAAGCTGCGGCAGCACATGCTCGCGGAACTCCACACGATCCATCGCGAGGTGGGCACGACGTTCATCTATGTGACGCACGATCAGACAGAGGCGATCAGCATCAGCGATCGCATCGCCGTGATGAACGCGGGCCGCGTGGAGCAGTGCGGCGCGCCGCGTGAGATCTATGAGTCGCCGCGCACGGGCTTCGTCGCGAGCTTCATCGGCGACACGAATTATATCTCCGGCACGGTGACGAATGGATTGCCGGGTCAGCTTTGCGCCGTGAACTGCGGTGTGCTGGGCGAGCTGACAGCGCGTTCGTTGGAGCCATTGGCCGTGGGAACGAAGGTGCGTGTCAGCGTCCGACCCGAGCAATGGTGGATCGCCTTGGAACCAGAGCCGCCCAATGCGATCCGTGGTCGTGCGGAGGATTGCACTTACCTGGGCTCGGAGTCGCGGCTGCGAGTGCGGGCTGGCGATCAAGTCTTCGTCGTGAGCACGGGACACCAGACGAGTCTGCCAGCTTCGAATGCCGAGGTGTGGATCGGCTTCCGGGCCGAGCACGCGGTGGTGTTGCCTGTGACGAACGGTGCGTGAAAAGTCACGTTTGTGGAACGGGTTCGCGCGTGACTTCGCGTAGTGGCGTCGTTATCTCCACGCGCATGAAAAAGCTGACGTGGATTTTGATTTCTCTTTCCGGAGTGCTGGTGCTCGGGGGCGGCGGTGGCTGGCTTCTCACGAAAGCCTGGCTGGAAAAAACTCTCACCGCAGACGCGATTGCCGAGCAGCTTGAGAATGAGTGGAACTGTCGCGTGGAAGTGAAGGGCCTGTCAGTCCGTCTGGCGGAGAATCCTGCGGTGATAGGGCTGGAGGAGATACGAATCTCGCCGAGGGACGAAGAGGTGGGCAAGCCGCTGGCGCAACGAAAAGCCGCCACCGCTCCTGGAGCGGTGATTGCGGGGGGTGTCTGGGCGACGATTCGGTGGTCGGACTTGATGCGCGGGCGCTTGCATGTGGAGAAGTTCAACATCTCTCACCTTTGGATGCGCGAGGAAGTGACCCCCGATGGCAAGAGTCTGATGGAAGCGGTGTTTAGCAATCCACCCGCAGTTCGTTCACCAGTAGTCAGCAGCACAGAAGGAGCAGCTTCGGCATCGGTTGCGACGGCGGCCCCTGAGGCTTCGACTTCGTCCTCATCCACAAGCGCAGAATCTGCTAGTGAAGGGCAACCAAAGTCGTCCCCAGGCGGCTCCGACATGCCGCTGGGCCTTGTCGTGGACGAGTTCGAAGTTTCGAAAATCGAAGGACATGTGCTCAACCGTCAAAGCAAGACGAGGACCGCTTTGAATGCGCGGCTTCGGTTGAACGGGATCGACGTGGACCCTTCAGACCTAGCCCATCACAATCGCTGCATTGCCGAACTGAGCGGCGATATCGACCATTCCGTGCGGATGAAGGTCAAAGACGAAATTCAGGAGGTGCGCGTCGCCAAGTTTGCCTTCGATGGCAAAGGCACACTGGAGCCTTTTGACGTGGCAACGGGCGAGATGAATCCTGCTGC
Organism: Verrucomicrobiota bacterium; assembly: GCA_963204975.1. Lineage (GTDB taxonomy): Bacteria > Verrucomicrobiota > Verrucomicrobiia > Verrucomicrobiales > Verrucomicrobiaceae > JAEUHN01. The sequence continues at coordinate 13,073 of CAUJJC010000311.1, read as the reverse complement.
GGTGATCTCCATGGTGCTGAAAAAGGGCAGCCAGTTTGGAGGTGTATCAACCCTCGGACAAGCCGCAGGCAAAGACAAGACCTTCACCAACATCAAAAAAAACCTGGGCATCGACATTGATGACGTGAAGGTGGGCGGCACGTTGCAAAACGATGCGACGACAGAGATGCGCCTCGCGAACGGGAGGGTCGAGTTTGTGAAAGAGATGCGAGCAGAGTTTGAGGACTACGTCGTGGTGCTGCGGCCTGGCAGTTGGTTGAATGGTGCTGCTGACGATCACGAGATGTCGCTGCAATTGATTCCTGCCGATGCACTGGCCACGACGATCAAGCAGGGCATCACGACGAAGCTGGGCGACGGATTGACCAAGACGGTGCTTTCCATCTTCGCGGACAAGGAGGGACGGCTGATTTTCGACTTCGTTTCAGCCGAGCGTCTCTCAAAGCCCAAGCTCAAGCTGGGCGGGCAGGCGGGAGCGATCGAGCAGATGTTTAAAGGGATCGGCGGGGGACTGCTCGACCAACTTTTCAAGAACTGATCGTTGGATTGTCTCGACAGAGGCCCGCATTTCTGGCCGTCTAGTCAGGTGTCGGGAGCCAGCTCGAACGCATCAGCCATACTGGGGCTGCGGCATCATCGGGCGCTCTTGATTGTGAACCGTAAACTCAAACTAACTGACCCATGAAACTGACCGCTATCATCGTTACTGCCTTCGCCATGGCCGCCTCCGTCTTCGCTGCTGACGCCAAAATCAAGGAAGGTGGCTGCTGCGACAAAGCCAAGAAGGCAGGCAAAGAATGCTCCCACCCCTGCTGCGTAAAGGCTGCCAAGGAAGGCAAGGTCTGCGCCAAGTGCAATAGCTAGCCTGCCGCCGGGCAGCGCCCTGTTGCTCAGTGAAAAATAAAAAGCCAGCCTCGCGATGCGAGACTGGCTTTTTGCTTTGTCTGGAAGCCCCTCACGAGCCTCCAGACTTTAAATAATGGCCCGGTGGAACCCAACCAAATCCCACCGGGCCTTGTGATCCGAACGGCCTCCAACCAAAGTGACCGTTCGAAGGTTGTTTTTCTAGCGCGACTAGAAAGTGACGGTCAGAGCGACACCACCAACGAGGTAGTCTTCCACGCCCAGTTCTTCCAGACCATCAATGGCGAAGGAGCCAGCGATGTAGGGAGCAAGTGTTGCCGTCTTTGTCAGCGCGATAGGAGCGGTCAGCTTCACGATCACGTTGTTGAAGCCGGACACGCCGTAATACTTGTCGCCGTAGCTGATCTTCACTTCAGGCACGAGGCTGAAGGATTCAGTGATCTTGATCGGGTAGTTCACACCGGTCTCGAAATACCAGCCTTCGTCGCCGCCCTTGTTGGCGAAGAGATCGCCGCCGTCAGCGTTGACGTCGAGGTAAGCGCCAGCGAACCAGTTGAGGCCAGCAAAGCTCTTGGAGAGCGTGATGTTGGGCTCGCTGGTGCTGAAGTCTGAGAACGGATAGTAATACCAGGTGTAGCCCACGCCTGCGGTGACGAAACCGAGGTCATAGGTGAGGCTGGCGACGAGGTCGAGTTCATCATAGGACTCACCGGCGATGTGGCCATACCAGGGAGCGAAGGTGAAGGTGGCTTTGTCTGTCAGCTTGATCGGAGCGCTGAGGCCCACGGACATCAGATGGTCACCGTAGTTCACACCACGGAAGATGTATGACGAGTCATAACCAGCGGTGAGGCTGAATCCGAGGGAGTCATCCACGGGAGCGGGAGCGACCACAGGGTTTTTGGCAGGCTTGGTTCCGGCCTGGGTAAAGCCGGCGACCGAGACGAGGAGGCATAGGAGTGCTTTCTTCATGATTGCGTTGTTCTTGTTTGGTTCGGTTTGAGGTTGTTATCGCCAGCGGGTTGTTGAGACCCAGCAGCGACAGAGCGGGAATGTTTCAGCATGATGCGGGCCAAGTTTGGCCCGATTCTGGAAACCCTGAAATTTAGCGCTTATTCACAAACAAAAAACCCCGCATTGCTGCGAGGTTTGAAATGGTGCTTTGGCTCCTGAGGTAGGGTTCGAACCTACGACCTAGTGGTTAACAGCCACCCGCTCTACCGCTGAGCTACTCAGGAATATTGGATTTTGAGGGCCGCAATGATTGCCGCAGTCCCTTTTTCCGCAAGCGCTTTCTTCGGAAGTATGAAGCACCAGTGTTGACCATTCCTTGTCCGTCCGCTCTCATGGAGGCCATGACGCACGCGCATTTCCATCTACCGGCCTCCGAGTGGCAGGGCGGTGCTGTGGAACTGCGGGGTGAGGAGGCGAAGCACTGCATCCAGGTCACACGGCATCGCGTGGGCGATCTGGTGGTGCTGTTTGACGGTGCTGGCCGGAAGGCGGAAGCGAGGATCGAGTCGGCTTCGGGAGGCACCGTGGGGCTTGTTTTGCTCAGCGACGCACGGACTCCGAAGCCAGCCTGTGAAATCACTTTGCTGCAAGCCTTGGTGAAGGGAGACACGATGGAATGGATCATCGAGAAGGCGGTGGAGCTGGGAGTGCAGCGCATCATTCCCGTCATTTCCCAGCGCAGCATCGTGCGATTGAACGCGGCGGAAGCGGCGAAGAAACTGGCCAAGTGGCAGCGCGTGGCGCTGGAGGCGTGCAAGCAATGTGGCCAGGCGTGGCTGCCAGAGGTGGTGATGCCATGCAGCCTGGAATCGGCCTGCGGACAATTCGAGGCCGACGTTAAAGTCACCGCCTCGCTTCAGCCCGAGGCGCGCAGTCTGCGAGCGATCCGGCAGGGTGCGCCTCGATCAGCGGCTCTCGCCATTGGCCCGGAGGGCGATTTCACGGAGAGCGAGTATGCGGTGCTGGCGGCGGCGGGATTTCAGCCCTGGTCCCTGGGCTCGTTGATTCTTCGCAGTGAGACAGCCGCCGTTTGCGCACTCTCAATCCTTGGCTACGAGTTGGCCTCCGACCCCATCTGAACCGATGTCTGCGCCCAACAACGAGAAGACGCTGCTCGACTGGCTTTACAGCACCCAGTTGTTCGGCATCAAGCTGGGCCTCGACAACGTCCGCAAACTCCTGCGCGAGATGGACCTGCCGGTCGAGGACCAGAAGTTCATCCACGTCGCGGGCACCAATGGCAAGGGCAGTGTGTGTGCCTTCATCCATAGCATCATGAAGTCGGCGGGCATGAATGCGGGCCTGTTCACCTCGCCGCATCTCATTCAATTCCGTGAGCGTGTGCGTGACACGGAGCGCATGATCGAATCGTCCGAGATCGTGGCGAAGCTGGCCGCCTTGCGCACCAAGGTGACGGAGTGGGACCCGCATCCGACGTTCTTCGAACTCACGTTTGCCCTCGCGCTCGACTGGTTTCGTGATCGCAAGAACGAGTGGGTGGTGCTTGAGACTGGTCTCGGTGGACGGCTCGATGCCACCAATGTGCTGAAACCCGAAGTCACAGTCATCACGTCCGTGAGCATGGACCATCAGGGATTGCTCGGTGAATCCCTGCGCGAGATCGCGCGTGAAAAGGCCGGCATCATCAAGCCCGGCGTTCCCGTGTTGACGATCAAGCAGCACCCGGACGTGATGGACATCATCTCGATGACGGCGCGCGAGCGCGGTGCTCAACTGCAAGTCGTGACCACGCCCGTGCGCGGCTACGAGCTGGGTCTGGCGGGCCAGCATCAGTTGTGGAATGCCGCACTCGCGGTGGCGGCGCTCAAGGCCGTGGGACTGCGATTCCCTGAGGCCGTGCTGCGAGCGGGGTTGAAGAACGTCGATTGGCCGGCACGGTTCCAGCGTTTGGATGCGGACAACCGGATGATCCTCGATGGCGCGCACAACATCGACTCCGCCGAGACACTGGTCCGCACCTGGCAGCAAAAATTTCCCGGCGAAAAGGCCTCCATCGTGTTTGGTGCGGCTAGCTCCAAGGACGTGCGCGCGATTCTGCGCGCCATGCAGCCCATCGCCGCGCGCTGGCATTTCACGGGCTTTCAGTCCACACGCTCGGCTCCGCCCTCGCACATCCGAGAGGTCCTGTCGGCGATGTTTGGACCGTCGGTCGAGACGCATGTGCATGAGAGCCCCGATCTGGCGATTGCGGCTGCGAAGAAGGGCAAGGAGCGGACACTCATCACCGGCTCGCTTTACCTTGCGGGCGAAGTGCTGGCGCATGTGCGTGGCGAGGAAAAACTCTTCCAGGCCTCCGCGCAGTGATCAGGATTTCGTAAGCGCTTCGCGTGCCGCCTTCAGAGCGCCGAGCGTCCAGATGATGGGGTAGAGCCGCTCATGATACCAGAGGCGGGCAAAGTAGAGGCCGATGGGCGCAGCGGGGAATTGAGTGCCCTCGCGAGTGGCTTCCAGTAGCCAGGCAGCGGCGCGTTCGACGGGCTTGGCGTTGCGTTGCACCACGTCATGGAACTGGTCCGCGACGGGGGCGAGTGCGGTCAGAGCTACCGCCGTTTCCTCAATGCTCGGAGTCACGCCATGGGCACCGCCCCAGCCACCGAGGGCATCCTGATCTGCGAATAAAAATACGGCGGCGCTACGCACGAGTGGATGCTTCGCCGTGAGACCGCTGCCGAGCAAACCACGCAGCACGGCAGCTGTGCCGTAGATCGGATTGGACTGTTCTACGGAGGCTTCGTTGCCGAACCAAAGTGGCTCCCAGTGCGGCATACGACGCGGGGCGGGAAGCCGGTGGCTCGGGGTGTAGGCGATGGTGCGGCGGGCTTCGAGCTTGGCGAAGGCTTTGCCGGTGCGGGTGAGGTAACGCTGCGCACGTTCGATCGCGTCGGGCAGGCGCTCGCTGATCTCGGCGGGCATGTAAACGGACCAGAGGTGCCAGGCCCAGAGCGCGTGGGCCGTGAGTTCTGGAGCGCTGCGATCAAAGGGCAGGGTGCCCCAGCCTCGGCAAAACGTGGGAATGCCGCCATCGCGATTCTGGAGATCAAGCAGCCAGCGCACGGCAGCGGCAGCTTGAGGCATGTGGCGCTGGTGGTCGTCCTCATCGTCGCAGAGGTGCCACAATGCGATCAGCCCTCCCGCCGTGTCGTCCGCATCGGGCACACCGCCAGGGAGATCCGTCCAGGCCCAGCCACCGGGCGCGGCATTGGTGAACGGATGGATGGATGTGTATTGCTGGTCGAGCAGCCAGGACTTGATCTTCGAACGTTGATCCCGGGGCAAGTCGTCACCCAGGGCCTTGACTGCTAGCGTGGTGCCCCAGGTGGCGAGGTTCGTGTCGATGGGCCAGCTACCGTCGGTGCGCATGGACCGATGGAGGAACTCGACCGCCTTGGGCACACAGGGATGGTCTTTTTCACCAGAGCCAGCCAGGGCCATGGTCACGAAGCTGGTCAGCGGCGTGGCTTCCAGGTAGCCACCGCTGGAAGGCTGCAAGTCCCGCAGCATCGGGCGCACGCGCTTCCAGGCCCAGCCGCGAATCCAGCGCAGGGGCGACCACCAGCCTGGGGGCGAGTGATGGAAGCGGGCATGGCCAATGGCAATCAGCGCGGGCAGGGCGTAGCTGACCACGGGCAATCCGATGGCCCCGAACCAGGAGCGGGGGAGCACAGCCAGCTCGAAGGGCAGGGGCAGCACGCGGGACCAGGCATTGTCTCCCATGCGTCCGCAGAGGGTCGCCATCATCAGGATAGGGACGGAGAACGTCTTGTCCTTGCCGTAGCGGGCGATCACCGCCTTGGCCACCTCGTCGGGTCGCAGCGACCCGACGGCATTGCGAATCCACATCTCGCACAGCCGGACTGCTTCGATCGGTGCCTCCTGGCTGGCGATACCCAGGGCGGACCAGCACAGCAGCGTGGTGGACAAATTGCTGCGAGACACGGGCGTGTCACCCCACCCGCCATCGCTGTTCTGGTGGGCGGCAATCCATCGAACGCCCGCGCGGATGAAACCCTCGTTCGCGGTGGCATCGACCAATGACAGGGCCACCACGGCCGTCGCCGTGGAGAGCGCGCTGCTGGACAGCTCGCCCTCCCAGTGCCCGTGCTGCTGCATCTCCGCCAGCAGGCGGGCACGGGTATTGGCGATGGCCTGATTCAGACGTTCCATGGGCAGCGCGCGAACAAGGCGTGCAAATGCGCAAGCTCAAGCCGCCTTCTTAGCTACAGGCTTGGCGCGAGCCTTGGGCATCGGCTTGGCGGGAGCAGCGGTGGGGATGATTTCCACCTTCACGGGCTGGGGCTGAGCGACTTGGCGAATCTGTTCTTCAAAGGCCTCAGCCTTCTTGAGCAACTCGGCTTCCTTGGGCTTCAGCTCGTTCTCGCGCCAGGCGTTGAAGGCTTCCATGCTGTTCACTTTCGCTGCGGCAGGGGCAGGCTGGCCGTCCTTGGACGGAGCTGCGGTGGCGGCCTGATTGGCGGCTTCCTTGGCGGCGCGGAGCTTGCCCTTGCGCTGGCCGTAGAGGCCACGCAGCGGGTTGATGGCCTCGGCGTTGCGCTGCTTGTTCAATTCCGCGACCTTGAGGGCTTGCTGGTGCGTGGGGGAGTTCGGGTTCTCCTCGATCTCAGCGTGAACGCCGAGCATGCGCTCATCGAAGCGTCCCACGTCCTGGCCATTGATGCGGAGGCTGTAGTAGCCTGCGTCCAGCCCGACGACGATGTGGCTCTCCTGGGAGCCGGTGTGGCCTGCGCGGCTGAGCTTGTAACCCAGGGCCGCCTCGGCGGGCACGATCCAGGGGAGCGATTTGATCGTGGCCGTGTAGCTCACGGACTTGCCGGGCTCGCCCTTCACATCGGTCACGAGAGTGGGGTTGATGGCACGCCATTGGCCGTCGGCCAGCCTGACTCCGCTGCCGAAGATGCCGCCGAGTTCGCCGGTCTGCTTCAACAGCTCGTAAGCCATGATCAACTGGCCATCGGGGCCGGGATGGATGGCGTCCGCGATGAGAGTGAAGTTGGGGTCTTGGCGGCGTCCCTGCGTGGTGAGCGTGTTGAGCGGACCGTAGAGATCGACGAAGCCGTAGCCGCGCTTGCGTGCGGTCTCCTGCACCCACTTGCCGTAGTAAGCGAGCACGCCGTTGTAGTTCTGTGGGTCCTTGTTCTTCGACCTCGCGAGGTCCTTGGCCACCATCTGCTCGAAGGCCTGATGATCGAACATGGTGGGGCTCATCAGGATGACGCGGCACTTCAGAGCATCGAGGCGGTCGCAGAGCTTGGTCATGCCATCGGCGTAGGTCTTGAAGATGACGGGATCGAAGTCGCGATAGCTGCCGTCGTTCATGCCGAGGAGCACGGTGGCGACGGTGGGCTTGAACGGCGCGATGTCGTCATCGAAGCGGTCGAGCGCGTCCTGGGCTCGGTCGCCGCTGATGCCGGCATTGCGGAACTTGATGTTCACATTCGGGTAACGCGTGAAAAAATAGTCCTCCACATACTGGGTGTAGAGGCACTGGTGGGTGATCGAATCGCCGATGAAGATGACGCGGTCGCCATCCTTCAATCCCCAGCCTTTGGGTGCGGGCTTGGCGGGCACACGTTTGGCGGCGGCGGGTTTGGGAGTCGCAGGGGCAGGTTTCTTTTCTTGAGCATGGGCGACGAGGGCCATGCCCAGCAGGGCGGAAAGAGCGAGATGAAGGCGCATGAGTTCGGTGGTGAATGAAGCTCAAACCAAACGATGTGCGCCCGAAGTTCCTTCACGGACTCTCCGTGGTGGGCAATGGGATGAAGCGCCTATTCGGCAACAGCCTATGCGCTCGCGTCCAGCCGCTGGGTGCCCGACCATTCGGCACCGGGGGCGAGCGTGATGGCGGGCTTCACCGCGGCAGCTTCGATGCACACGTAACGAAGCCAGCCTTCGGGCTCCATGTCCGGAATCTTGGCCCCGACTTCAGCAGCGGGATTCCAGACCACCGTGTCGTCAAAGCCTCGCTGACTCACCAGCACGCGGCGCGAGCCATCATGCAGGACAAGCTGGCGCGAGCCTGCACCGAAGTAGGCGCGGTCGATCTCGGTGTCAAAGCCGATGCGGGCGGCGGATTCGAGGTGCTCGGTTTGCGTCGGATTGTTCCGGTAGGTCAGCCCTTGAAGACCCTCCACCTGACTGGCGAAGGCATCATCCACCGCGAGGTAGGTATGGAGTGCTGCGGTGAAATCGAAAGACGCGCTGCCCGTGTTGTGAATTTTCAGCGTCATGTCCAGGCTCCAGGCATGAAGCTGAATGTGAAGCTCCACTCGGAAGGCGTGCGGCCACTGAGCGCGCGTCGCGTCCGAGTCCTCCAGACGCAGCACGGCGGCATCGGTTTGCACCGAGACTGGCATCCAGACGAGGTTGCGGGCGAACCCGTGCTTGTTCAACGGGCCGAGCCCTGAGAACTGCGGGAACACGACCGGCACGCCGCCGCGGATCGCCGTTCCTGCGCCGAACTCCGAGCGGCTGCTGAGAAACATCTGCTCGCGGTCATCCGGCGTTTTCCACGACGTGACATGCGCGCCGTGGTGGAAGAGCGTGGCGCTGGCACCTTCGGATGTGCGCAGGATGAGTGTGGGGTGTGAGTTCATCGGTTCGAGTGCTTGGCGCGCAGGTAGTCTTCCAGGGCAGCTTCCCAGTTGCGCGGCTGGATGCCAGTGAGGGCGGTGAACTTCGCGGTGCTGAGCGCGGTGTAAGGCGGACGTGCGGCGAGGAAGGGGGCAAAGCCTTCCATCGTGTGGCCGCGAACGCTGGTGGTCTTCAAGGGGACGCCGAGCTGCGAAGCGATGGTCAGTGCTGCTTCGCCATACTCCTGCCAGGAACAGGCACCCGAATTGCACAGGTGAAAGATGCCTTTCACATCGTCCATCGCCAGCAGCGCGAGCATCCAGTTGCAGACGTCATCGGCATACGTTGGGCAGGCCCACTTGTCGTTCACGGCGCTCACGTCCAGCCGCTCCCGTGCCTGACGGATGATGCGATCAGGGAAGCTGGATTTCTCAATGCCGAACAACCAAGCCACGCGCAGCACCAGTGCTTCCGGCAGGGCGGCGATGGCGGTCTGCTCGCCTGCGAGTTTGCTGCGGCCATAAGCATTGACCGGTGTAGCAGGGGCGTCTTCAGCGAGGGGCTCGCGGCCCGCTCCATCGAAGACGTAGTCCGTGCTGATCTGCACAAATTGGGCTCCGCGTTCCCGACAATGCGCTGCGGCAGCTCCCGGAGCCTCGCCATTGACGATCATGGCCAGGCCTTCATTGGCCTCGCAATAATCCACGTCAGTGATGCCAGCGGTGTTGATCAGCACATCGAACTCGTAGCGGCCTAGACGTGCGGCAATGTCCTCGGGGCGGGAGAGATCGAGATCCGTGTGGGACAGGGCACTCGCTGAGATGCCAGCCCCGCGATAAATCCTGAGCAGCGCGCGGCCCAGGCGCCCGGAGGCACCTAGCACCAGGACTTTGGTTGGAGCAGGCATTGGTTTAGAGGCGGGTTATCTGGTGGCGTGCGGTGGCGAGGTCAAGGGCTTTGGACCACTGGGGTGCTACGATCACGTCAAACAAACGCGCTGCTTTTTCTCTCGCGAATCTGGAGCGATTCAGTTAAGTCCATCGCAGTCATTATTCACTAACCCACCCTTCCTGATATGAGCGATCCCCTTCCATCTGACCCCCAGTTTGGCGCCGCAGCCAGCCAGGACCCTTTTCAGGCCGCGAAAGCCAGCGCCATGAAAGCCGCCGAAGAGCTGCGCAACGCCGCGAGCCAGAAGGCCCAGGAGCTTCGTTCGGCCGCTCAAGAACGAGCCCAGCAGTTCAAGAGCACCGCCACGGATCGTGCGGATGAGTTCAAGGAATATGCCGGGCAGGCCTTTCACGATGCGCAAGACCGCTACGCCGACCTCCGCACCGAAGGTGAAAAATTTGTGCGCGAGAAGCCCGTGCAAGCCGTGCTCACCGCCTTTGGCGTGGGCCTCTTCATTGGCCTGATTCTCCGTCGCTAACAGGCATCCTGCCCCGCCCTCCATCGAGAACGGTGAACTGACCTCAACCATGCCGGACGCCGGTCATCCTTCGTCGCAGGACTCCGGCACCGAAAGCCGCATCCGGGGTCTATTGCAGGCCTTGCTGCGCTACGTCGGGGCACGCGGCAAGCTGTTCCAAATCGAAGCCCAGGAAGCAGGCACCCATGTGTCCAAGGTGGGTTCGCGTGGCGTGCTTGCGCTGATGAGCTTGATCGTGGCCTGGTTGCTGGCGATGCCAGCGGTGGTTTCGCTCGGTGCGGAATACTTGCAGCAGCACATCTGGGCCTGGATGCGGTGGGAATACCTCGCGCTCATGCTTGCGGGGCTGCATTTTTTTATCGGCTTCCTCTTCCTCATCGCCGCGAAGGGGCGGTGGAAGCGCGTGCATCTCTTTGAAGAAAGCCTCAACCAATTCGAAAAGGATCGCGAATGGGTCGCCCGCAACCAACAACCTCCGAACTGAAGCGCCAGCTCCTGCTGGAGCTGGACAGCGCCCGTGCCGAGCTGACTCATGAGTCGAGGCTCGCCCGCACGGAGTGGAATCCTGCCACGCTGGCCAGGCGCAGCCTGGAAAAACACAAGCTAGCCTGGGTCATCGGCGGCGTGGTCGCAGGGCTGGTAATCGTCCGTTTAATCTTACCGCCCAAGTTTAGGAGTGACAAATTTGGCGGTTCCGATACAAAACGCGGGTTCTCCGGCATGATGAGCGGTTTGTTTTTCACGGTCGCCCGGCGCGCCGCGATGAATTTCGCCACCACGCACCTCAAAGACCACCTCCAGAATTACCTCGCAACTGTCCTGAAACGCCAAGGCCCCGATACCCATTCCCATGTCGCAAGAGTCTGAAGAATACGTCCCGCAAGCCGTCGTCGTCACTGATGAACCTCAGATCGTCCCGGTGCTGAACTCGGTGGATGACTACCTGAAGTTTTGCATCCAATACGATGCCTCCGATCTCCATCTCGCCACCGCTTCTCCACCCATGTGGCGTCGTTATGGCACACTGGGTCCCATCTGGGAGAGTGCCACCCACCGCGCTGCCCCGCTCACGGCGGAAGATGCTGAGCGCCTCGCGATGGGCTTCCTGGGCGAGAATCAGCAGAAGCAGCTCAAGGAGCGCGGCGACGTCGATTTCGCCTACTCGCCTGACTATGGCCGCTTCCGTGCCTCCGTTGTTCAGCAGCGCCTGGGCATCGATATGGCCTTCCGCATCATCAATACGAACCTCCGTTCCATTGATGAACTCGGCCTGCCCGACACCGTGCGCACCCTCACACGCTACCACAACGGTCTCATCCTCGTGACCGGTCCCGTGGGATGTGGTAAATCGACCACGCTCGCGGCCCTCGTGGATTCCATCAACAGCGAGCGCCAGGACCACATCATCACTCTGGAGGACCCGATCGAATACGTCGTCGAATCCAAAGGCTGCCATGTGAACCAGCGCGAAGTCCACACGCACACCGCGTCCTTCTCCGCCGCCCTTCGTGGCGCTCTCCGTGAAGACCCGGACGTGATCATGGTGGGTGAAATGCGCGACCTGGAAACCATCTCGCTCGCCATCACCGCTGCGGAAACGGGCCACTTGGTGCTCGGCACCTTGCACACTGGCAATTCCGCTCGAACCCTGGACCGCGTGCTCGACGTGTTCCCCTCCGATCAACGTGATCAAATCCGAGTCATGGTGTCTGAATCCCTGCGCGGCATCATTTCCCAGCAGCTCATCCCCCGCGTGGACGGTAACGGCCGCGCCATGGCACTTGAGTTGCTCGTGAACACGCCCGCCGTCGCTGCCACCATTCGTGACGGCAAGACCTTCATGCTCAACGGCATCATGCAGACCGGCAAATCGGTGGGCATGATCACCATGGACGATTCCCTGCGCAGCCTCTACTCGCAGGGCCTCATCAGTCGGGAAGAATGCGAGACCCGTGCCGAAGACAAGGCCGTCATGCGCACCTTCCTCACCAAAGGTGCCTGAGACCTTCCTCCTTTTTCATCCTCCATCTTTCATCCCTTTCGATTCCCATGTCCGTCATCGACGCCTACTTCGCCAAGCTCATCGAACTCGGTGGTTCCGACCTTCACCTCAGCCAGGGCCAGCCCCCGAAGATCCGAGTCCACGGCAGCATCAAGCCCATCTCCGATGAAATCCTCACGCAGGAAATCATCGAGCCCATGATGCACGAAATCTGCGAGGAGCGCGCCTGGGCCAAGTATCTGGAGCGCGGCGATCTCGACTTCGCTTACGAGATGGACGCGGACAATCGCTTCCGTTGCAATTACTTCCGCCAGCAGAACGGCATGGGCTGCGTCTTCCGTATCATTCCCACGAAGATCGCGTCGCTTGAGCAGCTCGGCATCCCGCCCGTCGTGAAAGAGTTCGGCCACCTGCGCGGCGGCCTCGTGCTTGTCACCGGCCCCACCGGCTCTGGCAAGTCCACCACGCTTGCGGCCTTGCTCGACTACATCAACGTCAACTTCCGCCGCCACATCATCACGATCGAGGAACCGATCGAGTTCGTGCATCGCAACAAGAAGTCCATCATCACCCAGCGCGAGGTGCCCATCCAGACGCCCACCTTCGCCGACGGTCTGCGCGCCGCGCTGCGTGAGGATGCCGACATCGTGCTCGTGGGTGAAATGCGCGACCTGGAAACCATCTCGCTCGCCCTCACCGCTGCCGAAACCGGCCTGCTCGTGTTCGGCACCCTGCACACGAACAACGCTCGCAAGACCGTTGACCGTATCGTGGACGTCTTCCCCTCCGACCAGCAGAGCCAGGTGCGCACCATGCTCGCCGCCTCGCTGAAAGGCGTGGTCGCCCAGCTCCTCATGAAGAAAGCCGACGGACGCGGTCGTGTGGCCGTGAACGAGATCATGATCTCCAACGCCGCCGTCAGCTCCATCATCCGTGAAGGTGCGACGCAGAAGCTCTACGACGTCATCATCGGCGGCAAAGCGCAAGGCATGCAATTCATGGACGAAGCCATCTGGACCAAGCTCCGCGACGGCCTCGTCAGCCCGATGGAAGCCTACATGAAGGCCATCGACAAAGCCCGCTTCAAAGGCTTCCTGCCGCCCGAAGACCAAGCCATCGCCAATGCCGGTGGTGGTGAGGACAAGAAGAAGTAAG
>CAUJJC010000310.1 GCA_963204975.1 Verrucomicrobiota bacterium | reverse complement strand
CCGGTGAAGGTGGTGGCTTCCTCGCCCTTCTCGCCTTGCGTGGATTGGCCGAGTTCGCGTTCCGTCTCGGCTTTGAAGACTGGATTGCCCTCGAACTTCTTCGCCTGATGGAAGGTGCGCTTGAGCGTGGTTTTCTCGATGAGGAAGTCATCGACGAAGAGCTGCCTGCCGAGGTCGATGGGGATGACTTTCGGCTTCTTGTTCAAATAAGGCACCTCCATCACCGCGTCGCTCGGCTCGCGGTAGCGCGGCGGCCATTGGTCGGGCAGTTCGATGCCGTTGTAGAGCTTCTCGGGCTTCGGACCGGTGGCCTTGTTGGCGAGCATGAGCAGCTTCGCGTCCTTCGACACGATTTTGCCCGCGAGCACGTCCTCCTCGCGAAACTTCGCCATCAGGATCTCCGCGTCGGTGTGCCGATTCCAATCATAGAGGATGTGAATGAGTCCATCGGGCGCTTCGAAGCCATCGGGATACGACACCGCGTTGCGTTCATCGAGCAGCAGGCCGCCTTTCCACGTCTGGCCTTCATCCTCGGAAAGCCATGCACTCATGTGCGTGCGCTTCTGCAAGCGCTCCGCAGGCGAACCATTCTTCACCAGCAAAATGCGGCCCGATTTGAGTCGGCGCAGGAGGAATCGCGCATTCACATTCTGCACCGTTGCCGCCTGTTTCGGCGTGCTCCAGGTCTTGCCGCCATCGCTGGAGAAACTCTCATGCGGCTGGCCTTTTGTGCGTGCGAGCATCCACAGACGACCATCCTTCAACTCGATCATCATGTGCTCGTCGAACTCCCAATCCGGGAACTGCAAATGGCCGAGCTCCTTCCACGACGCACCTTCATCGGTAGATTCAAACACACGGCACGTTTTCTTGTGCCAATCGGATACCGGCAGCAACCACGTGCCGTCCTTGAGCACCGTCGGCTTGTTCAGCGTGCAGCCTTCCGCAAACATCACCGGCATGCTCCACACCGGCTCCGCCGCATCGGGATCATCGCAGCGCATGAACCAGTTCGTGATGCGCTTCTGCGGATCGCCGAGCTGCTGATCGAAAAACAGCCACAAGCGCCCCTTTGGGTCCGTCCAAAGATTCCCCACCAGCGCTCCGCTGACCTTCTGCGCCGCCTCCATCCGTGCCCCGACCGCCAGACGCGGCTTCGACCACGTCGCGCCATCGTCATCACTCATCGCGAGCAGGAAATAGCCATCCGGCTTGTCCCCCGTGCCCGTCCAGCAGCCCCAGATGCGGCCTTTCGGCGTGCGATCCATCCCGATGATCATCGCGCCACCGCGTGCCTCATCTTGAAACTCCGCACCGGGATTCATGATGACGGAAGGCGTCAATCCATCCTCATCCCGAAGCTCCGCGCCATCCGCTAGCACCAGCAGCACCATCTTTTTGAATTGCAGTCGCTCGCCAGCCTTCACGGCTTTGCGGTAAAGGCTCACGCGATTCACCTCCCCCGGAAAAAACTGCACCTCCGGCCCATCGACCTTCAAGAAGCCCGCCTGTCGGAGCGGCTCCTCCTGACTCGACGCTTTCGGTCGAGTCGTCGGAGTCAGCGCAAACAGCGTGCCTGGCTTCGTGACCGTCACGTGGGTCTTCTCGATGCTTGTCCGATGAAACGGCAGGTCTTTGACCGCAGCGGGCATTTCGTCGATGACGTAGTCGCGGTCGGTGAAGAGAGTCACACCGCGTTGCATCACCGCCGATTCATCCGCAGCCAGAGGAGCGGCGAGGAGGCCAAAGAGAAAGGAGAGAGCTAGGAGCGAAACACGCATGGAGTCACAAACGCCCATCACGCTCGCTCCTCGCGCCCGAAACCTGCAAAGTGGGTGTTATGGTAACTTCCGACAGCATGTCCTTGCCAAAACCCAGCGTGATATTCAAAATCGCTGCGTGATCGCTTCCTTGAACATTCTCACGCCCCAAGGCCCGCAACCCGTGCGGATCGAGATCGGTGGACCAAAGGATGACCGGGCCATTCGAGGATGGCGGGCGCCTGCTGCACATACGCGACCGGAGCTGGCTTCTGATGCCATCGAGTTTGCCACTCTGGCGGGCAAGCGGTGGCGCTATTACCTGCGCCGGGGCGAGGCCGTCACCAGCATCGCGGCACTCCAGCGAAGGATCGCGGATCAGCCCGATGGTGAATTTGGGTTCTTGCTGATCGCGCGACCGACATGGAAACCGTCGCCCTCGGCTTTGGGCATTGCATGGTGCCGCCGCACTTGGTGTCACCACATTGTGCTCGACTTTCTCGCGGTGCATCCAACGGCCAATGATCCAGCAGGCGGGTATCGAGGACTCGGCGGCGCGATGCTGATGGGGGTGGCTGCGGTGGCATCTGCCATCGACTCGCCACTCGTCTGGGGCGAGGCGACAGCCACCTCTTCCACCTTTTATCAGAAAATCCTTGGCGAACCGTCGATTCAGGATCACTTTTTCATTGCTGCCAAGCAGTTGGAGAAGCTCCGCAACGAGCTTCTGCGGCGAACCGGCAGTTGATCTCTGTGCAATCATGAAAAAAACCACCAAACCCTTTGAGCCTTGGGTCCAGACGGAAGTTTCCGACTGGATGCGCTGGCTTTGGGAGGTGGAAGCCGAGAGTTCCCCGATGATAGGGAGCCGCTTGAAGTTCGCGATGCCGCTGATGCCCACTACTGGCAGAAAAGCGGCTCGAATGCCCGCCAAGCATCGTATCGCAACCAAAGCTTAAATTCCCATTCTATATGGCCCTGATGCGGGCACTCCATATACGACTCTGTTGAAACGAGAGAGATAGCAAACAACTTCCCATGCTTAGCTACAGGAGCGGCTGTCGCAGTTGCAGAGAAAGGTCACCAGTTAATCCGAACCGACTTTTATCTCCGCCCCATCCGCCATCACGAGCAGCACCATTTTTTAATTGAAACCGCTCACCAGCCTTTACGGCTTTGCGGTAAAGGCTCACGCGATTCACCTCCCCCGGAAAAAACTGCACCTCCGGCCCATCGACCTTCGAGAAACCCACTTCGCGCAGCGGCTCCTCCTGACTCGACGCATTGGGCCGAGTCGTCGGAGTTAGCGCAAACAGCGTGCCTGGCTTCGTGACCGTTACGTTGGTCTTCTCGATGCTTGTCCGATGAAACGGCAGGTCTTTGACCGCATCGGGCATTTCGTCGATGACGTAATCGCGGTCGGTGAAGAGCTTCACACCGCGTTTCATCACCGCCGATTCATCCGCCGCCAAAGGCGCGGCGAGGAGGCCAAAGAGAAAGGAGAGAGCTAGGAGCGGAGCACGCATGAAGTCACAAACGCCCGCCAAGCCCGCTCCTCGCGCCCGAAACCTGCAAAGCGGGTGTTATGGTAACGCTGCCGCGTAGTGAAGCAGTCACAGCTACCCCTGATAGTCGTTCGGAGTGGGCGGAAGCACCAAGGCTCACCCGATGATCTCCGTCACGACTCGGCCATGCACGTCGGTCAGGCGGAAGTCGCGGCCGGCGTGGCGGTAGGTGAGCTTTTCGTGATCGAGGCCGAGGAGGTGGAGGATGGTGGCGTGCCAGTCGTGGATGCTGACCTGGCCGGCGATGGCTTCGTAGCCGTAGTCGTCGGTGAGGCCGTGGCGGGCTCCGGCTTTCACGCCGCCGCCGGCCATCCATAGGGTGAAGGCTTTGACGTTGTGATCGCGGCCGTCCTGGCCTTCGGCGTGCGGGGTGCGGCCAAACTCGCCGCCCCAGATGACAAGCGTGTCTTTGAGAAGACCGCGTGATTTCAAATCGGTGAGCAGACCACGAAGTGGGCGGTCCACGGCGGCACAGCTCGCGGGCAGAGCCTCGCCTAGATTGAAATGATGATCCCAGTCGCCGTGGTTGATTTCGACGAAGCGGACACCGGCCTCGATCATGCGGCGGGCGAGCAGGCATTTGCGGCCGAAGTCGTCGGTGGTGGGTTCGCCGATGCCGTAGAGCTGCTGAGTGACCTGAGTTTCTTTTTCGAGGTCCATCACGCCGGGCATCTCGCC
>CAUJJC010000309.1 GCA_963204975.1 Verrucomicrobiota bacterium | reverse complement strand
CCTGTGAGTGCGGCGGCATCAGCCGCTTTGGTCTCGCTTGGTTTAGCTTTTGCCTTCGGTTCGGCTGCCTTCGTGGCGGTGCCAGCGACTTCGAGTTTGAATGGTTGCAGCCGCTGCTTGCCCAGCAACGAAAACGCCTCGCCGCGGTCGCTCGCAGAGAGCGTGCCGGTGACGATGCCGCTGGGGCCGTGGGCGCTGTAAGCAAACGTGGGCATGGGTTAGTGAGCAACAGGGACGAGTGGTCGCGAGGCAGGTGCGCGCGGGACGAGCTTGGGTTTCTCTTCGTGGAAGGTGCGTTCGGCGGCGGTGACGCTGAGGACTTCCTGGATGGTGGTCTCGCCTTCCAGCGCCTTCATGAAGCCGTAGCCGCGCATGGGCAGATAGCCGTCGGCGAGCGCTTGCTTGTGGAACTCGCTGGGGTGCGCACGCGTGTTGATGAGATGTTGCAGTGCATTGGTCATGATGCAGATTTCATAGATCGACAGACGACCCTGATAACCGGTGCCACGGCAGCTCTCGCAGCCCTTGGCCTTCATGAGTTGGCCGCGACGGAAGTTGGGGAAACCGATGGATTCGAGATACTCGGGCTCGACCTCCGTGGGCTCGCGGCACACGGGGCAGAGACGACGCACGAGACGCTGTGCAAAGAACGCGCGCACGGCGCTCGATACGAGGAAGGGCTCGACGCCCATATCGACCAATCGCGTGATGCCGCCGATGGCGTCATTCGTGTGCAGCGTGGAGAACACCAAGTGACCGGTCAAAGCCGCGCGGATGGCGATTTCGGTCGTTTCGAGGTCGCGCATTTCACCGACCATCACGACGTTGGGATCGCCGCGCAAAATGGAGCGCAGTCCCGTCGCGAAGGTGAGGCCGATTTCTGGCTTCACCGCGATCTGAAGGATGCCGGGCATCTTGTATTCCACCGGGTCTTCGATGGTGACGATGCGGCGATGCGTTTGATTGAGCTGGCTGAGGAAGGCGTAGAGCGTCGTCGATTTACCGGAACCGGTGGGACCGGTGATGAGGATGATGCCGTTGGGCAGCTTGAGCAGTTCCTCCACGACCGGACGCAGCGTGCCATTCATGCCCAGGCGATCGAGCGTGACGGTCTGCTGACCGAGCAAGCGCAGCGACACGCTCTCGCCTTCTACCGAAGGGATGGTGGCCACGCGCACGTCGATGGGGTTGCCGTCGAGTTCGAGATTGATACGACCGTCTTGCGGCAGGCGCTTCTCCGCGATGTCGAGGCGCGCCATGATCTTGAGGCGCGCGATCACGGAGGCTTGCAGCGCCTTGATGTTGTCTGGCACGGGCAGTTCTTCGAGACGGCCATCAATGCGATAGCGGATGCGCAGGCGATCCTGCTGCGGCTCGACGTGAATGTCCGTGGCGCGCTGCTCCAGGCCGCGGCGAATGATTTGATTCACGAAGCGCACGACACTGGCCTCTTCGTCTTCGGGCTCGTTGTCGAGCACGGTGACTTCTTCGGCGAGTTCCTCTGCGCCCCAGTCCGCGCGACCGCGGAGGATCTTTTCAAAGGTGTCAGCGCCGAGGCCATAGAGCTTCTGGAGACCTTCGGCGATCTTGGTGCGCGCGCCGACGTGCCACACGACGGGCAGGCTCACAGCGGCAGCGAGTTGCTGGCGAGCGACGAGGTTGAGCGGATCGGTCGCGGCAATGTGCAGCGCGGTCGCCTCGACGGCGCTCGCTTGGTCGATGGCGTTGGCGGCGTTCTCGCTCGGCTTTGTGTCGATGCCGATGGGTAGGAGACGGTTCTTCAGCGCGACATCGGCGGGCAGGTAACGGCGGAGGCTGCGATCCTGCTGCTTGTCGGGATCGGGTTCCCACCAGGGAAGGTCTAGCATTTTGGCGAGACCCTGGAGGAAGGTGCGCTCGTTGACGCCGGACACATCGAGGACGGCATCGACGAACGAGGTCTGGTTGTGGCAGGCCTCGTCGATGGCTTGGCGCACGTCTTCGTTCTCGGCGAAGCCGCACTGGCGCAAAAGGTTGTCGATCACTGGGATCATGGCGGTCAGCCCGTGGTGAGGGCCTTGAGAAGAGGTTAGATTATGGCGAATCGAATTTCACTCGAATAATTATAGTATTTAGCAACAAATGCAAGTATTAAAGATAACCATAATTTCACGAGGCTCTGAAATTCGACTGAGTTTGGCCGCTGATTTGCGTATCAAAGTGCCAGAACCGAGGTTTCAGAATCCCCGCAGACAGTAGAAAAGATCCACTCTCCAGGCCGAAGGTGGAGGTCAATGCCGACGCTGGTCATCCAGTGCTCAGGCTAGGCGGATGCCATTGAGAAAGGCACGGTGAACCTCGCGAAAAGAGTTAACCCACCCCTACAAAGCCGACGTGGAATGGTGGAGAGCCGAATGATGATGGCGGTTCGGCTAAGATACCGAACCTGCGACTTTTGACCGCAACCCTCAATCCCCCAGCAGGGCCTCGACGAGTGCTAAATGCTGGCCACTGGACCGGGAACGATACGGCTGTAGTGCATGTTGACCCGGCTGAGGAACCAATTCCAGGTGGCTCCAGGCTTGCCATTGTTCAGCAGGAAGTGAGGGCAGTCCTTGTGCAGAGGGCTAGTGCCGTAGCGAGGCCAGTGATAGTGAGGCACCACACGGTTGAGCGGCAGTCGATAGACATACATCAGGTAGGCGGCCAGCCGAGCGGTGCGATCCACCGTCCAGGCCAGATCATTGCCCTTGTTTTCACACATCTCGATGCCGATGCTCGTGCGGTTCCCTGGGCCGGTGAAATCCGCGTGCTCGCCCTGCTCACGGGTGGGCAGGTGCTGGACGGCAGCATTCTGCTGCACCGTAAAATGCCAGGTGAGATAGCCCGTGCGATTGCCTCCGGGGCGTTTGTGAGCACGGAAAGAGCCCCGTTTCATACCGAGGGCGTGCTGAAAGGCGGTGGCACCCGAGCTGAAGTTCTGCGTGCTGTGGATGGTGATGAACTGAGGGTCCATCCTCCATCCGGTCCGCCCCACCTTGCCCTTGGGCAGGAGGTCCACCTTGATGCCGATCTCCTGGTAAAGCTGGAGCGGGGTGACCTGCGGCAGTCCTTCTGAGTTGGGCAGCCGTGTGGACCAGGACTGCACCATGGGGTTGATGCCGCCGCAACTGGACAGCAACACGGCAAGCACAGGAATCAGGAGGTGACGCAAGTGGGGCATGAATCAAGGAAGGGGGGTAATGATGACATTGCGATAAGCCACGGCTCCGTGGTTCCCTTGGAACATCAGTGGGCCGCTCGAAGACTCCTTGCCCGTGATACCTCCGGGAGTAGGACCTTTCATTTCGAGGTTCTGGTGCAACAAGATGCCGTTGAGTTCAACCTTCACGAACTTGGCATTGCCAGTTTTCATGCCCTGGCTGTCGAAAGTGGGTGCCTGCCACTCGATCACGTAGTGCTGCCACTCGCCGGGCTTCAAGGAAGCATTCACCGGCGGCGGACTAGCTCCATAGATGGCACCCATGTCGCCAGGACCGGGCTTGGCCTTGCCATGGCTGTCAAAAACCTGGACCTCATACTCGCCCATCACGTAGATCCCGGAGTTTGAGCCTTTCGGAACGAGCACGTCGAGTTCGATCCGGCAGGAGCCAAAAGCTTCCTTGGAGTAGAGATCCCAACTGTCGCCGTGCTTCGCTGCCATATTCACCATCGCTCCTTCAGGGCCTGTGATGTCGAGCTTGGAAGTATCCGCTGCCAATCGTGGACTGCCCACCACCCACTTGTTCGTGCCCTTCTTCGGTTCAGCTTTCGCGTGCCAGTTCGACAGGTCATTGCCATTGAAAAGCGTCACGGGCTCGCCTGCGGTGACGTGGGACGATATGCCAATCAAGGCGGCGATCAGTGCGTATCTCATGCGGTCTGAATGGTGGCGTGAGTGATGCTGGGTGACAAGGAGATCTCCAGCGAAGCAGTCGTGCGGCTCAGCCAATCATGGCTCGAAACGCCGCTTCATCGAGCACCTTCACCCCGAGCTTGGTGGCCTTGTCGAGTTTGCTGCCGGCTTCTTCACCTGCGAGCAGGTAGGTCGTCTTGCCACTGACGCTGCCACTGACTTTGCCGCCGTGGGCGCGGATGAGTTCGGCGATCTCTTCGCGGCCCTGACTCAGAGTGCCGGTGATGACCCAAGTCGTGCCAGCGAACTTGTCGCTGAGCTGCTCGGACTGCGGATTGGCTAAGGTGAGACCAGCACTGCGCAGGCGGGCGAGTAGTTGCTGGTTACGCTCATCGCGGAACCACGCATGGATGCTGGGTGCGACCACACCGCCGATGTCCTGCACCTGCGTGAGTTCTTCGATGCTGGCCTCGGCGAGCTTGTCGATGCTGCCGAAGTGATCGAGCAGCGAGCGCGCGCCGCTGGCTCCCACATGCAGGATGCCAAGGCCGAAGATCAAACGCCAGGGCGGCTGCTGCTTGCTGTCGCGGATGCCTTTGATGAGGTTGTCGATGCTCTTCGCGCCGAGGCGTTCGATGCCAGCGAGGCGCAGTTCGTCGAGGTCGTAGATGTCGGCAACGTTGCTGATCAGCTTCGCATCCACGAACTGCCCGACCTTCTCAGCACCCAGCCCCGCGATGTCCATCGCACCGCGATGCACGAAGTGCTCCAGACGACGCTTCACCTGCTCGGAGCAATCGGGGTTCGTGCAGCGAATGACGACCTGCTCTGCGTCCTTGGTGGCGATCGCGTTGCACACCGGGCAGTGCGTGGGTGCGTGAATGGTGTGCTCGTCGCCGGTGCGCTTTTCCTTCAGCACGGAGACCACGGCGGGGATGATCTCGCCCGCCTTCTCAATGATCACACGGTCGCCCACGCGGATGTCCTTGCGCTCGATCTCTTCGAAATTGTGCAGCGTCGCATTGCTCACGGTGGAGCCGCTGAGGAAGACGGGCTCCAGCCTTGCCACCGGTGTCAGTGCGCCCGTGCGACCGACCTGGATGTCCACGGCCAGCAGCTTCGTTTCGGCTTGCTCCGGCGCATACTTGTAGGCGATGGCCCAGCGTGGTGCCTTCGAGGTTGCGCCCAGTTCGCGCTGGTCACCGAAGTCATCCACCTTGATCACCGCGCCGTCGGTTTCATAAGGCAGCGCACGGCGCTTCTCATCGAGTTCACGGATCGCAGCGACAGCTTCGTCGGCGGAGGTGACGGTCCAGATCAGATCGGCTTTGCGCAGCCCGGCCTTGTCCAGCAAGGCATGGACGTCGTGCATGGAGTTGACGTCGGCTTCGCCTGCATCGGCCAAACCGTAGAGCACAAGGTCGAGCGGACGCTTCGCGACGATGCGTGGATCGAGCAGCTTCAGCGTGCCTGCGGTGGTGTTGCGTGGGTTGGCATAGAGTTCTTCACCGGCCTCGGCGCGCTCTTCGTTGAGCTTGGCGAAACCCGCCTTGGTCATGAAGATCTCGCCGCGCACTTCGAAGGTCTGCGGTGCGTCCTTCGGTAGCCGCAGCGGCAGCGACTTGATCGTCTTGAGGTTGTTCGTCACGTCGTCGCCGGCGCGACCATCGCCGCGCGTGGCACCGTATTTGAGCACGCCGTTCTCGTAGCGAATCGTGATCGCCACGCCGTCCACCTTGGGCTCAATGATGCAGCGCACTTGCTCGCGGTTGAGCCCTTTCTGCAACCGCTGGTAGAAGTCGCGCAGCTCTTCCTCGGAGTAGGTGTTGTCCAAGGACATCATCGGCACCGTGTGCGCGATCTGCGTGAAGCCTTCGAGAGGCGCGCCGCCGACCTTTTGCGTGGGTGAGTCGGGCGTGATCAGTTCAGGGTGTTTCGCCTCCAGCTCCTGCAACTCACGCAGCAGCGCATCGAACTGCTGATCGCTGACCTCCGGCTTCGCGTCGAGGTAGTAGAGCCGGTTGTGGTGATTGATCTCAGCGCGGAGTTGTTCGATGCGAGCGACGGCGGACATGGGTGAGGTGGAAGCGGTTTTGACAGGATTAACAGGATGGCAGGATGATGCAGGATTGATCAACGTGATTTGAAACCAGCGGCAAAACGCATCGTTTCAAATCGGAGCCTCCAAAGTGCAGCCGGGCCATCCTGAATGATCCTGAGAATCTTGTAAATCCTGTCCAAGAGATGGCGGCAAGTCTTCAAGCCTTGGCCAGCGCACGCTCGAAGCGTGCGATGAGGTCGGTGCTGTCTTCGAGTCCGGCGGAGACACGAATCAGATGGCGGGGCACGCCGCAGCTCTCAGCCCAGTCGAGTTCCTGGTAGTGCGCTAGCAGCGTGTAGGGGCAGGCGAGCGTGAAGTCGGTGCCGAGGCTAGGCCCCTTGCACACCTCCAGGGCATCGTAGAACGCCGGAGTCCTGGACTCATCCTTGAGCACAAAAGAGAACAGGCAGCCGTGGCCGTCACCGCGTTGAATCTGCGCATAGCCGGGGCCACCTTCATTGATGGAATGCCACACGCGACCGACCTTCGGGTGCTGGCGGAGGAAGTGGTAGAGAGCCATGGAGTTGAGGCTGGAACCGAGGGCGCGCTCTTCGAAGTCGCGTGAGTTCTGCTCCAGCACCACGGCATCGGCAGGGAACAAGGCGTGGTCATGGTGCTCACGCAGGAAGGCGCTGAAGGCCGCGTAGTGCCGCGACGCGCGCGAGAGAATGACGCTGCCTGCGAGCACATCGCCCGCACCGGAGAAGGCCTTTGTGAGGCTGGTGGTGACCGCGTCAGCGAAGCGGAAGGCATCGACGTGAACGCAGGTGCCGATGGTGTCATCAATGATGAGCGGCGACTCGCCCGCGAAGGAACTCAGCCACTCGTAGTCGCAGCACTGGAGCAGGGGATTGGTCGGTGCCTCGCTGAAGATGCCCGCCTGAGGTTCGCGCACGAGTAGATCGCTGAGCTGCGCATACGACTGCTCATCAAGCACCGGGAAGAAGTGCGAGCCAGTGCCGAAGTGCTGCTGAATCTTTAGCACATCGACATACGGGAAGCCAAGCTGTGTGGTCTTCCGGCCAGGGAACAGCGTGGTGATCATGCGATGCACCGCGAACGAAGCGGCCATGCCGGACGGGAAGAGGAACACGTCCTCGGCTTCCTGACCGCTGAGGGCTGCGAGATGCTGACGAATCTTGGCCGAGGCTTCCTCGCCTTCTTCGCGCGTCACGCTCGATGTTTCGCCGAGAGCATGAAGCGACTGGCGAATGCTGACCACCTCGCCCGCGAAGCGCCAAAACTTCCGCGCGGTGTCGTAAGCAGCGGTGGGGAACAAGGCGACGCCCAGCGCGTCATCAGTGAACGTGGCGGTGCGCAGGCCATCGCTGATGCCGTTGCGGCGCAGCCACTCCAGGCAGCGCTCGGCATGAACGAGTCGCGGGAAGACGATGCAACGCTCGCTGGGCCGGCCCAGGGCTTGCTCGGCGGCTTTGAAAAGACGCTCGATCGCAGGCGGCAGGAAGAAGCGAGGATAGCCAGAGCGGAACTGGCTGGTGATGGCGGCATCGCCTTCCTCATAGCCGATCACATGTGCCCAGAGCGGCAGGCTGACGGAGACGCCGAACTCATTGTCCGGTAGTGGCGAGCCGAGCGAATCGGCCAGCCAGAGGGGTGATTGCAGAAGGTGGGACATTGGGAAAGGGTGGGGGTTGCGCACATCGACTCACCGACGAGGGAATCGAAAATGGAAAAGCCAGGCCGATGACGGCCTGGCTTTCAAATGACGCTGCCGAGGTCGGCTTGCGAACTATTTCTTCTCTTCGGTCTTAGCCGTGGCGGGAGCGCCGTTGCCGAGGTCAATCATGTCGCGGATGACATTGATCGCTTCGAGCTTGGTAGGCTCGATACCGTAAGGGAACTTGGTGGACTCAGGGCCAGTGTCCTCTTCGTCATCGCCTTTGCGCTTGGAAGACCTGATGCCGGTGCTCTGCTCCAGCGTGAAGGCGGATTCGGGGACGAGTTCGGCCTGATCCACATTGTCTAGCGTGAGGTGGTAGATCTTGAAGGTGTCTGCTTTGAGTTTCTCAGCGACAGCCTTGGCGCGTGCTTCGCGGTCTTCCTCATACTTGTCACGGCGGGTTTCATTCTCTTTGCGCTCCTGCTCGCGGGTCTTCTGATTGAGAGACACGGTGTCGCGCTCCAGGCGCTTCTTGAGACGGTCGGCTTCATCTTGGATGTAAGCAAAGTCGGGATTCCCTTTCACGCGGCTGTCCATGCGGGCGCGGAGTTCATCGACGGGGAAGGGGTCCTTGCGGAACGTGGTGTAAGGCAAGGGCTGAATCTCGTCGTAAGGCAAGGCATTCTTCTGCGAGCCTTCGCCGAAGTCCATGGCATCCCGAAGCGAGGGGAGTTGCAAATCAGGCACGACGCCCTTGAGCTGCGTTGAGCCACCGGCAATGCGGTAGAATTTCTGGATGGTCACTTTGAGATTACCGGCGCGGCTCTTGTCGGCGAAGAAAGGCATGAAGCGCTCGACTTCCTGGATGGTCTGGACGGTGCCCTTGCCATAGGTGCTCTTGTCGCCGATCACGACAGCGCGGCGGTAGTCTTGAAGAGCGGCGGCGAAAATCTCGCTGGCAGAAGCGCTGGCCTTATCGGTGAGGACAATGAGGGGGCCGTCATAAAGAGGGCGAGCATTCGAGCACTCGCGGAAGGACACCTCATCTTTCCAGTCCTTGACCTGGACCACAGGGCCCGAGGGGATGAAGAGACCTGTGAGGCGAATGGCTTCCTCCAGGGAGCCTCCACCATTGCCACGGAGGTCAAAGACGAGGCCTTCGATCCCTTCCTTCATCAGGCGGCGGAGCAGGCGCTCCACATCGGCCGTGGTGCTGACCTTGCCATCCTGCATGTCGGCGTAGAAAGACGAGAGATTGATCCAGCCCACCTTGAGGGGCTTGCCTTGAGCTGATGGAGTCTGGAGCAACTCAGCATTGGCCAGCTTGTCCTTCAGGGCGACTTCACCACGGACGATGCTGATTTCCGTGGTCGTGGTAGGGTCATCTGCGGGGCGAACCTTGAGATTGACCGTGGTGCCTTGCTTGCCGCGAATCATTTCGACGATCTTGTTCAGAGGCATCTTTTTGGTGGAAACCCACTCGGAGTCGCCCTGAGCGACGGAGATGACCTGGTCGTTGAGCTTGAGTTCGCCCTGCTTGTCAGCCGGACCGCCGACGATGATACCCTGGATCTCGGCCACATCATCCTTGATGCCGAGCAATGCACCGATGCCGAAGAGTTGGTGCTTCATCTGGATGTTGAAATTCTCCATCTCGGTCGGGCTCATGTATTCCGTGTGCGGATCGTAAGCCGTGGCGAGACAGGAGAGGAAGTAGTTCACCACATCTTCGGTGGTGTTCTTGTCGATGGTCTCCTGGAGGCGCTCGTAATCCTTCACGAGGCGCACTTCGGCCTTCTCCTCTTCTTCCTTATCTTTCTTGGCGGCCTCGTCTTTCTTCTCGTTCGAGGAAGCGGTGCCGTCGCCCTTGGTTTCTTCCTTTTTCTTGGCCTTCTTGGCTTCCTTCTCGATTTTTGCCTGCTCGATCATGTGCTCCTGAAGCATTTCGGACTCGATCAATTTGGACCAGAGTTCGTCAGAGGCTGCTTTGTCTTTGGGCCATGGGAGCTTCTCGCGCTTGAGGTCCACCGTGCGATCAGAATCGAAAGTGAAGGCGGGCTTTTCGAGCAGCTTGCGGGCGAAGTCCACGCGCTCCTTCACACGCAGCTTGTAAGTGTCGTAAATCTTGATGGCTGGCGAGATGTCCCGCAGCATGACGTAATCATCGAGAGTCTCTTTGTAGTCCTTGCGGAAGAGATCCACGTCGTCCTGGGTGAAGAAGTTGTGACGAGGATCGAGGTAATCGAGGTAGTTTTCGAGGAGCTTCTCGGACATCTCGTTGTCGAACTCGCGCTTCGAGTAGTGCGTGTTCTCCAGCATTCGGGCCACGTAGATGGCGACCTGGCCGAAGTCGGTGTCCGCGCG
Organism: Verrucomicrobiota bacterium; assembly: GCA_963204975.1. Taxonomy (GTDB): domain Bacteria; phylum Verrucomicrobiota; class Verrucomicrobiia; order Verrucomicrobiales; family Verrucomicrobiaceae; genus JAEUHN01. The sequence goes on along the minus strand of CAUJJC010000309.1, from coordinate 23,163 downwards.
GGCTGGAGATGCGAGAGTGGTCAGAGAGACCAGCGCAGCCACGATGAGGTGCAGAGAACGTGATGTCATGGAAATGGGGTGCCGGGGGCTTGTGTCGATGAAATAACGACACACAAAGTCGAATTTTGGCGGTTGAGGGTTGAAAAGTCCAACGCTTTCAGACTACCTGGAGGCTGGAATGTTTAGGCTCTCTTACTTCACTGGCGGTATCGCGCAGACTAATGGTTGGCTCTTGGAGGGTGACGCAGGCGTCATTGCGGTCGATGCCCCTGAGGGGTTCACGGACTGGCTGGCAGCGCGGAAGGTGCGAATCGCGGCGCTCTTGCTGACGCATCAGCACTTCGATCATGTGCAGGATGCGGCCCGGTTGAAGAGGGAGCATGGGTGCCCGATCTACGCTTTCACGGGGCACTCCAGGGCCTTAACTTTGGAAGATCTATTTGGCGCAGTCACAGGCATGGGGCTGTCGGTGGAGCCCTACCAAGTGGACGAACTTCTGGAAGGGCGGGGGAGCCTCAGCGTGGCCGGGATGGACTGGCAATTGCTGCATGTGCCTGGGCATTCGCCCGACAGCCTGTGTTTTTATTCCGAGTCTGAGGGGCTGCTCTTTGGCGGGGATGTTCTCTTTGCCGATGGCATTGGGCGCACCGATTTCCCTGGGGGTGGGCTCGAATTACTTCTCGCAGGGATCACGACCAAGCTGCTGCCTTTGCCAGATAACGTTCGCGTTTTTCCAGGGCATGGTCCCGAAACAACGATTGGAATCGAGCGGGCCGAGAACCCGTATTTGCAAGACTTGTAAGCTATCCACGTCTTCACCTCGCCATGCGCTGCCAGTCTGTTTGTTGCCTCGTCACAGTCCTCGTCGGTTTTTATGTCCACGGCGAAGAGCCCGCAGGGCGGCAGTTCGATTCGAATGGGCTCGTAGAATACATTCCCGGCGATTTGCCCCTCATCATCGGCGCACCGCATGGCGGCTCGCTCAAGCCTCAGGCTATCAAAGATCGCACTTATGGCGTAACCGATCAGGATTCAGGGACTCAGGAAATGGCGCGATTGATTCGTGAGGCCTTGTTGAAAAAAACAGGAGGCACGCCCAGCATGGTGCTCGCCCTGATCCATCGGTCCAAGCTGGATCCCAATCGCGAGATCGTCGAGGCCGCGCAGGGCGATCCCCTTGCTGAGCAGACTTGGCGAAACTGGCAGGGATTCATCGGCAAGGCCAAGGCGCAGGTGAACGAGCGCTTCGGCGTGGGACTCTATATTGACCTGCATGGGCAAAGGCATCTCGAGGGGCGAGTTGAACTGGGCTACATGATTTCGGCTGAGAAGTTGCGTGAGAACGACGCAACGCTGGAAAAGGCGAGCCTGGTGGTTCGTGCTTCGAGTATTCGAGAGCTGGATCAGCGATCACCTGCGAGCTTTGGCGAACTGCTCCGCGGTCCCTCCAGTCTCGGCGGTATGCTCCAGGCTCGTGGTTATGCGTCGGTTCCAAGTCCAGATGTGCCTGCGCCCAAAGAAGGAGAACTCTACTTCCGTGGTGGCTACAACACAGACACCCACGGCAGTCGCCTCGGTGGAACGATTAGCGCCTTGCAGATCGAGTGCCCCTGGGTAGGCGTCCGCGACACGCACGAGCATCGGCTGCGATTCGTTGATGCCCTCACGGACATTCTTCCCGTGTGGTTCAAGACTCACTTCGGTGCCCCGCTGGCACCTCGTTCACCATCCAAGCCATGATTGAAATCACCATCGACTACCAGGGCGACCTCCGCTGCCACGCCGTTCACGGTCCCTCGAAACGCGACCTCGTCACGGATGCCCCGGTGGATAACCATGGCAAAGGCGAGTCCTTCTCACCCACCGACCTCGTCGCCACCGCGCTGGGCACCTGCATGGCCACGATCATCGGCATTGTGGCGAAGAGAAAGAATCTCGACATCGGCGGCATGAAAGTGCGTGTGGAGAAACACATGAGCGCCGACTCTCCTCGACGCATCGTTCGGCTGCCCGTGACCATTGAGTTGCCCTTGCCTGCCAATCATCCCGAGCGGTCACTCTTTGAGGCCTCTGCGCATGGCTGCCCCGTGGCCCACAGCGTTCACCCGGACATTGACAAGCCGGTGACGTTTGTGTGGAATGGTGAGTGATAATGGTGATGGGAACCTGTGCTCTGCCAGTTGTCATTGGCGGAAACACTGTTTCTGATTCGCTTACGATATGAACAACCACGTTATCAATTTACTCTTTGGTTGCTTCTATCTGCTCGCTGCGTGCTCCGTCGCTTTTTGGATCGTCATTTTAGTCAAGGCGCTGCAGATGCCTTCCGGGAGTGATAAAATCGTCTGGGTGCTTGTCGTGATCTTCGCAGGGATTATCGGCGCAATCATTTTTGTTATCATCCGGCCTGATCGAACCAAACAAGAAAACGACAGACTCACCTCTGCTGAGCGCGATTTCCTCCGTGAATTCGAAAACGGTCCCGGACGACGCCCCAAGGTAGTGCTCACGCCCGACGAAGAGCGGATGCTGGCCGAGTATCGGCGCGCCTATCGAGGAGATCCGTGATCAGATCAAAGCTCAGCGCGGAGTCGGTCCCATCCATGGCGGCGAAATCACACGCAATCCCGGCACACGGGTGAAGTCCGCATCGTGGGTGACTACGGTGGCACCCGCGTGCATCGCGCAGGTGCTGATGATCAGATCCGGTCCATGCATCGTGACGCCCATCGCACCCAGCTTTCGCCCCAGGACTGCGGCTTCATTCCATAGGCGGTTGTCGGCGGGCACGTTGCACATCACGTCCATGAATTCGCCCAAGCGCTTCGCGACTTTTTCCACCCGAACGCCACGCAGCACTTCCACTCGGATCATCCCGCAGGTGTGTAAATCCGTGGGATCGAAGTGTGTGAGCAGCACCTGCGCAGGATCAAGGCCGTTGCGGAGCAGGCCTATGAAGGCGCACGAATCAATGATGACAGGACCGATGAACATCACTTCTTCCTCCGCTTTGAGATCGCTGCTTTGTAAGTGACGGGCGTCTCAGCGACCATCGAGAGCGCTGGTGCGCTGGATACCGGCCTGACGAACCCCCAGTCAGGGTCATTGTCATCTGAATAGGCGCTGGTCAATTCAGCCGTGGTCAATCCCAAGCCATTCCGTCCGAACTCCCGCAACCGTGCGAGCCGGTCCATTTCTCTCAACGAGTTATGGATGGCTTCGGTTTTGGTTTCCCAGCCATAGGCTTTGACGACTCTGTCTAACAAGTCGTCGTCAATGTGCAATGTCATCTTCATTGGGTATGGCTACCATCCATATTCGATATGGCAAGTGTTTTTCCCTCGCTCTCAAAAGTTTCTCTTCTTTTGGGCGTATGGATCAAACGATGAACCGTCGCACCTTCACTACCACTGCTCTTTCCACTGCCGCGTTGGGCACGCTCCGCGCGGCTGATGCTGCCAACAATAAAGTTCGGATTGCCGTCTGCGGGCTCGGGCGTGGCATGGGCCATGTTTCTGCGCTGTTGAAGTGCGAGAACGTCGAGGTCGCGTATCTTTGTGAGTTGGATGAAGGGCGTATGTCGAAGGGTGTGGAAATGGTGCAAAAGATCTCCGGCAAGGCCCCGCAGACCTTCACGGACTTCCGCAAACTCCTGGAGCAGAAGGACCTCGACGCCGTCACTTTCGCCCTCCCGAATCACTGGCACGCCCCGGCCACGATCCTTGCCTGTGCCGCTGGTAAGCATGTGTATGTCGAAAAACCTGGCAGCCACAATGCGAACGAAGGCGAACTCATGGTCCAGGCCGCACGCAAGGCGCAACGCGTCGTCATGATGGGCAATCAGCGCCGCAGTTATCCTTTCGTTCGCGAGGCAATGCAGCGCCTTCGTGAAGGTGTAATCGGCAAGGTCACGTATGGCCGCAGTTCCTACAACAACACACGCAAAATCATCGGAGCAGGCGATCAAAAGCCAGGTGCGCATGTCGATCTCGACTTGTGGCAAGGACCCGCTCCGCTCCGTGATGATGTGGCGAAATACGTCCACTACGACTGGCACTGGAAGTGGAACTGGGGCGGGGGAGAACTAGCAAACAATGGTCCACATGGTCTTGATCTCGTTCGCTGGGGGCTTGGTGCCGAGTATCCCCTGACGGTCGCGTATGTAGGAGGTCGATACCACTTTGATGATGCGCAGGAGACACCTGACAGCGGTGTGGTTACCTTTGACTTCGGCAAGAATGGCGCTGCCTGGGATTGCAGCAGTTGCAACCCACGCGCCCATGACAAGCCCGAGTTCGTTGAGTTCTACGGCGACGGCGGCTGCCTCGCGATCAGTGGTGGGAGCGGTTATACGATTTACGACATGAAGGGCAAGGAGGTCGAGAAGCAGAACGGCCCGGCCAGTGATGTGCTGCACTTCCAAAATTTCATCGACAGCATCCTCGGCAAGGCAAAGCCCAACTCCGATATCGAGGAAGGGCAGAAGAGCACCCTGCTCTGCCACCTGGGCAACATCGCCTGGCGCAGCGGACGCACGATTCACTTCGATCCGAAGACGAAGAAGATCGTCGGTGACGATGAAGCCGTGAAGCTCTACTGGGGCCGCGAGTATCGCCCCGGCTGGGAGCCGAAAGTTTGATCAGTCTCCCATGTCGTGGCGGCACGTCGTGCCTGGATGCCAGGAGCCCTGAATCATGGTGATTCGGGGCGAGGCTGGTAGTCCCAGTCGCCCCTGCTCCACGCTTGCGATGATGGACTCGATGGCCACGGTAGCGATGATGTCCTCGCGCTGCCACATGCCTGAATTCGTTCCTTTGGGGTTCACGCCTTGGTAGGCAAGAGACAGGTCCTCGGGCACGCGTCGCCCTGTGCTTTCCAGTAATTCCTTTATACCGCGAACCTGGGAGGCAACTGCATCTACTCGATGTGTGCGCAGCCACTTGGCAGCGGCTTTGGCGGAGGAAGTGCCCAGGTCAGGCAGCAGAAGAGGCGGAATGTCCGGCACGCCGGGATTGCGTAGGGCGAAACGCTCGCGCGCGATGCAGAGTCCGTAGTTGGTCGCCACCTCGATCTCCTTGGTCGTGCAGATGCCGATTCGCTGGTGACCGAGGAACTTTAGTTTTTCAAACAACTGCACACAATTCCCAATGTCATCAGCATCCACGCTGTCCAGGCTGGGCGTCGTCTGGCAGGACCCGTTGTGGAGCAGGGCAAAACGTTTCCAATCGAGCTTCCAGTCCGGCAGATGGAATGGGGCCTTGAATTGCTGGATGATTACGCCCTGGATGCCCAGCGCTATCAGCCGTCTTCCGATGCGTGCGGAGTCACCCGGATGTGCATTGGCGAAGCGCTCGAGTTTGTAGCCGAGTTCATCGGCACGGTTCACTGCGAACTCCCAGTAGAGATCGTGGGGCGCTCGTTCTTCAGGAATGGTAATGTCGTGGTCCGTCACCCAGGCTAGCGTGCCTTGGAAGGCGCGTTGTTTGGTGGCTCGCACCTGGCTCATGAGCGCAGCCATTTTGGGATCGCGCTTGTAGCCCAGCTTGTTGGCGGCTTTGACCACGCTGAGTCTCACGGCGGCGGTGATCCGGGGATCATTGCGGAGCGCTCGAGACACAGTGGCGTGAGAGATTCCCAGATGAGTAGCCACATCGCGCATGGTGCAGGCAGGATTGCGTTTCATGGGGCGAAGGTTGTTCAGGATCAATCGTTGTGCAACGGGTGCATGAGATTGTGCTCTGCTCTTGTCTGTTGGCTTTCTATTTTCGAAGCTGAATTTTTGTTTTCATCTGCCATGCGCATCGCTTTTCGTTTCCTTTTGTTTCTTGTGCTCCTTGTGACCGGGCTGCAAGCCCAGACGACGCGTGACTACGCTGTGGACCTCAAGGCTGATGTCTCGACCACGGTGCCACGGATTACATTGTCCTGGTCGCTACGGCAGGCTGCTAACATCTCGGGACAGCAAGTATTTCGTCGGTTGAAGGGTGAGTCGAGTTGGGGCACGGCGATTGCAACGCTGGGTGTAGCAGATACGAGTTGGGCTGATTCTACCGCCTTGGAAGCTGTCGAGTATGAATACTGGTTGAAGCGGACCTACTCTGCCAATTCTCCATCCAATCCGCAGGGCTATACTTGTGCGGGAGTGAATGTGCCTGTCGTCGAGGATCGCGGGAAAATGCTGCTGGTTGTCGATGAGACGATGCTTGTTCCTCTCGGGCCTGAGATTGAGCAGCTCAAGCGCGACCTGACCGCCGATGGATGGACTGTGCAGACCATCTCGGCAGCTCGCAGGAACAGTCTATCGGACACCACGGCAGTCGCCGACACCAAGGCGCTGATCAAGGCAGCTTTTGATGCTGATCCGGCGAATGTGAAGATGGTCTATGTGCTCGGTCATGTGCCCGTCCCTTACTCGGGAAGCCAGGCTCCAGACGGTCACGGCAATCACAGTGGAGCGTGGTCGGCGGATGGATTTTATGGCGACATGAACGGGGCCTGGACCGATACGAGCATCAATAATACGTCCTCCACCGAGGCCCGAATTCACAACATTCCAGGAGATGGAAAGCTGGATCAAAATGTGATTCCCTCGGCTCTTGAACTCATGGTGGGCCGCGTCGATCTGGCGTCCATGCAGCGTGCTCCGGCCTCCACAGTTTCCGAAGCGACTCTGCTCCGGCGATACCTGCGGAAGGCGCACGACTTCAAGACAAAGCAAGGTGCTTACTCGAGCATTCAGCGGCGAGTCTTGATACGTGATGGCTTTGGTTATTTCTCGGGGGAGAACTTCATGATGACCGGCTGGTCGTGGGCGTTCACGGGCGTTGGGCGTCCGCCTGAAGTGACCATTGACGAGGCTCCGTCGGGCAATTGGTGGACCCATGCGGCGGCGAACACCTACCTGCTAGCCAACGGCAATGGCGGTGGCAGCTACGAGACCTGTAGTTCTGTAGGCGCGACGGCAGACTTCGGTCGGCGACCGTTTCGTGCAGCGTTCGTTTCGTTGTTCGGCAGCTACTTTGGTGACTGGGATGTAGCCAACAATTTCATGAAGGCTCCGCTCGCCGGGAATGCGACGGGTGACGGACTCGGGCTGTGCTGTTTCTGGGCCGGTCGTCCGGCGTGGTTCATGCACCACATGGGCATGGGGGAGCCGCTAGGCTATTCGATCCGGCTCTCAATGAGTTCGCAGTTTGTCAGTAGCCCTGGCTACACGCCCTATGATTTTCCGATTGGAGGCACGCACTGCGGATTGATGGGCGATCCATCACTGCGGATGCATGTGGTAGAGTCGCCGAGAAATCTTGCGGGAACTAGTGCTAATAGTGCCGTCACTTTGGCTTGGAGTCCTTCATCAGAGACTAACCTCCTTGGCTACCATGTGTATCGGGCGGCAAACTCGGAGGGTCCCTTCGTCCGCCTCACCACTACACCCGTGGGAAGTGCCGCTTACACCGATGTCACCGGCATACCTGGAACAGGCTACACCTACATGGTGCGCACGTTGAAGCTCGAGTCTTCGCCAGGAGGCAGTTATCACAATCTCAGCCTTGGAGAAATGACCTTGGTCACAGTTAATGCAGCGGCTTCGGGAGTGCCTTTGAATGCATCAGGGCTTACGGTGGCGCAGAGCAGTTCCGTCAATGCGACTCTGAACTGGCAGGACAATGCCACCGATGAGACGGGCTATCGCGTGGAGAGAAAGGTGGGTCCTGCGGGGACCTTCGCGCCGCTGGTGACGCTCGGGAGTGGAAGCACCATGCACACGGACGCCGGAGCATTTGCCAACAACGAGGTCTATTACTATCGCGTAGTGGCACTTAATGGGGCGGGCGATGCCGCACCATCGAATGAGGCTTCCTTTGAGGCCGTGCCTGGCTACTTCGAGTTCGATGACACGCTGACCAAGGTGAGCAAGACTATTGGCACCGCAGTTATTCCAGTGAAGCGTTTCGGTGGTGTCAATGGGCCGGTCACGGTCAATTACGCGACGGCTAACAGCTCGGCCATCGCAGGCACTCACTTTACAACTTCCTCAGGGACGCTGTCATGGGCGGATGGAGAAACGGGGACGAAGAATATTAGTGTGCCGATCATCAATACCGCGAGCGCGCAGCAGGCGCGCCAGTTCCGAATCACGCTGAGTGTGCCTTCGGCTGGCACTGGAATCGGCACTTACAATGCCATTGCGGTGTTGATTGAGGACCCCACTGCGACGCTGTCTTCGCCGTGGAATCAGGCCGTGATTGGCACTTTGACTTCTACCGGCCTGGCGGTGCAGGCGGAAGGCGGCATCTCATCGACGACTGTCGGTGGCGCGGGACTGGTGACGGCGGCAACGAGCGAGTCCGGGCAATTCGTTTATCAAACGCGAACGGGCGATGGTGTCATGACTGCCTTTGTCCCTGCTCCATCACCAGCCCAGAGCGGTGCGCGATATGCTCTCATGGTTCGTGAGAATGCGACCGCAGGCGGCTCATTGATGGCGGGGACGGCTGTGAGCACTGCGGCAGGAACGTTTGCAGCGAGGCAGGTTTACCGAATTACAGCAAGCGGCACGGCGACCTTCAGCGCCAGTGTGGGTGCCATTGCTGCACCCTGCTGGCTGAGGATCACTCGCGCTGGCAATAGCTTCAATTCCGAGGCCTCCACGGATGGCATTACTTGGGTGAACCAGGGAACCACTACCGTAGCCATGTCGTCGGCAGCCCAATGGGGATTTTTCCACACGTCTGATGACCGGAGTGGCACCACGTATTCAGGTAACTTCCAGACGGCCAGCGTGCAGAACCTTTCCTTCAGTGCCGTCAGTGCTCCGGGGGCACCAGGTAGCTTGGCAGCGGGTTCCATCGGGTCCAACTCCGTCACTCTAACGTGGACAGCGGGCACTTCGGCTGCGGGTTACCGCTTGGAGAGAAGGACGGAGACATCGGCCTTCAAGCAGATCATCGACTTGCCTGCGAGTTCGCTGAATTTCACTGACACCACAGTCTCAGATGACACTGCTTACGAATACCGAATCTACGCCTACAATTCATCGGGGAATAGTCCGCTCTCGAATGTGATCGGCATAACCACGCTTGCGCCAGGGCAAGTCGTTTTGCTGACCACGGAGTTCGGGCCAGAGAGCTACGATGCCTCAATCAAAGGAGGTTCCACAGGGAGTAATTTTGGCTCGGAGCCCACGCTTCGTGTTGGGGGCAGCAGTAGCTCAGGTTCGATTGCGACGAACTCGAAGACCTACCTCCGCTTCAATCTCAGTGGTCAGACGGTGACTCCCCTGAGCGCCTCTCTGCGCCTGACCGTTGCGCAGACGGGGAATCTGGCGAATTCGGGCTTCACCTTCACAGGCTCGTTAAGGCTTTTGCCCGATGTGTCGGATGCCTGGACGGAAGCTGGAATCACCTGGGACAATGCACCGCACAACAATACCACAGGCTCGGGATTCCAGGCGGGCACCACAGGACTCGGCTCGTTCTCGATCACTGATCCGCTGAGCGTGCCATCCCTGGGCACGGTCATTGCTCTTCCTGTGTCTGCCAGCGTGCTGATGTCCAACAAGGGTGCGAACGGTGTGGTCACACTTGCCCTCAACACAACGACGAGCGCTGCGTGGATTGATTTTGCTTCCAAAGAGCACGCCACACTGCCGCCGCCGACGCTGGAACTGACTTTCTCGCCCGTCCTGCCTACCCGGCCATCCTTTTTGACGGTCATTGAGGGAACTGGGGCCAATCTTGATCTCAACTGGGTGGACAACAGCACGGGAGAGACGGGATTTGAAATCGAGCGCCGTCCAGCAGGGGGCACCTTCGCCTTGCTAACAACGACTGCGGCCAATGCCACGGCCTTCAGTGATACGACAACGACACTGGGCACGACCTTCGAGTATCGCGTGCGTGCCGTGAGCACTGCGGGCAACTCAGCATGGTCTCTCGTGGTGGCAGCCACGGCGGGAGGCAGCACCAATCCTCTTCCCGGTGCGCGCATGACGTTTGCTGGCTGGATGGCTGCTACCAATCTCAATGCCACCGATGAGTCCGTGGCTGGAGCGGATGCCGATGGGGACGGAATCCCCAATCTGGTCGAATACGCCCTGGGGTCGCCGGCAAATTTCTCCGATGCGGCCAGTCGTCCATCTGTGGGGCATGTGGTTCAAGGCGAAGACCAGTTTCTGACGTTGACCTTTGCACGCATGCTTGATGCTACAGATGTTCAATTGATGGTAGAGGTGGCCAATGATCCTTCCGGCCCCTGGGCGAAAATTGATCCTCTCCAACCCGAAAACCAAGTATCTGCGCGTTCAAACGAACCACAGGGCGGTTGGCAGACCCTCACAGTGAAAGATAATCAACCCATGAGCGTCTTTTCACGGCGATTCATCAGATTGTCGGTCAGCCGATAATCTTTTATTGCCATCCCTTTCTGATTTCATTACTCTTGGCAATCCACACTGCCCCACTTCTATGAGCCATAACCCTGATTTGAAACCAACTGCTCAAAAAAGGTCTCCCTTCCTCGCGTGGTGCCGTCGGCATCTGAAGGTGCCAGTGACCGGAGTTTTGATCGCCACGTTTACTCTCTGGAGCACACAGACGCGAGGGGCGACCGGCACTTGGATCTTTGATGGTGCTGGCGGGTTGTGGACTAATTCGGCAAATTGGAAAGATGGCTACATGCCGATAGGGCCGGACGACGTTGCGAATTTCAATTTCAACATCACGGCAAATCGCACGGTGACGATGGATTCCATCATGATGCTTCATGGGCTGGTCTTTGGCGATTCCCTTGGAGCGCAGGGCTACACGATTGCCGGAACAGAGACGCTGCAAATGGAGGCATCGGGTGGCCAGAATGCCTTCGTGAACAAGTATAATTCAGCGACGGATGTGTGGCAGACGCCGCTTCAACTTAACGCAGCGACGGATTTCAATATCCACTCTGGCGTATTCCAGATCAATGGGGCAGGAAACGCGCAGGTCCCACTCACCAGCTCGAACAACATCTACAAGAATGGTTCAGGCACTCTTCAACTGAATGGCGACTTGTCGGCATTCTCGGGTAATTTTGTGCTGAACTTTGGAACGCTGACTATCGGTGGGGTCAATTCGGGAGTGCCCAGCCTGGGCACCGGAACGAGTGGACTCATTCTCAATGGTTCAGGCTCGGCTGACCGCACCATCTTGAGCCTTCAAAACAACGGGACGGGAAGCAATGGTGTTATCACCTACCAAGACAACAATGATGTGGAACTCCGTGGTGCGGTCACGATCAATGTGGATCGGAACTTTGTGGGTGGAGCCAATACCGGCAACACTATCGTGCTCGACAATCTGAACATGGGCGGTGGCATCCTTCAGACCAATGGGGGCAACAGTTACGCCCTTCGATTCGATGGCACGACGACACTCGGCGGACAAACGAATGTCTTCTCTCCAAACTCCGCGCAACTGACTCTCGCTGGTCCTGTGACGGACGGGTCAGCAACTCGTGCATTGATCAAGGAGGGCGCAGGCAGGCTTGTTATTTCCAATTCTGCCAATACTTACGATGGTCCGACAGCGGTCAAAAATGGCGTCTTGCAACTGGGGGCCGGAGCCAACTTGGGAACTGGTATCACCTACGTCAATGGTGGCGCTCTTACACCTCAGAACAAAGCGACTCTTGATGCAACCTCCACCGCGGGACTGGTCTTGGTAGGTCAGTTGGGCACCTCCCGCTACATCTTGCCTGTGATCGGTCTCTCACAGGGTTACGGCACCATTGACTCGGCCAATCCGGTCAACGTCAACGTTCCTGTCGCTGGCATGGCGCTGGCGATTGATTCCATCGCAGGGAATGTCACAAACAACATTGACCTCGCTCAAGTGGGCAGCGGGAGCAATCGTGTGTGGGTGACCAACTTACTGGGTGCTGACCGGACCTACCAGGGAGTCATCACTCCCAGTGCCGACAATACAATCCGACTGACTTCAGGTGGAAACACCCTCATCATCAGCGGTAGTGCCAACCGGCTTGGTGGCCCTGGTTCCACGGCCAAGCTGGTGTTCGGATTCGATCATTCAACGCCTGCCAATATCGGCGGGGCTGTTGTTACCCAGGCTCAGGCGGGGACAGTGTCCGTGCGGACTGACAACGATACCTCGGGGGGCGTTACAATTCATCGGGCAATCACCGTCAATGCGAATGGTGCAGGCCTTATCAAACCTCTGGGCACAGGAGTCGTGACCATGCTCGGTGGCACCTTGAACACGGATGCCACCAACGATGTGAAGCTGGGCAATACCGATTTCAGGCTCTTCGGTAGCAGCACGCTTCTCCTGGATAACAGCGCCGTCACCACGGCCAACAGCAATCGTCGCCTAGACGTTACCAGCAATGTGTCACTCTCTTCATCGACACTTCGTCTCTTGGGCGATGGCGGTGCGGCTACCGTTTCTTCGCAAGCAGTGAACGATATTACTTATCGTGGAGGGAGCACTATTGCTGTGGATACGGACGGCGGGACAGCCGGAAGACTCACCTCCCTGACTGCTGGAACGCTGACGCGTGCGGACCGAGGCACACTGAACATTAGAAATGCCGCCAATAATGCCACGACGTTTGGCACGGCCACAGGGACTCAGAAGCTCATAGTGACCACTGCGCCTGCCATCACCAACGGGATGATTGGTGCAAACGTCGCACTCTGGGGTGGTGCCAATTCCAACGATGCAGGCACTCCTTTGTTCGCCACTTACGACGCCACTCACGGTATTCAGGCGGCTGCGACAACTCCCGTGACCACTCCTGCGAACCTTGCTGCGGCTACGGCTACGACGATTGCCAGTATCAATGGGGTTGCAGTTGCGACCAGCGGCAATGCGACGGTGCAAGCGTTGAACCTGAGGTCCACGGCTTCCTCTCATACACTCACTGGCAATACCATCACGATTGGGGCCTCGGCGGGTGCGGGTCAGGGTGCGGGTTTGTTTCTGGCCCATACCACCAATGATACCATCACTCACTCCAGCAATTTCACCTTTGGTGGCGGTCAGGAAGGTTTGATCTATGCAGCCACTCCAGGCGGCGGCTCTGGCGTGATTGCTTTGAGTGGCGTTATTGCAGGCACCAATGGAGTGACTCGTTTCGGCGATGGCATTTTACGCCTTAGCGGGACCAACACATTCACTGGTCCACTGACGCTGAATTCGGGTGAAACCAGACTCAATAACATCGCCGCCGCAGGTGGCACAGCGGTAGCTCCGAATACGATCAACCTCTATGGCGGCAGCTTGTATCTCGAGCTAGCCAATTCACGCTACTACACCAATCTAAACGTGTATGACAATGCCCGTCTCGGGAACGTCAATGTTGTCACGGGGCTCAACAACATCACCATTCAGCCGCGCACAGGCTCTACCGAACCGGTGGCTCTTTGGGTTCAGGCGCAGGCCGGGAGTAACATTACCACGGCCTACGGCAGCCTGAACGTCAACGGCCCTCTTCAGTTGCTGACTCCGCATGTGCTGCAGGTGAATGGCGGCATCACGGGCACTGGCCCCATCGACAAGTATTTCAATGAGCGCTTGATCCTTGCTGGAAACTCCAGTGGCTATGCAGGAGCCATCACCTCCTACACGAGCGCCATTGTCAGCTACAATTCCACCACTGGAGCAAAGCCATTCGGCACCGGGCCAATCACGTTGAATCCCGGTTCAGGGCTGATCCTTGCGGCACCTTCCAATATCAATGCTGGTCAGGTCACGATGAGATCCGATCACGGCGGTATCACATATATTGGCCAGCTCTACGTAGCTGATCCAGTGACGACTTTGCCCACTGTCAATATGACTTCATCGGCACCTTGGAACGGTGCGTTTGCCATTGGAGCCGTGGGTTTCAATGAGAACATCAATCAATCCACCCTCTTCGGTGGTAATACCTATCTGGGTGGCGCGATTGGCTACACGGGGATCTACACGGGATCGCTGACACCTGCGGCTTCGGGCTACCTGCTCGGCACTTCGCAGGGGCTTCTCCGGGTTGCCAAGCCGCTCACCGGATCGAGCAACGCGATCTTGGGCATTTCCATGACGGGCGACTCGAGCAGGGCCGATCAGTTCATCAATAATTCGGGCGGTGGTGTGCAGTATGATGTGCCCATGACCTATTCTGGGAACACGATTCTCAACCCTGGTCCTTACCTGCGGATCAGTGCGAAAAATGCGCTTTCAGCAACTGGTGACCTCATCCTAGCAGGTGGCCAATTGCGAGTGGATTCCGCAAGCGGTCAAAACCGAATGCTCGCTCCCATTTCGATCACCAACAATATCATCATGACGGCTGACTCGACGATCCAGATGGAGAACAGCGCCTACGATATGCGCATTGGTGGATCGATCAGTCTTGCGCCTGGATCGACAGGCGTCGTGCGCACCTTGAATATCGGCAGCGATCAGCCGGGGGGGGCACAAAACAATGCCGGTATGGTGTATGTTGATGGTGGAATCACGGATGGCGTGGGCGGCTCAGGTAACCATTTTGTCAAAGGCGGGCCTGGAACGATCTTCTTCACGGGCACGAACACCTACTCGGGATCGACCACCATTGCTGGCGGTTTGATCGGGGTGAACGGAGACGCCGACTGGGGAAACACAAGCCTGATCAACATGCTCAATGGCGGGATCGCTGTGTGGGAAAACTCCTTCGAGACATCGCGGAACTACCACGTTCAAGGAAGCAACGGCTACTTCGATATCGGGCCCGGTTTGACTCTGACGCAGAGCGGAGTGTCGGTGATTGATGGAACAAGCAGCATTATCAAGAGGGGTCTCGGAACCATGGTGCTAAATGGCACCAATGCGGTGACGGGGATTTATTCGGGAGACGGTATCTTGCAGTTCAATTCCCAAGGGTCTCTGGGAGATGCCTCCACCACCAGTTCTTTCTCGTTCGGAAATGATCAGACGATCGGCGGGGCAGGTTCGGGCACACGTTACACGGGAGGCACGGTTCGAATTAATTTCTCCGGCACGACGGCTCGTGGAATCGTTTTCAACAACAATGGCAACACGAACTTCTCGGGTGGTATTGACGTTACTGCGGGTAATATTTTCACCGTTACAGGCGCGATTACTCAGGGCTCGGAATTGGACTATGGATTCAAGACGGGTGCTGGCACCTTGTTGACCACGGGAACGAATACGCTGCGTGGCTTGGCAGTGACGAATGGCACTCTTCAGTTCGCCACGAGCACTCCTTGGGCCAATAGCACCACGACAGCAGCCGATAACACGTTCATCGAGATGATTGGTGGCACGATTTATGGATTGAATGCCGCAGCGAACATTGCTCTTACCAATCAGGCCAGCACCACGACCTACAACTACAGCGGTGGTTCGCACCTGAGAATGGGTTCAGGCGCTGGCTTCTCCGTGGAGTTCGCCGCAGACAATCTGCTGCGACAGAATCAAGGGACTCTGGTGATCGAAACAGACGGAGGCACTTCACTTGGTGGCGTGGGCGGTTCCAATACAGGCAGACTGATTGTGACTAGCGCCGTTAATGCATCCCTGGCTCGTGCCTCGGCTTTGAACAATGGCATTTTTGGCGCACACCTCGTGGGTGCAGATAGCAGCGGGTCGGCCTACTTCCTGGCCAATGATGCAACGACGGGCTTCGTTCCTTATGCGGGTGCCTCACAGGCCAGCCTCAGTGGTAATAATCCAACAGCGATTGGAAACATCACGGGTCCAGATGTTTTGACAGCAACTAATAGCATCTATGCATTCAAGACTTCGGCTGATGTGTCAGGCGGGACACTGAAAGTCACTGCCATCGACAACGTGAAGATGGGCGGTGTGCTCATCAATGGCTCTAATACCATCTCGTCCAACTTGGTTTTCGATCCGACTTCTGCCACAGCCCCTGGCACAGGTATTCCAGGTGAAGCACTCGTCTATGTAAAGACTGGTGAGTCCGCCGTGCTCTCAGGAAATGTGACGTCCAATGCGTTCACCAAGTTTGGCCGTGGCACGTTGACCCTCTCTGGGGCCACCTCGGTCTTGGGTGAATTGAGTGTTCAAGAAGGAACCCTCAAGGTGGGCAATTCGCTCAGCCTCAACCGATTGAATTCAGAGTTGAACCTCAATGCGGGTGCAACGCTGGACCTCAACGGTGCGAACGTGGGAGTTGAGTCCATCGGTTCCAACAATCGCCAGATTGCTGGTGCCAATGTTGGCGGAACCATCACAAATGGTAACAGTTCGATGGTATCCACTCTCATGATGGCAGGCCCTGTTTCTTCTGCCTTCAATGGCAATCTCAACCTCGGCATCAAGCTGGTGAAGGCTGGTTCCGGGCAGCTCGTCTTGAATGGATACTCAGCTTCGACGCCCGATGCGGGTGCCAATACATTCACGGGAGGCACCGACATCTATGGGGTTACCGTCGCGAATATTACCGGAGGTGCCACGAATAATGGGAGTGCCTCAGTTACCGTGACTTCGACGGCTGGGCTGATACCAGGGATGGTTATTGCAGGCACCGGTATCCCTGCGAATTCTTATATCACTGCCGTCACCAATGCCACGACCTTCACGATCAACCAGAACGCGACAGCCACCAATACAGGCCTGACTTTATCCAGCGTTGGGGGGGTGACCGTGAACAACGCTCCCCAGGCTTTTGGCGGATATGGCGGAAGCACGGCAGGCGACGTGAATCTCTACAGTGGGAACCTCAATTTGCTGTTCTCAAATGGGAACACAGGAGTCAATGGCACCCAGGGCATGAACTTCAACAATCAGGTGATCAAGCTGGGTGCCGAGAACACCAATGGAGTCACTTTGAATGTGCGCGGTCCGGGTGTGATTTATGTCAATCAAGGACTCGTGAGCAGCAATGGCACCTTTGGTCAGGGCAACATCGTTCAAGTCGGTGCTCTGAACATGACGAACACGACGCTCACGCTCGGTGGCGGGAACTTGTATCGCTTCCGTGCAGCCGGACCCATCTCGATTCTTGGCTCACAAGCAGCTTTCCAGACCAATCAGAACGATGGCCCTTCTGGTGCCATCGAATTGACCGGTGTCATTTCCGGTAATGGTGCGCTGACAAAACTGGGTGATGGCACCTTGCGAGGCATCGTGATCACTAACCCCGCTAACACGTATTCGGGTGGCACCAATATCGTCGCCGGTGACGTTCAGATTACTCCAACGTCAGGCACTCCCTTGGGAACTGGGCCGGTCCGGGTGTTCCCCGAAGGTTCCCTGCGTATCGCTGGCAATGGCAGTATCAATGGAGCGAATCTGACGGTCATGAGTCGTGTCAATGCCATGGGTGCCGTGGTCATTGATGACAACTTCGTCCCAAGCGTGCTTACGAGCAGCAACTTTTCCAGCGTTTACAACACCGCTCTACAACTCGGTCAGCCATACTTCACTCAGGCCCTGAACATGTCGTCGATTGGGGACGGGAAGGCCTTCCTGGGCGGAGGTTTGAACGCCGAAGTCGCCTACACCGCAGCGACTCTGGGAGCGGGTGTTCCCGATGCATGGAATCCAGGGGTGGGCGTTTATCGTCTGGCTCCAGGGGCCAGCAGCTTCGCCTTCTCGGGCACTGACAGTGTGCTTTCTGGCACTAACTATCTTCAGGTAGGTCCACAAAGAAATAACGTTCTAGGCGCAATCCAGAATGGTGGCAATTTTGTTGTTATTCGTAACTCGAACAGCTTCACTGCTGGCACTCAGATTGCCAGGGGAGCCAGCATCTTCATTGAAACGGGTGGCAAGGCTGCTGGGGAAACTCCTCTGGGCACTGGCGCTATCGAAGTTTATGGTGAGTTGCGCATTCGCGGTGGACAGGGTTCGCTGTGGAATGCGGCCACGAGCAGTCAGACCAACGTTGTCAATCTTCGTCCCGGTGGGGTGATTCGTTTGCACGAGGCGGATGGAGCGGTTGGAATTCGTTTCGTTGGTGCAGGTGGACAGGGACGGTGGGGCGATAGTGTGGCCGTTGATCTCAATGGTGGTGAATTCCGCTACGATGGCGCGGCCAACCTCCAATCGTATGAGACCATCGGCGATGTCATAGCCCGCAAGCGTGGTATCTTGACCTCGGCCAGGAACACCGGCGGCTCATCTGCGCAGCTCAATGTGGGCAATATCACCCGCGCTGAGCGTGGCGTGCTTCATTTGAACTACAACTCAGGTTTCCTCGGGATCCCCGCCACCACGCCCCTCTCTTATGAGCGCATCGTGGCGACGGCCATTGATGGTGCCGCTCCGGTCCGTGGTGGCACCACCACCAATGGCGCTGGAGTTGTCAACGGTGGCATGCTCGCCCCTTGGATCATTGACCGCACGACCAATAGCTTCGTTGGGTATGATCCAACGGCAGTGGTCGGAACGGGCTTCCAACCGCTCATCAGCAATGCGGCACCTGCTGCTGGTCAACTATCCTATAATCGCATTATTACCGCAGGACCGGTAACGACTGTGGTTGCGGGAGACATCGTTGATTTCACAACGGCTGCGAAAACGTTGGGACAAAACATCACCGCACATGCATTGCGCACCAGCCAGAATGTTAGCCCTACGGCGGCGTTTAATACGGTGACGCTTGAAAGTGGCGGTCTGATCATGACCGGCGGCACGATCAATCCGACAGGCGCGGTGACGGCGGGTGTTGTAGCTCCGATGACGCTGAACTTCGGCACTGGTGGTGCGGGCGAAGCCTTCATCTACAACAGCGGCACGGCAATCATTCAGGCTCAAATCGTTGCGGGGCAAGGCCTGACCAAATCAGGGGCTGGTCAGCTCCAGATTCACGGCATCAATCCAGGAGTCAATGGACCCGTGACTCTCCATGAAGGTGTGATGTATGTCAGGGTGCCATATTCCACGAGCGGCACTCCCGTTGGCCAGGTCTTCAATGGACAGGACATCATCGTCAATGGCGGCACTCTCAATTTGCAGTCCTACAATGCCAATGCTGCCGGAACAGCTTCCGAAATCGCCTCCAACGTTGCCAGTTCTCAATCGCTGCTCAGCAGTAATATCTTCATTCGTGGTGATTCCGTGCTGCGTAATAATGGTCAGGCGCAGTATGTTCGCATATCGGACCTGACAATTGGCAATTCGGCAGGCTCTACAGCGATGAATGGAAACAGCAGCATCACTCTGGAACTTCAGAGTGGTCTGTGGGTGAGGGGAACGACGACTTTGGCACCCGAGGCCAGAATCAACGGCACCTTCAGCGGCCTGTCTCAGACGACACTGGCAGGCTTGGTTACGGGTGCTGGCGGCATCATCAAGTATGGGAATGGTGCCACGACCCTTCTCAATCCAGGAAACAATTTCGCAGGCGGCATCACGGTTTGGGGTTCGACGGCCGCTACAGCGACCAGCACGGTTGCCTCGGCTTATCGCGGCACAGGCACGCCGTTCAGCACGGGAGATATTACGATCCAGCCGGGCGGTCATCTCCGTGTGGCGGACAATGCGAACATCGCCTCCAATGCGGTCTATCTTCGTTCCGATGGTATTGGCCTTGGAGGCATTGGCATTGCGCACAATGGTATTCTACCGTCGATTATCGCGTCGGGCACACCTTCGGCTGGGCAGATCAAGGTTGAGTCTGTGGGGCCGTTTGATGGCGTGCTCTCATTGGATTACGGCTACTACAGCAGGGAACTGAACCCATCGACGATCACCGGAGGTAACTGGTGGGTCGGAAACTCGCAGCAGGCGGAGGCCTTCTATTTTAACGACAGCATCGGGGCTGCCTCGAATGGCAAGTATTTGCTCGGTGGCGGCGGCAACCAGTCAGGCGTTACATTTGGCGGGGCACTGGTCAGCGGCAACCGTGCTGCTCTTTTTGAGAACCTATTCTCGGGAGGCAGCGCAAATTCTGTTCGCCTGGAGATTGGTGCTCAAACGGCTGATTTCGCCTGGAATGCCCCAGCCTTCGTCAATGGCAACATTGGTTACATCACGTTGCTCACTCGAAATACAGGCCTCACCGGAGATGTCCGAGTCAATACGGGTTCAGCACTCGCCATCGGGAATAATTTCGCCCTCGGCAGCGGAAGGCTGATCTTCAATGGAGGTCTTCTGAGAGCGGATGTGGCGAGTGCCACCTTCGGCAACACGAATAATTTCGTGACCAACCAGATCACGCTTGATAACAACGTGGTTCTTCAAGGTGACTGGGGAACGGCCGCCGTAGGCAACGAACTCGTGCTCAACGGAAACGTGGCGATGAGCGATGTGGCGGGGTCTGGGGCAACGCGGACATGGGCGCTGGCTGGCACTGCGCCCATGGCTGTAGGCCTTACCTCTGGCTCGACAACCAACGGTGTGATCAGCGGGGCTGCCGGATCAAACATCATCAAGACTGGATCACAGGTTGTCGCATTCCGTGGCACCAATACTTACCAGGGCTACACTCAGATCGCTGGCGGTTCCATCATTGCCGTTGGAAACGTGATGCCGAATGTGGCGGGAGCCTTGGGCGTGAGCGACTCTCCGATTGCACTGGCAGGAGGTTCTCTTGGAATCGGCGGCAAGTTTGAAATTGGCAGGGACATTGTGGTCACTGGAACGGGGACTGTGGAGGCCCGCACCAATGAAACCAGTGTGATTTCAGGAGGCATTTCCATCGCTACTGGAGCCACCCTGACTTTGGGAGGCCTTGCCAGTGGCAATGGAACGGGGGCCGGTGGTGTGCTGGATATTCGGGCTCCGATCAGCGGAGGAGGCGCTGTAGTCTTTGGCACAACTGCTGCGGCTCCCAATGCCAATGGGCCAGTTACGTTTGGCACGTCCAATGGCTACGGGATCAACACTTACTCGGGAGGCACAACGTTTAATACCACCCGCGTCGAGATCACGGGCGATACTTATTTCACTGGACCCTCAACCAACCCCACCATCCTGAGCGGTCCTTTCGGATCAGGTGCATTGACGCTGACCTCGGGTGAGGGTGGCAATGGCGCAACCTTCCTGGCTATCGGTGGCGCACGGACGGTGGTCAACGCGATCAACCCAACGGCTTCGGATGCCGACGCCACCTTCAAGTTCATGGGTAACCAATCGCTCACTTTTGCCCGCGATTGGAACATGCACAGTGGTGGTAATCTGCGCACGAGGTCGATCCAGGTGAGCAATCCTTATGCCCCTGCCACGCTCGCAGGCAACTTGTCCACCTCCGGTGCACAAGGCATGAACTTCGTCAAATCAGGTGCAGGACTCCTGGTGCTCAGCGGCACGAACACCTTCGCCAATCTGCTGACCTCGAACGCCAACTATGGCACGGGGGTCTTCGTCGATGCCGGTATCTTGCGAGTGAGCAGCGATGCGGCACTGGGCAGCACCGCCACATTGGCGGCAGGCCAGGATCATGCGGCGGGACCGGCAGACATCCGTCTTCGCGGTGGTATTCTGTCGGTCGCAAGTGGCTTCACCACTGCACGGCAGGTCATCTTCGCCACGAGCACGACGGCCAGTGGTATAGACGTGGCGGCTGGGCAGACATTAACCTTGTCCACTGCCACAAGATTTGCAGCAGCAACCAATGCCATCACATCGGCTGTCCTGACCAAGACGGGTCCAGGAACACTCGCCTTGAACAATGCTGCCAACGTTCAGACAAGCCTTGTTCTCGGTGGTGCGGCGCAGCTAAATCCAGCCATCGGACGATTCAGCCACACGGGTGGTGTGGTTTCGACAACGGCTACTTCGGGTGCGCCATTCGTTGCTGTGGCCGGAACGAACACGATCACGATTAATAGCGGGACGCTAGCTCTGATCGGGGGCGGCATCGCTCAGGCACTGAGCGTGCCTCGCATTGCTTACGGCCCTGCGGGTCATATAGCCCTTAATCAGGGCACCACAAGTTCTCAACTTACCATGACCGACGCCGCCTTCTTGGTATCCATGCGGTCTGGGGCATTTAACAGCGTGAACTACGGAACCCTTGTCCTCAATCCAAGCTTGATGGCCAACCTGGGTTCCACAGAGAAGTTCCTGGTTCCTGCATCTGCGACGCCTCTCGTCTTCCAGCACGCTCTGGCGGCTGAGCAAGGCGTGGGTAAGGACGCCTCGTTCCTCACGTATGACGTGACCAATGGATTTATGCCCTACACTGGCACTCCGACCACTTCTTTGGCGGCCACGGCACCAGGAACTGTTGGGGACATCAGTGGCTCCGGTGACACGGCTGGAGCTGGCTTGATCGAACTCTCCGCCCTGCGCACCGCCGGTAATATCGCTCCGACTGATGGAACCACTCTCGTGCGCCTCGGCACGGGTGGTCTGATCATCAACGGCAGCAGTGCTCCCACCATCAGCGCGAACATGAGTTTCAATAGCGGCTCTGCAACGATTGAAGCACTGACCTATGTCCGTGATGGGCAGGGAGGTCCCTCGATTATCTCAGGCAATATTGAGGCTCGCGATTTCACCAAATTCGGCCCAGGCGATCTGGAATTGAGCGGCACTTCTAACTTACTTGCAGCGGGTGCTACTCGTCACCCGGTCCTTAGCGTGCAGGATGGCACATTCCGATTCGCGTCTGCGGCGGCACAATTCGTGAATCAAAATCGTCCAACGAGCGTCACTGGTGTGCTCGGAAATTTCAGTCTCAATGTGAACGAGGCTGGTGTCTTCGACATGAATGGTCTCAATACCACTCTCGGCGGTCTGGGCGGTAACGGCACGGTAACGAATTTCTCCTCTGGAGCGGTATCACTGATCGTCAGGAATGGCTTTGGTGTGGATACCACCTTCTCCGGCCTCATATCCAATGGCTCGGGCACGGTTGGACTCACCAAGAGTGGCAATGGAGTCCTTACTTTGAACGGACATGGTTCCTACACAGGTGGCACTGTCATAGAGGCGGGACGTGTAACGAGTGCAACAGGCACCACTGGTTTGTTGGGACGAGTGGATGTGAACACAGTCGGGGCGCTCGGCACGGGACCGATTACCCTTGCGGGCGGTGATCTGCGGTTCATTGCAACGACGCTCCTCAACGGCACCCAAACCACCTCGGAGGTGGTGGATGGGATCGATAGTCTGCTCTTTGGCGGACCCAACGGGTATGACATCACAGTTCCAGCTCTCGCTAGCAGCAACGGGATCAGCGTGGCCAACGTCACCTCCAATCTTCGTTCGA
>CAUJJC010000308.1 GCA_963204975.1 Verrucomicrobiota bacterium | reverse complement strand
CCGCCACCTCCGTCAACGCACCACCCTCAAACACAGCCACCTTACCATCGCCGCCGCGAACCAGCGATTCGTCCCGCTCTTTGCCCTTCAACTCTACACCGACCTTCACCGCGCCATCCGCCTTCATCGTGATGCCATTCGGAGCTGCCAAGCCATCCAAATGCCAAACAACGGCTGCGTCTTTGAAGATGTCTTTTGGCTCGATGGCATGAACGGTGAGCGAAAATGCGAGAGTGAGGTTGAAGAGGCGTGTGAGCATAAAATTGGGCCTTGAGAGTTGTTTTCAGTTCTTTTTCGAAATCGGCCACACCGACTTCAGCTCGCGCACATCGAGTGACACGATCTTTGCCTCGCCACCGGAAGCCGTGAGCTTTGGCGCGATGCGGGCGTCAGGATTCGGCATGTGCTGGAAAGCACCGAACTTGAAGCCGTGGTCGGTGAAGATTTCGATGAGGCTGTGGTCGCTGAGCAGGCGGAGGTCGATGCGACCTTCGCGGATCGGCATCGGCATGCTGACCTTGCCGCTGGTGAGTTTTTGCTTCTTCACGTCGATGACGAAGGGCGTGCCGCGCAGGTCAAGGGTGATCTCTGTGGCAGTGCCGACGTCGATGACGGCGTGGAGGTCGAAGAAAGGCGTCTGCACGTCGCGGAGCGGGTCGCTTTGCGTATTCAGCACACTGGTGGCGATGGCGTGATGCTTCGCGCGGAGCGTTTCGATCTCGCGGACGGGCTGCCAGACGAGACGCGGGCCGCGACCGGTGTTTCGCAGCGTGATCTCGCACGGGATGTTCATCATCTGCGCGAAGGGCATGCCGGGGAAGAAGTTGTCGCCCATCTTCGCCCAGCCTTGCTGCACGATGCGGCCATCGCGCATGTCGCTGTAGTTTTGACCGGCGTAGTAGGCGCTGCCATACGGGCCGTGCAGCAGATCGCTGGTGCGCGTGAAATAGCGCCCATCGAAGTCGCCGACGAAATACTCGCCGAGACCGCCGTGGACGATCCACTTCGTCTTCTCGGTGCCTTCGATTTTCATCGGGAAAAGATCCGGGCACTCCGCGAAGCCGATGACGCTGCCTTCGCGCTTCCACTGCTTCAAATCAGGCGACGTGAAGAAGACGAACTCGCCCGTTTTACGGTTCGGGTCCTTCGGATCGATGGGCGGCAGCTTTTTTCCTTTCTCGGTGCAATGCAGGATCATGACCCAGCGCTGCGTGGGCTCGTGCCAGAAGACTTTGGGGTCGCGATTGTTGTGCGCCACCTCCGGCAGCACCGGATTGCCCGCATACTTGGTCCACGTGCGACCACGATCATTGCTGAAGGCGAGCCGTTGATCGCGAGGCGGTCCCGTGGCGGTGTAGATGAGCACGAGCGGTGGTTCTTTGCCCGTTTGGAAGCCCGTCGTGTTCTTCCAATCCACCACGCCCGAGCCGGAGAACATCATGCCCTCGTCCTCCGCATGAATCGCGATGGGCAACTCCTCCCAATGCAGGAAATCGCGGCTCACCGCGTGACCCCAGCTCTTGCTGCCGCTTTTCACGCCGTAAGGATGCAGTTGGTAGAACAGATGATGCTCGCCGTCGTAGTGCAGCAGCCCATTCGGATCATTCAACCGACCCCGCATCGACGTGAAGTGAAACTGTGGCCGCCACTGCTCCTCATACACCGGCACACTCGTCTTGATCTCATCGCCACTCTCGATGGCCGCGATCACCGCCGCCGGTCCACGCAACGTCGCCGCCTGGCCCTTCCACGCGGTGACATCGAGAAAGACATAAAAGTCCGGCTTCTTCTCGTCGCTGAACTCGATCTCAAACTCCCGCACCTTCTTCCCGCCGACCTCCAGTCTCACGAGCTGCTTCGGCGCACCATGGCACACGGGTAGGTTCAGCAATCGCGCATCGAGCGTGATTGAACGTGTGGCCTCGTCCTGCGCGTGAGCGTGAGCGAGACACAGGAGGGCGAAGAGGAGATGGCGCATGGGCATGGTGGTAGAGTCGAGTGGCACTCGAATGGTTTGAGGAGGATTCGGCTTCGATTAACAATCGAAGCTACTCGGCAATTGGCTTCGTCGTGAGCTTGGCGGGATCGACGACGACATGCTTCACCTTCGCCCGCTTCCAGGTGTAGGTGATGTGCACGAGGCCGTCTTTGGTCTGGATGATCGCGGGATAGCTGAACTCCTTCTTTAGCTCGTCTTCAAAGACCAGCGCGGCTTCCCAGGTCTTGCCGTCCTTGCTCACGGCGAGGTTTAGCGGGCTGCGACCCTTGGCGGTATGGTTGTAGATGAGCAGATGACGGCCGTCGGCGAGCGTGACGGCATCGGTGCCGGAGTTCGGATTTGGCAGGTCGGTGAGCGAAATCTCGCCCCAGGTCTTGCCGGCGTCTTCGGAAGTGATTTGGAAGACTTTGCTCTGCTTCGAGCGGCCCACGGCTTGAAGTTTATCGCCACCGAGGAAGAGGATGCTCGGCTGGATGGCTCCGATCTTGAGGCCGTCGTGCAACAGTTCCGTGCGCGTCCAGGTCTTGCCGAGATCGGCGGTGCGCTCGAAGTAGATGGCCCAGGCGCTGGGCTTGGTATCGGTCTCGTTGCTCGTGGGGCAGAGGATGTCGCCATTGGCAAGCTGCACAGGCTTGTTCTTGATGGGGCCGAAGATGCCCTTCGGCAGCTTTTGAGCCGCGGACCAGGTTTTGCCGCCATCGGTCGAGGTTTTGAGTTCACCCCACCAGGTGCTCGGCGACGGGCCGACTTTGTAGAAGAGCATCAACGGCGCGTCCTTGGGCTGAAACAGCACCGGATTCCATGTTGGATGCCGCGAGCCGTCCGCCTGCACGCCATTGGCCGTTTCGACGCCTTCGCTCCATGTGCCATCGGGAAGCTGACGCGACACCCAGATGCACACGTCGGGATTTCTTTCCGCCGTGCCGCCAAACCACGCCGTGACGAGCCCTGTTGGTGTTTCAACGATGGTCGTCGCGTGGATCGAGGGATATGGCCCCGTGTCGTAGATGTATTCGGTCTTCAGGATCGCGGGGTCAGCAGCGATGGCGAGAGAGAAGGGGATGAGAGCGAGGAGTGATTTCATGGATGGTTGGATTCGGTGGAGGGGGCGGGCTTGATCAAAAGCACGATGAAGATCGACAGCAGTGCGATGCCTGCGAAGGCACCGAAGATGAGGTTGAGCGGCACGTGGCGATCACGCAGGGCTCCGAAAGCCACATCACCGAAGCCGCCAAAACTGATGCTGACGAGATTCATGATGCCGTAGCCCGTGGCGCGCCATTCGGGGCGCGCGATCTGGCAAAGGATGGGCATGTTGTTGCAATCAAAGAAGCCCCAGCCGAGACCGAAGACGATCAGGCCGATGATGGCGATAGGGAGCGTGCTGGCGTTGCCGACGCTGAACAAAGCAGGAAGGAACATCGCCATGCCGATGGCACTGGTGAAGATGCGACCGCGCGCGGTCTTGCTCATCCAGCGATCAGCGAGGGTGCCACCGATGAGCGCACCGACGAGTGACGCGATTTGCACGTAGAGGATCGCGCTCACGCCCGCCTTGCCTTGGCCGAGACCGAACTTCTCTTTGAGGATGTCGGGCATCCAATCGCGCACCACCCAACCAGCGATGGCGGGCAACGTGAAGTAGAGAATGAGCAGGAGGAAATTGCGATTGCCGAGTAGGCCCTTGAACGCATTGCCGCTGAGTTTTGCCTCGGCGACCTCAGATGCCGTGCGCACCGGATTGCGCATCATGGACATAAGCGGGATGGCGTAGATGACGCCGATCATCCCGCAGGTGGAGAACGCCCAGCGCCAGCCGTGCTCGGGCGAATCTGCGACGTAGCCCGCAAAGCCGCCGAGAATCTGCCCGATGTAGATGCCCGCCTGATGGAAACCCACCGCACGCGAACGAGTGCTTCCTTGGTGGTAGTCGGCGATCAAGGCCAGCGCGCAGGGAATGTAAAACGCCTCGCTGATGCCCATGCAGGCGCGAGCGATGACGAGTTCATTGAAGGTCGTCACATGACCTGTCCACCAGGTTACCGCCGACCACGCAAGCAAGCTGAACCCGATGACGTGCTTCTTGCTCACGCGGTCTGCGATGTAGCCACCGAAGGGGCTGAGGATCGCATACGTCCACTTGAACCAACCCAGCACCCAGCCCCAGTCCGCTTTGTTGGCGATAGTCGGAATGTCATGCACCATCGATGCCTTCATCGTGGCCAGCATCTGACGGTCGAGATAGTTCAGCAGGGCCACTGGGAACAGCAGGCACACGATGAACCAAGCGTAACGCATGGGGTTGGAGGTGGTGGACATGCTAGTTCTTGGAGCGCGGGTTCTTCATGAAGTAGAAGCGGCCATCTTCTGCGCCGCCAATGAAGTCTGGGACCGTATCGCCATCGAAATCAACCACCGTGGGGCTCACGTCGTGGCCTTCGATGTTCTTGTCGGCGAGCGTGCCCGCGTTCTTCATCACCCAGTTGCCGTCCTTCTGTTCCACCTGCCTGAGGAAGTCGGCATTCGCGGAGTTCAGCAGGAAGTCGAACTTCCCATCGCCATCCCAATCGGTGACGCAGAGCTTGCGACGGCCGCTCTTGCCCGCGGTGCCTGCGTTGAGTTGCAACGGCTTACCGCTTTCATCGACAAACGCACGGCGTGGATGCTTGAGGATGAGTTTGCCATCCACTTTGGCGCGCTCGAAGAAGGCGAGGTAGCCTTCGGTATCGAGCATCGCGAGATCGAGCAGACCATCGCCATTGAAGTCGTAGAGAGCGGGTGTCGTGCGCCACTGTGTCAGCAAACCTTTGCCCTCGGGCTTCAGCCAGCCCCACGCGAGCTTCGGTTGTTCGCCGTTCCATTCGACTTCGATCGGCTGTGGTGCAGCGAGCTTCGGTTCCTTGCGCGTGCCGACATTCTTGAGCCACTGCACGCGACTGATGATCGAGTTCAGCACGATGTCGGGCAATCCATCGCCATCCCAATCGGCAATGTTGAGCGTCGTGTAGCCCCACTTGGCTTCGGCGGGTCCCTGGATGCTTTGATTGCCTGCGAGCACGCGGAACGTTTTGCCATCGGCCTTGAGACGTTGCGGTGCGGCCCACTTCGGTTGATCCAACTTCGATCCGCTAAGGTTTTCGAAGAACTCGATGTAGCCTGCTGTGTTGCCACTCACGATGTCGGTGTCGCCATCGCCATCCCAATCGAAACCCACCGGCGTAGCAAGCGCACCGCACTTCAGCGTGCTGGCCTCTTGCTTGAAATACTTCGGCTTCTCAAAAATGGGCGACTTGTCTGCGGCGAGCGTGCCTGAGTTCTCCATGAAGGCCACGCGACCATCTTCATCGCCACAGATGAGATCCTTGTCGCCGTCCTTGTCCCAATCAAAAGCGACTGGCGCGATCATTTCCAAGTCCATGCGCAGATGCTTGCCTTCGGTCGTGGTGACGCGGACGCCTTTCGCATACACAGGAGCGGTGCGTGTGCCGGTATTCTGGAAGTAGGTGAACTTGTCCAGGAACTCACCGCACAGCAGATC
>CAUJJC010000307.1 GCA_963204975.1 Verrucomicrobiota bacterium | reverse complement strand
AACGCGCAGCGTCGTGTGGACATGCTGAACCGTGGTGGCGATTCCGAGGCTGCGATCAAGGCGGTCGAACTCTGGAAACAGCTGGCACCGAGTTCATCGCAGCCCTTCTTGGCAGAGTCGAAGTTCCTGCGCACGCTGGGCAAGTCCGAGGAAGCGCTGACGCTCTTGCGAGCTGCCTCGCGGAAGTTTGAAGATGATGAGGCCGTGGCCTCTGCGCTGGCCGACACCTATGCCGAAGCCGGACAGTATGCGCCCTGCGAGCGCATTTATCTGAAGTTGTATGAACAGGCCGAGGACGAGACGGGCAAGCTGCGAGCCGTGAAAATGCTCGCCGATGCAGCGCTCAGCCGGGGTGAGACCGAGGGGCTGATCGCGCGATTCCGCGAGCGTCAGCAAAACAATCGAGCCGACCCAGTGCTGTGGCTTGCGATCGCGACCATCCTGGACGTGGCAAGCAAGGAAACCGAACAACTTGCGGCACTCATCGAGGCAGCGCGGTTGAAGCCCACCGATGTGCAGCTCGCGCATCAGATCGCACGAATGCAGGAGGAGCAGGGGCAGGCGGCGCATGCGCGGCTGACTTTGGAGCGCATCGCAGCCACGGACACCACCACGCGCACCCGAACCCTCATGGCTCTGATGGCGGTCCGCACTGGCGATGCGGCGAAGGGTTACGAGGTGCTGGCTCAGCTCGCTGGCGGATCAACCATGGATGCGCGCGATGCTGAGATCATCGCCGATACCATGGCAGCGAATGGCGACTGGGACCGCGTCCTCGGCTTTCTCCAGCCTTTGGTGGTGAAATTCCCCGATGACTACCGCCTTGGCTACCAACTGGCAGTGGCCTTCGAGGAGACCAACGCCACCGAGGCAGCCCTGCGCGAGTTCACCCGCGTCGCAATGATCAAGGCTGAGCTGCCCGGATTCCCCAAGTCCAAGCAGACCGGGCTCAGTTGGTGGCAGCAGGCTTATGATTCGTATCCGCCTGGAGCGATGGATTGC
The DNA here is from genome assembly GCA_963204975.1 of Verrucomicrobiota bacterium. GTDB lineage: Bacteria > Verrucomicrobiota > Verrucomicrobiia > Verrucomicrobiales > Verrucomicrobiaceae > JAEUHN01. The sequence goes on along the minus strand of CAUJJC010000307.1, from coordinate 10,080 downwards.
ATGAGACTCAGCAATGATCTCTATCAGGCGTATCAGCATCGGCGGCAGCGCTCGATGTCGCAGATGACCAAGGGCGGTTTCGTTCCCCTTGCAGGCAAAGTGGAAGACGGACGCATTCTGGCTCTGGCCCATGTTTATCGGCTGGCGACCGAGATGGGAGAGGCCGAAAGGGAGAAGCTTAGCACATCGATGCGCGAGTCCGGTATCAGTGCCTGGCCTGCCATCGCCTACGGCACGCAGAGGCAGGAATGGGGCGGGATCGAGATTCCCAGCACCGTGCTGGACCGCTGGCCTGAGGATGTGGTGATGAATGCGCTGTGGACCGGCGAGAACGACAGTTCCGAGGAGAACATGAAGCGTTTTCGCCGCAGCTTCGATCTTCTGAAAACGGATTACCCCGGGCTTGCGATCGACAAGGCCTTCGCGGCTTTGGCTGCCAATCCCGAGGGCGCTCGATCACTCATTCAGGAATCCCTTCAGATCGTTAGCAGGGTCAAAAAAGTCGGGGCCATGAACATGTGGCGACTGGCCAGCACCTTGGGTGGTTCGCAGAATATCGAGCGCGATGACAGCCCTCAGATAGAAATGCCGGAGGATCTTGCCGCGACAGCAATGAAGCTCTTCCGTCAGCTCCATGAGCAGATGCCCATCGACAATGAGATGCGCGTCTATACGTCCACTTATCTCACCCATGCGTTGGCCAAAAAGGGGGCGTGGGCAGAGCTAATCGAGTTCTTCGAGACCGAGCCTTCCAGATACTTCGCCAGCCCGGCAGGCATGAAAATTTCGAAGAGCTGTTTCAGCTCATACCAGGCCTCGCGAGGACAGCCGATGATGGTGTTTCCAGCGTCAGGTCACTTCCCTCCGCACCTTACTTCCCTGCTGGCCTTCCCCGATCCTTTCAATCCCGACAGCTATGGCCCGATGAAGCAACGAACCGAGGCGAAGGGACTGCTCGATGTGGTGGACCAGATTAAAGACCCCCATCTGCGCGTGTTCATGGCGTGGTGGGGCGGTGATGGGAAGCGGGCGCAATCGTTCTCGGATGCCCTCATCGCGAAGGCCGATGCAAGTGCGTCCGATTATGTGCTCGCGGCAGGTCTGGCCTCGCGCATGGAGCAGCCGGAGCGTGCTCTGACCCTGCTGGCGAAGGGGGCCAGTCTGCCGATGCAGAGTGACGAACGTCAAGCCGTCGATGCCGGATTCCTGGCGTTGATCTCTGAGATCTCGAAGGTGCCTGAGGCTGAGCTGGAGCCTGCGCGGCAGGCCATGCGTCGGCTTCGCGCCAGCCGATCATCCTACATCGCCCAACTTCCCGAACTGATGGAAAAGCTGGCGATGAAAGAGGAGGCGGATCGCTTGTCAAAGCAACTCGCCGCTGCGCCTTCGACGACCAGCACTCGCTACAACTACAGCAGTTCATCCCAGCAGGACAGCGACAAGCGCATCGCCAACCATGTGTCAAAAGGGAACCTCGATGCCGCAGCCCGCGAACTTCTCAGCCAGATGGGCAACATGATGAGCAACTACCTGGGCGGCAATCTCAGCTACCCGATCAGTTCCGGGGCTTCCACGGCAAGGAAACACAGCGCGGTGGCGAAGCATGCCCTGGCGAACCTGGAGAAGGCGGCTAACTCTGGCAGCAAACGGCTCGACTTCGCCATCTGGGCGGACATTTTCGGAGAAAAGGAAAAGGCGCGTGAGCAGTTTGCCAAGGTGATCGAGCAACAGCCCAAGAATACGACTGCCCACGCACGGCTGATTGCCCTGACGCTGGTCAAGGATCAGGAAGCCGGTGCGGCCTTGTTCGAGAAGGTGCCGGTGGAGCTGGTGGGCAATGTCCTTGGCGGTGGACTCATCGAAGCGTGTTTGCAGCTCGACATCACCATCGAGCAGCGATGTGCTCTGCTCGCGGCGGCCACTCGCAAGCTGGACAAGCTGGCCGCCGACAAAGCAACGCTGCCGAGGCAGGCGGTGAGTGCTTTCGAGGTGTTGCCTGCACTGGCTCGTTATCCTGCGGAGAGGAACTCACGCCAGATGAAGGAGTATCTCAATGAGCGCGAGCCCGGCAGGGATGCCAAGGCCGATCCGAAGCTCGTCAAACTGCGCCGAGACACCCATGACGCACTTTGCCGTGCGATGCTGAAATTCCCTGCGCTTGCTGATCTGTCCTTCGCTTCGCTTACCTGCACGCAGGATGAAGCCTGGCTGCTCAAGACAGCCCGCGAGTTGCTGGAAAGTCCTCCCGCTACGGAGCCGCGAGTGCCCGGTGTTGGGATTAACCGCTGGGCAGGGGACTCCCAGGGTTACCTGCGGCGCTGGCTGCCAGGACCGGCCGAGTTCTTGATCGCTCATGCCGCCACAAACGGGAAGGCAGACGCCATCGAGAAGGAACTTCTGCCACTCGCTGAAAAGCATCTGCGCCCGAATGAACTGCGCGGAGTGCGCGCGTATGCGGCTCTGTGGAAATGCCAGGAACAAGACTTTCCGAAGGCGCTGCGTGATTGGGCGCGAGCGAAGAGCGACTCGAACAACTACTACTGGTCGTGCAGTGCGGAGGCCTGCGTTCCCGTGGATATTTGGGCGCAGCGCAAGCTCGCCATTTCGCTGGATGAGGCTGTGGCGGAGGCTGCGAGAACCCAGGCGAACTGGTCAGTTCCTTCGCTCCTCGTTCGCTACATGCAACTGCGCTATCAAGCCGATCCCGCGCTGGCCCTCGCAGGCATGGAGACCATTGCCACCCGAATGATCGGCAGTGGTGACGTGCGTGCACGACGCGTGAAAACGTTCATGGATTCACGCTACGGACCGTCTGGCTCTAGTGATCAAGCGATGGGAGTGCTCACGGAGGCCATGGTGGTGATGGTGCGCCACACGCCGACGGTTGCTCTCGCCTTCGAAGCTTCCTCCAAGCTGGGCTTCGCTTCGGATCAGCGCTGGATGGACAATCTGAGCGGCTACGTGGACGAGGACGCGCTGCACAGCGACGCTCCTGCGTTCCTGAGTTTGCTGCGTGCGAGATCGTGCTTGAAAGAAGCAAAGGACTTCGATCCTCAGCACTCTGATCGGAATCGCTCGACCCTGGGCGCGCTGTTCAACATCAACGAGGACAAGTCGGCCTTCCGCGAGGAGTTGATCGCTCTGCTTGGCAAAGAGCCAGCCGCGACGTTTGGCGTGGAGCTGTGCATCGCTCTTGCCGCACCTTCGAAGGATCGTGCGGCGGCCGTGACTAACTGGATCAAGAAGCGGGCCGCAGATTTTGCATCGGTCCCCGAGGCGCGACGGATGGGGTTGGGCAATCTTTTGCGCTGGGCGGTGCCGGGGCTCAAAACGCTAGGCACCATGGACCCTGCGGTCACCAAGCCGCTTGAGCCCATCATTGGCAGCCTGATCAAGGAACAGGTGGCGAACACGGACAAGATGCTGGCCGCGAAGTCCTTCGAAGATCTTCGGCTCAGTCGTGCAGTGAGTGACCATGAGTTGAAGAGTGACCTGCCCGGCATGTTGGTGGAACTCGCGCGCACGGACAAAGCCAAGGCCAAGGCCTTGTTCGACAAGGTCCTCACGCTGGCTGAAGCGAAGCAGGCCAAGGAGGGGCTCTACGGCAATGATTACACAGGCGGATGGACAGTGCGTAGCGCGGTGATGCATTCATTGCTTGAGGATCAGAAGAGCATGGAAGCCGTCGGCTTCGGGTGCCGGATGTTCGCGGAGGACACCTCGGGCAAGCTCATCGCCAGTCTGGAGACTCCGCAGAAAAACACCGGAGCCGCCTTGCATGAGTTCTTCCGCAACAACGGCGGACAGGGCAATCTGGGGCGAGGGCTGATGGCCATGTTCAAGCGCCTGGAGCAGCAGCTCGGCGATGCTTCACCGGTCGCGCTGATCTATTCGTTGCACGAGTTCAGCGGACGCCTGGGCACCAGCCAGTGGATTCCTGCGATTCGCTGGTGCGCGCAGAAGCAGCATCCCTATGCCGCAGAGTTGGATGCCGTGCTGCGCCTGCATCTGACGACGCACCAGGACACTCGCAAGAACGCGGTGATGCTGAAGGCATTGGATGAACTCGGTGGCGTGGCACCGATGTGGCAGCACTACCGTAGTATCGTTCTCAATGACAAGCTCACGCCCCAGCTCCGTCTTGGCATCGCCACACGAGTGCTCCGGGATCGCTGGTATGATGCGGATGCTGACTTGGTGCGCACCGCCTCAGGACTCATCGCGCAGGAAAATAAGGCCTTCCACGCCTGCCTGGGAACTCAGCAGATGCGCTACATTCTCCGCTCCTTCGTTCGTCTGCCGAAGGATGATGCCTGGCAAGCGATGCTCAAGGACTTGTGGGAGTCCTGGCTGGTGCGCAATTCCCGCAATGGCGAGAGCGGTCGTTTTGGACGCACCTACCATCCTGATGACGAAAACATCCAGGGCATGATGCTTGCCGCTGCGTCCGGAGGCAAGACGGAGTGGTGCGAGAAGCTGGTCAACGAATGCGCCTCGTCCTTGGACAATGAGCCCTCGGCGATCATCACCTTGATCGAAGGCGGGCAGGTCGCGCTTGCGGCGAAACTGCTCGAACGATGGGCCTTGGGCATGATCTACGATGCCAATGAAGGCCAGATGTGGAATGCGCAGCTTGATCAAAACATGCCAGCCTTCGTGGCCGCGTGCAGCAAGCCGGAGTGGGGCATGTTTGGCGAGATTCTGCTCAACAATCGCCTCAAAGATCCCGGCACACCCGATGCAGGAATGAAGTCACGCAAGGATCGTTTCCTCGCCCTTGTGCCGAAGTTCAAGGCCACCACCTTTACCGATGCCGCCCTGCGTCATCGCTGCCTGGAACTCTTCGCGCAGATCAATGAACTCACCGAACCATTGGCTGCGGACTACGCCGAGGCCTTGAAGACGCTTGATGTCGAGAAGGCGATGGCGATGGGCACCTGGGAGAGCTTTCTCTACACCGGTCCGGCGAGCGCGGCGCTGGCCAACGAGTTGTGGAAAGGCAATGCGCAGCCTGCGCTCGATTTGCTGCCGAAGGCCGTGGCGGCGGTGAAAGGTGATCCGAGCGAGAACTACAATCCCTGGTGGACCGTGGGCTACATCTTTGGTGCCCCCATCTTCGACACGAACTGGCGCTGGGAGCAAGGGCACACTTTTGACACCTCGGCACTGGTGAAGTTCTACGAAGCGATGGCTGTGCAGATGCCTCAGCCGCCGAATCAGACCGGCGTGCAGAGTGCTCACATGGTGGGACGCGCTGTATCATTGCTCATGGCCATTCGTGCGGTGCAGGGCGACATGGCACCCTTCGAGGCATGGCGGAAATCATTGACCGAGGAGCAGCGGAAGACCATCCAGCGCTCGTTCAAAGCCCGGCACAACCTGCTCCAGGAATGCGCCAGCTACTTTGGCAAAGGGAAGACGAAGTTCCCCATCGAGCAACGAGCCAAGGCGATGGCGCTCATTCTCAAGGACCCGTGGGTCGGCCCGCTGTTTCCTGATGCCGGTGCGAACATCCCCAACATCAGCGGTGTGCTGGTGAACCAGGCCAAGGCCTTCACGCCTGCGGAGTATGGACGCGTGGCATTGCAACTGGCGGAAGTGCTGCCGCGCAAGGGTAAGACCGCTGGCGAGGCGGCAGATGTGCTGGTGCAGCAGGGCAAGCTGGCGGACTCCCTGCCGCTCTTCGACCTCGCTGCCAAGCAAGGGCTTCCCGATGTGAACGTGCAAGCGGCGTTTCTCTTCCGCAAAGTCGAGACCCTCGAACGGATGAACAAGAAGGCCGAAGCGAAGGCCGCGCTCGGTGGTGTGGCCAAGGACAAGCTGGGTGTGAACAACAAGAAGACGCTGGAGTCGATGCTGAAGCGGCTCGGCTCGTGAAGTCCCGTGCTACGGCTTCAGCGCTGCGACAATCGATTCGACGTTGTGCTTCAGCATCGCTTCGAAGGTATGGGCTTCGGGAGATGTTCCGTCGGCGACGAGATCCTTGCCAAGCTTCACTCCTGTCTCGCGGACGATTTCCTTGAGGATCTTGGGATTGGCCTGGTCCTCGGCGAAGGCGGCGCGGATGTTGTTCTCACGAATCATCTGCACGGCCTGCGCCACGTATTGAGCGGAGGCTTCGTCCTCACGACCAAGACCCAGGATGGGGATGCTCTTGAAGCCGAACTCTTTGCAGAAATAGCTGAACGCGGCATGGCCGGTCACCAGCTTGCGGTCGCCGCGAGGGATCAACGAAATCTGCTGCTGCGCCCAGGTCTTGAGGGCAGCGAGTTTGGCCCGAGCCGCATCCGCATTGGCCTTGTAGCTGTCCTTGCCTGCGGGGTCGATCTTGATGAATTCATCGGCGATCACCTTGGCGGCGCGCTGCATGTTCTCCGCACTGTGCCACCAGTGCGGATCAATGCCACCCGCGGAATGAGCAGGACAGCACATGAACAACTCGGAGCCCGGTTGCATCTTGATCGAGGGGATGGTGCGGCCTACTTCCACCACTGGCACCGAGCCTACGCTGTCGCGCAAATTGTCCAGGTAGCTTTCCAGGTGTTTGCCGGAGGCGAGGATCAGCACGGAGCCTTTCATCGATTGAAGGTCGCGTGCGGTGGGCTCGAAGTGATGAATGTCACCACCGGGCTTGAGCATATCGACGACTTCCACTCGCTGGCCGCCGACCTGACGTGCCAGATCTCCGATCAAGGGGTGCAGCGCTGCGACCTTGAAGGTCTGGGCATGGCTGATCGTGACGATGAAAAGAGAAAGGGTAGTCAGGAAGGTCTTCATGGCTTTGGATGGATGATTAACGAACTTCGCCACCGCCCCAGTTGAAGCCGAACTGGCCCCCCACACTGTGAGCATCGCCGAAGTCGTTGCTGTGGTCATAGTTGTATTGCACGCGGAACATGAGGGTCCGGGCGTTGTTGAGGTAATACGTCACACCAGGGCTGATTCGATAGCGTTCATCGAGTCCGGCACTGCGAATGCCAGACACATACTCGCCACGGAGCCCGACTTCCAGGTTGTTTGCCCAGCCGTAGCGGATGTCCGAGTAGATGCCGAACTCGTCGAACGAGCCTGTGTGGGCAACCTCTTCCTCTTCATGCTCACCTTCCTCATGCTCCTCCTCTTCCTCGCCGGGCAGGTGGCCACTGATGCCGTTGAAATTCCGAATCATCGCCTCCGTGCGCCAGCGGAACCATTTGCCACCTTTCTCGTAGCCATTCTCGCGCCACTGATATTCGAAGTGCGCACCATAGACCTGCGTGGTCTTGCCCCACACGTTGTCGCCCCAGGCTCCTGAAAGTCCGGCTCGCATCTGGTGGAAGTCATCGTGATCGAACTGGTTCGTCCAGTTGGCGGCGACGATGAGATCGCTAAAGCTCGCGCCTTTCGCTTCGAACTCGTGCTCTTCTTCCTCGGCACCGTGGCCGTGCTCTTCGAGTTCGGGTGCTTCACCCACGCTGGCTGACAAAACGGATGTCCACGGCGTGGGCAAGGTCCAGGTGGCCTCGCCTCCGATCGTGCGCAGTCCATCTTCACCGAGGAATCGTCCGCTGACGAGGTATTGGTCCGCCCAGTCAAAGCCATGCGGGTGGTAGGTGTTGTGCAGGCCGAAGCGGTTGTAGTAGCGCCCTCCGCGAACCTCGAGCCCGCCGGGAAGGTCCTTGAGCTTGCCGAACCACTCTTCGAACTCGCCAGCCCAGTCGTCATTGAGGTCGATCTTCGCCGCGTAGGTGCCAAAGGCTTCGAAGTGCTTCCCCAGTCTGGCCGAGGTGCCAAACTCGATGTTCTGCACCGTGATGCCTTCGCGATCAGGATCGTGATGCCCCACGGTGAGCGATGCTGGATCGATGCTGGAATCACCGACAGCGGAGTGAAAATGAACATGCGGGAACAGCACTCCGCCCAAACTGACGCCCTCGCCCGTGAGCCAGTTCGGCGACGGAGCGGGAGCAAGGGACGAGACCGGAGGTGACCCTGCGAACAAGCCAAGTGGAAGCGCGCTGAGCAGGCCGGCGATGAGAGGACGTGAGACGGTCATGTGAAATCAAATGCAACCAAATTGCATTTGGTCAAGCGCTGGATTCCTCACATTTTGTCCACTGCACAGCCATGATTTGGCCGCTCCGACGAAGTGCTTGCGCCGATATTTGAAAATGCTACTCGTCGCGCACCGAGGGACGTCAGCATCTCGCTGTCGCCTGTTTCGGGCTGTGGCTCAGCCTGGTAGAGCGCTTCGTTCGGGACGAAGAGGTCGTGGGTTCGAATCCCGCCAGCCCGACCATCCACCTCGGATTGGACTCACATGGTGTGCGCTCGAGTTGATGAACCGAGATAAGTGGAATGGTCGAATTGGGGCGAGTTTCGGTAGTGATGGCTCGTTTGCCCTTGTTGTCCATTGATCCACTCACGCATTCCGCCCATGAAGTTCCTCTCGCTTGCCTTGATCTCATTGTTGTCGTCCGCCGTTGGCGCAGAGCCGATGCTCGAGAAGGTCGAGGTGTTCCCTGCGGGTCTGAATGGCATCGCTCGGTATCGCATTCCTGGGATCGTGGTGACGCAGAAGGGCACGGTGCTGGCTTACGCGGAGGCACGCAAGAACAGCAGTTCCGACTGGGGCGAGATCGAAGTGCATTTGCGTCGCTCCACCGATGGAGGAAAAACCTGGGAGCCATCGCAGCACATTGCGCATCGGGGGGCTCGCTTGGAAGGCAATCCGCACAAGAAAAACGGTGGTGGTAAGAAGGAGCAAACCGTGAATAACCCGGTCGCCATCGTGGATCGCGAGACGGGAGCCATCGAGTTCCTTTACTGCATTAACTACGCTCGCTGCTACGCGATGCGCAGCACGGACGATGGGCTCACCTGGAGCGCGGCGGTGGATGTCACGGCCACGTTTGAGCCGTTTCGGAAGCACTACGATTGGAAGGTCATCGCAACCGGCCCTGGGCATGGAATTCAGCTCAAGAGCGGACGTTTGGTGGTTCCCATCTGGCTCGCGTATGGGAAGGAGGGCGATCATGCTCCGTCCGCTGCGGCAACGATCTACAGTGACGATCATGGCAAGACGTGGCTCGCGGGCGACCTCGCTGTGCCGAATGAAGGCGAGTTTGGCAACCCGAATGAAACGATGCTCGCCGAGCTGTCCGATGGTCGCGTGATGCTGGTCACACGAAGCGTGTCGAAGACGAACCGCAAGATCATCACCACTAGCCCGAATGGTGCCACAGGTTGGACCCCGCCGGTCTTTCACGATCAGCTCTGGGAGCCGATTTGCATGAGCAGCGTCACCTCTCATCCGTTGCAGCCGGGTGTGCTGTTGTATTCCAATCCTCACACCTTGAAGCTCGCCAAGGACGGCAAGGAAGAGCCTGCGGGTCGGGGCAAACGCGAGAATCTTTCGATCAAGCTCAGCCGCGACGACGGCAAGACTTGGCCAGTGAGCAAAACTCTCGACGCTGGCCCCAGTGCCTACTCGGATCTCGCGGTGCTGCCAGACGGCACCGTGCTCTGCCTTTGGGAATCGAAGAGCGACATTCAATGCGCTCGCTTCAATCTCGACTGGGTGACTGCGCCATGAAGCTCTCCAATGATCGCTACGTCATTACGCTGCGCACCAAGAGCGCTGTCGAGTGCTACTATCGTGACGAGCATGGCTGGGTGAAAGAGAGTTGCCGTGGCCGAAAGTTTCGCGCCACGGGCGAGCAGGTGCTCAATCACCTCCTTCCCTTGATCGCAGGAATGAAGCCCGGCATGACGTGCGAGGTGCAGCATCGGGACGTCATTCCTGCGTAGCATTTTGATCGGGCGGTGATTCGCCCATTGATCAAGACGAGGCGGGAGAGGGATGCGGGAGAGTCAGTTTCTTTGGCCACACCAGGGAGGCGACAACGGAGCTGGCGAGGATGAGGACGATGACTCCCAGGGATAGATGGGTGTCGATCTTCCACTCGGTGTGACCGAGCAGCATCTTCACGCCGACAAAGGTGAGCACCACGCCGAGGCCGAGCTTGAGGTAGTGGAACTTGTCCATGACGCCAGCGAGGGCGAAGTAGAGGGAGCGCAGGCCGAGAATGGCGAAGACAT
>CAUJJC010000306.1 GCA_963204975.1 Verrucomicrobiota bacterium | reverse complement strand
CCAGAAGCATTGCCTTCATTCTTTCCCTGTTGGTATTCTCAGAGACTTTCGCAGACGAAGAAAGCCATGTTCAGCGTGCCAAGGAGAGGGCTCGGAATGAGTTTGACACTGGACTTGAAGTTCTGAGGGGCATGTATCGTCGCCGTATTGGCGATCTAATCGATCAGGCCACACGAGTTGAGGTCTATCTGCTCGACTTCTCTTTCGGCGAGGAGAAGCGTGATGCCCCTTCAAAAGGGATGTTTGACATTTTCCCCTATCGAAAGCAGACGGCGATTCTAGCAAGTCACACATGCACTGACAGCGAGAGGCAGGAACTCGTTGCTCTCCTCAGACCCGCAGTAGCAGGACTACCTCACGATGGAGGTCACGCATGTCACTTCCCGATTCACGGTATTCGCGTTTGGGTAGGAGCCGATTTGGCCTTCGAGACCAGCATCTGCTGGTATTGCGGGAACTGGCAGATGGACTATGGTAAGGGAGCTGGGTGGGAAAATTTCACAGACGGCTTCAGAACTCTGAAGCCGTTAATTCTGCGGCTTATGCCCATCCCGCCAGATGAGGTGACTAGATTCAAGAGGGGCCACGACGGTTCGCCACAAGGGGACGAACCATGAATTGATGATCTCGGCATATTATGTCCCCCATTCGAGCAAAATGCCGAGCAAAATGCCGAGCAAAATGCCGGGCATTATATCTTTATATCCCCAACGCCATGACAGGAAACCAAGTCGCTAGGCTCTTGATTGCTTGTGTCTCGCTAGTTGCCACGCTGATGCCACCATTCGTTATGGGCAGGTTCGACGGATTTGTGATTTGGAACATGTTCCCTTCGGCGGCGATCTTGATTCTCCTGATACCGTGGACTTTGCTTGAAAACGGGCAAGGAACGGTTTTTCGCTACCCAGTTTGGATGCTTGTTGGGGCGTTTGTGACTTCGGCATTCTCGCTCGCATTCCAGGTGTCGTGGCATTTTGATCTCGGTGGCACTGCTACGGCGTCATCTACAGCCGCGCTGGCATTCATTTTTGTGCCGATATGGGCAATTGTCTTTGGTGCCGCAGCCGCTTTCGTCACTTTTGCAGCTACTGCCATTGCAAGAAGGTCCAGGACAGAAGGAGAGTAAGCATGAACGAGAGATCCCACGACACACCCAAGGCCGAACAAAACGGATGCAGGCAGTGGCTCGGATGGCATCAGTCGTATCAGCGGCGTTTCCCGTCAGTCATCGCCTGAACCGAAGCATCCACCTGCATCCCAACACCGATGAACAACAGCCCTGCTCCAGAAAGCCCGCCTAAACTTCCATCGTTTGCCCATGCGATTGCGGGCTGGCCGCTGATCATGATTTTTGTGGGTGGAGCGCTTGGCGGACTTTGCGGGGGCGGGGCTTATGGGCTTTCGATGGCGCTCATGAAGAAGAGAGGGGTGACAGCTGGGACTTGTTTGCTCTCGCTCCTCATTGGCGTGGCTGGAGTCGGACTCTATTTCGGAGCCGTGGTCGCTTTGACCGTGGCTTTTCCAGACCTGTTCGGAGCCAAATCCTAGACAGGGAAAGTGTTTTGCATCACAGCGCGAGCTGCCCCTTCCTGTGACGCGCTCCCACCTTGAGGCGTCGATCATCCTCAATGCCCACGACCTCAGCGAGGCTGGTGGTTGATCCCGGTGGGTTTCTCCGCACTCTGGGTGGCATGAGCGAACCACACGTCATCATTCTCGGGGGCGGCTTTGCGGGGCTGGCCTGTGCCAAAGGTCTGAACGAGGAGCGCTTCCGGGTAACGCTGGTGGATCGCTGGAATCATCATCTGTTTCAGCCCTTGCTCTATCAGGTGGCCACGGGCGGGCTGGCGATGACGGAGATCGCGCAGCCGCTGCGTTCGATCCTTTCGGAGCACAAGAACGTGACGACGATCATGAATGAGGTGACGCGCATTGACGTGGAGACTCGTCAGGTGCAGATGAAGGATCGCGTGCTGGACTATGACTTCCTCGTGATCGCACTGGGGGCGAAGACGAGCTACTTCGGTCACGCGGAATGGGCTCCGCATACGCTGGGCCTGAAGAGCCTGGACGATGCGATGGCGATCCGCAGGAAGGTGCTGCTGGCCTTTGAGAAGGCGGAGTCATCGACTGATCCAGCGGAGATCGAGCGCCTGCTCACGATGGTGGTGGTGGGCGGTGGACCGACGGGCGTGGAGATGGCGGGGTCGCTGGCGGAGCTGGCGAACGTGGTGCTCAAGGACGACTTCCGCCGCATTGATCCGGCGAAGGCGCGGGTGCATCTCATTGAAGCGGGGCCGAAGCTACTGCCGATGTTCCCCGGTGATCTGCCGGACTACACTCGTCTGCGACTCGAGCGCATGGGGGTCCAGGTTCATCTCAACTGCCCGGTCAAAGATGTGGGCGCAGGCTATGTGCTGGCGGGTGATCAGCGGATCGAAACCGACCTCGTGGTGTGGGGTGCAGGCGTGGAGGCGAGCGAGGTCACGCGCACGCTGGCGGGCATTCCGCTGGACCGTGGTGGACGCATCGAGGTGCGCCCTGATCTGAGCCTGCCAGGACATCCTGAGGTCTTCGCGGCAGGGGACATCGCGAGCCTGACGGACAAGAATGGGGTGCGTGTGCCCGGCGTGTGTCCTGCGGCGATCCAGATGGGCCAGTTCATCGCCCAAACGATTCAGAACGAGCCCCTGGGCGATTCACGACCCGCCTTTGGCTACTGGGACAAGGGCAGCATGGCAACGATTGGCCGAAGCGCGGCGGTGGTGAGTTTTGCAGGCATGCAGGTGCGCGGTCTGCTGGCCTGGGTGATGTGGCTGTTTGTGCATCTGCTGTTCCTCATGGGTATGCGCAATCGCGCGTCGGTCTTCCTGCACTGGGTGTGGTCCTACTTCACCTGGCAGCGCGGAGCACGCGTGATTCAATCGCCGCAGGGAGCCGAGGATTGATTCTCGGTGAAGCCGCCGACGGAGGCGATGGCACGCTCGTAGATCTCGGGGCCGAGGGCTCGCCTTTGGCAGCCCTGCGACTTTCTTCCGCTCTCTCTGAATTGCTTCAATAGAACCATTGCGTCTCGCGTCCGAATACCGTTATCTCGCCGTCGAGTTACCACACTCCGCCATGCACAAGCTCATCCTCTCCTCGTTGTTGCTGCTGTCAGTCCTCTCCGCCTCGGGAGCCCCGGCTTCCAAGAAGTCCAAAGCCAAAGCGGAACCCTCAGCGCCCAAATCAAATCTGGAGGCGCGGCTGGTGATCAACCCGAAGGAATTCGGACCGCTCTCCACGATCGAACTCACCTTTGCCACCTCGATGATCCCGAAGGAGCGCGTGGGCAGCACGGAGCCGGAGTCGCCACTCGTGATCGTGCCGCCGCTTCAGGGCAAGTTCGAATGGACCAGCACTCGCGGGGGCATCTACCGTCTGTCGCAGGCACCGAGCTTCGACGCGGGCTATCGCTTTGATCTGCGTGCGGGGCTGAAGGACACCGAAGGCCGCGAGGTGCCCGTCTCCAAGCTGAAGGATGTGACCACGGAGAAGTTCCGTGTGGTGGAGCAATACCCGCGCTGGCTGGACGAGACGAATGTGTCTCGGAATCAGATGTTCCTCTTCGAGTTCAATGATCCGGTCACGCTGGAGGCGGTGACGCCGGGCATCGCCTACAAGTGCGAGGAAACGAAGGAGCGAGTGCCTGCGAGCGTCCGCTTCGCCACGGGCAAGGACTTCCGCCGCGTCCATGCGGAGCCGCACCCGATGTGGTCGGAAGAGATCGCTGGTGTAGAGCCGAAGGTGGCCGACGACGCGACGCGTGAGTCCGCCATCATCGTGACGCCTTCGCAGCCGCTGAACCCTGGCAAAGGCTGGTCGCTGGATATTGCGCCCACCATCGTTAACAAGTCGGGCACCTCCAAACTCAGCACGGGCGACCTCATCGTTCTCGGGGACATCCGCCCCTTCGAGGTGAGTGAGATCACGGCCCACAGCCCGTTCGATACGGCTCGCTATGTGGACATCGACTTCACCCGCACGCTGATCAATGAGGACCTGCGCGGCGATGACCGGACGAAGCAAAAGAAGGACCAGCTCGCTGCCGCAACCCCGCAGGTGAAGATCGAGCCCGCGGTGAGCGACGTGAAGCTCGACATCATCGACGAGTCCACCCTGCGTGTGTCCGGCAGCTTCGAGCTGGGCAAGGAATACAAGGCCAGCGTGGCGACCGAGATCACGTCCAGCGATGGTCTCAAGCTGGCCGCCCCGGCCGAGGCGACGCTCGTCTTTGTGGCGAATCCACCTTACCTCTCGGCCTCCTCCTTCATCCATGCGCAGCTCGCCACGGGCAAAGGGGAGTTTGAATTCCACGCCGCCAATGTGACCCAGGTGCGCATGAGGGCGAAGCGCCTCACCGGACCCGAGCTGCTCCAGACGATTCAGTCTTACCAGCCCTACGTGGGCTCCAATGGCAGCCGCGACCGCGAGGAGCGCCGCAAGTTCACGCCCAAGCCCTTTGATGAATACCCCGGCACGGTGGTCTTCGACCGCACCTTCCCGGTGAACAAGCCCATCGACCAAAGCTCCCTCCAGTCCATCAACTGGAAGGAAGTGCTGGGCAATACCACGGCTGCTCCGCTCTTCATCGAGCTGGAAGGCACGGCAATGCCAGGACTCGATGGCAAGGCGAGCATCGCTCAGACCTTGGTGGAGTTCACCGACATCGGCCTCTTCCACAAGAACGACTACCGCAACTCCACCGTGCTCGCCGTCTCGCTCGCCACGGGCAAGCCAATGCCAGGCGTGCGTCTGGCGCTGGTGGACAAGGATCATCGTCTGCTCGGCCACGGCAGCACCGACAACAACGGCCTTGCCACCATCCCCGCCTCCGAGGCGGCCTACGTGCTGGCTGAAAAGGAAAGCGACGCCACGGCACTCGAAGTGACCGGCTATGATTCGGCCATTCCGCTCTGGCATTTCTCGCTCAGCACGGCCTGGCGCTCGCCCTGGCAGCCGCAGCGGAAGACCTTTGTGTTCGCTGATCGTCCGCTGTTCAAGCCCGGCGAAACCGCTTTCCTCAAGGCCTACACCCGCATCTCTGTCGGTGATGAACTGAAGCTCGATCCCGCTCCGGTGAAGGCCTTGCTCCAGATCCGCGATCCACGCTCCAAGGTGGTGATCGAGAAGAGCATCACCTTCTCGGCCAATGGTTCATGGAATGACAGCGTGCTCCTGCCTTCGGCTCCGACGGGCTGGTATGGCGTGTCGATCAAGTTCCCCGAGAGCAGTGGCGACAACGATTACGACAGCCATCTCCAACTGCGCGTGGATGACTACCGGCCCAACACCTTCGAGGTGAAGTTCGATGCCTCGAAGATCAACATCGGTGCTGATCGCATCAAGGTGCCGCTCACCGCGAGCTACTATATGGGCAAGCCCCTGAGCAAATCGAAGATCACCTGGAACGCCTTCCGCATGGAGGTCGCCGAGATGCCCGAGCAATGGAGCGCCTACCACTTTGGCGACGCGCCTCGCTGGGCGTCCTATGGTCGCGACGAGGATGACGACAGTGATCGCAACACGCTGAGCACGGAGGAATGGAATGCCTACGGGGAGAACACGCTGAATGAAGATGGCACACTGAGCATCGAGATGCCCACGCCTCCCGCCTTGACCACGGTGCTGCCCCAGAAGATCCGCGTGGAGGCCGAGGTGACAGACATCAATGAGCAGACCATCAGCGGCAGCACAGAGTTCTCACTGCCGGGTGCAGCTTTCGTGATCGGCCTCGCCGCGAAGGACTACTTCGCCACTGCGGGCAAGGCCACGAGCATCGAAGCTGTGGCCGTCACACCTGAAGGCAAAGCCTGGACCACCGACGTGCCGGTGAAATACAAGCTCGAGCGCCAGGCTTATCATGCCATCAAGGTCCAGACCGCCGGTGGCGGTGAGACGGTGAAGAACCAGGTGGTGCTCGAAGAGGAACTCAATAGCACCGGCACCCTGCACGCAGCCACCGCCGAACATGCTGCTGCACTCACCATTCCGGTCACGCCCAAGGCGGGCGGACGCTACTTCCTCACCATCGAAGCGACTGATCCAGGCAATCGTGCAGTGCTCACTCGCATGCCGGTGTTCGTCATTGGTGGAGGCGAGTTCCCCTGGGCCGTCGAGGACGGTGCGATGATCGACTTGCAGCCAGACAAGACGACGCTCAAGCCCGGCGAGAAGGCGAGCATCGTGGTGAAGAGCCCCATCGCTGGCACGGCTCTGGTGACAGTGGAGCGCAACAAGGTGCAGCGTATATTCCAAACTCCGGTATCGCCCGACAAGCCGATCATCGAAGTGGAAGTGGGCGAAGAGGATGCCCCGAATGTATTCGTCTCTGTGGTGGTGATTCGCGGTGCGCAGGACAGCCCGCAGGCGGTGAAGATGCCTGAATACAAAGTGGGCTACTGCAAGCTCACGGTGGAAAGCACCGCCCACGATCTGAACATTGCGATCAATCCCGCCCAGCCTGAGGTGAAGCCCGGCGAGTCCGCCGCTTTCACTGCCATCGTCACCGATGGTGCAACGAAGCCTGTGTCCAATGCGGAGGTCACGCTCGCTGCCGTGGATGAAGGCGTGCTCAGCCTGATGAAGTATGAGACTCCCGATCCACTCGGCTACTTCCATGCCGAAGTGCCGCTGGCGATCACCAACCACACCAACTTCGGCAGCGTGGTGACCGAGGACGCCAAGGCACGCTCGCATGGCAACAAGGGCTTCGTCGTTGGCGGCGGCGGCGATGATCAGGACCCGCAGATCGACACGCGCAAAAACTTCCTCACCACGGCCCTCTGGACCGCAACGGCCATGACGGATGCCACGGGCGCGATCAAGACGAGCTTCACCGCTCCCGACAATCTCACCCGCTATCGCCTCATGGCCTTCGCCACCGAGGGAGCCACACGCTTCGGCAGTGCCCAGAGCCAGGTGACAATCAACAAACCGCTCATGATCGACCCCGCACTGCCCCGCTTCGCACGCATCGACGATGAGTTGATTGTGAAAGCCGTGGTCCACAACACCACCGCCCACAGTGGCAGCGTGGAAGTGCAGTTCACTCTCGATGATCGAGCCGACTTCATAAGCGAGGACCGGCCCTTCGTTGTCACCAATGCTACCGGCGATGCGGGCAAGCCCGAGGGCAAGGTGTGGAAAAAGGTGGTGCCGTTGAAGGCCAAGGAGACCACGTCCGTCGCCTTCCCCGTGAAGTTTGCCCGGGTCGGCGAGGCGAAGTGGAACTGGCAGGTGAAGACGACTCAGTGGTCCGATGGAACCGCCTTGAGCGATCGCATGGAATCGAAGTTCAACGTGGAGCATCCCGTGACTGAACTGCGCGATGTGCGCTACGTGAATGTGTCGGGCGGCGCGCTGCCCGAGACGCTCCTCAAGGATCTCAAGCCCGAGGTCCTCGAAGGCGATGGCACGCTCAATATCACGGTGAGCAACTCCCGCCTGCCTGAGATCGCGGACGCTCTGGAGTATGTGCTGCACTATCCGTATGGCTGCGTGGAGCAGACGAGTTCCTCGATGATGCCCTGGCTCGCGCTCGGTGGATTTGAGAACATGTTCCCCGGCCAGCTCGATCCGAAGCAGCGCAAGGAAGCGATCCAGAAGGGCGTCAATCGCCTGCTCACGATGGTCACCGAGCACGGCGGCCTTTCGTATTGGCCCGGTGGCAAGGAGCCTCAGCTCTCCGGCAGCGCCTACGGTGGCTGGGTGCTGCTGAAGGCTCGTGAAGCCGGTGCCTCGGTGCCGAAGGAGATCACGGATGAATTGCTCGACTACCTCAGCAAGCAACTCCGCCATGTGGATGATGAGCGCGATACCACCACGCTCGTGGACAATGCCTTCGCCCTCTACACGCTCGCCAAGGGCGGCAAGTCGGAGCCTGCGTATGCCAACCAGCTCTACCTTCGCCGCGCGAAGCTGCCGCCGATTGGCAAGCTCTTCCTCGCCCTCTCGATGTGCATCGACAATGCCCCGGAGGCCCAAATCAAGAACCTCCTCACGGGCGATGGCGACCCTGGCAAGTGGTCGCACTGGTCCGGCACCAAGGTGAACAACGCCCTCCGCCTCCTCGCCTACGCTCATGTGGGCATGACCACTGAAGCGAAGGACCTGCTGACCAATGTGCTCGCCTCTCGCAACAGCCGTGGTGAGTGGGGCAATACCTTTGCCAATGGCTGGACGCTCTACGCGCTCGCTGGCTACGAACGCAGTCTCAAGCGCTCCGATGCTCCGCTCTCGGTCAACCTCGACTGGGGCGAACAAAAGACCACGCTCGAGCTGCCGACACCCGCCTCAAACGCACGCTGGTCGCAGCCCTTGAACGCCGAGATGCTCACCCAACCGCTCAAGATCGAGATCCCCAAGGATCGCCAGACCTTCGCCCGCGTGGAAGCCCGCAGTTGGTCCAAGCTCCGTGACTTCGCCGGAGCGAACAACGGCTACGGCATCAGCCGCGCCTATGAAAAGCTGCTTCCCGATGGCAATACGCAAGACCTCGAAGACCTGCGCATTGGTGACATGGTGCTTGTTCGGCTGACGGTTGAGATTCCCGGCGGTGATCGCTACCTCGCCATCAACGATCCGCTGCCCGCCGTGTTCGAGGCTGTGAACTCGGAATTCGACACCGCCAACGTCCGCCACAACGCTGCGGACAAGGGCACCGAAGCCTGGTTCTGCGATCATCGCGAACTCCGCACCGACCACGCGCAGTTCTTCACGGACTACGCTCCCGGCAAAGGCAAGTTCGAGCTGACCTACCTCGCCCGCGTCGTGGCCGAGGGCGACGTGATCGCCCCTAGCGCCCGCATTGAAGCCATGTATCAGCCCGAGAAAAATGGCCTCAGTGCCACCCAGCGCATCAAGACTCTGCCCAGCGCCGGGAAGGCGGTGGCCAGTGGCAAGTAGGCCATCAGCAGGAGCGCGGACGGGAACGTCCGCGCTTTTTTGT
>CAUJJC010000305.1 GCA_963204975.1 Verrucomicrobiota bacterium | reverse complement strand
CGCTCGGCCATCGCTCCGATCAGCGCATTCGGTCCCGGATGTGCGGACGTGGGGATGGGTTCGTCAGTGGTCAGCAACTCGGCACCTCGACAGACGCCGAGTTTGACTGAGGTGCCGCCGAAGTCGATGCCAATGGAGAAGTGCTCGGAGTCTTGCATGGAAGGCCGGTGATGTAACGAGGAGGCCGGGGAACGCAAGGTGCGTGCCGGGCCGATCATCAATCACCACCCAGCAAGCGCCCGACACCGCCGAGGAGTGAGCCTTCACCTGTGGAGCTGCCGCCTGCGGTGGGTGCATTGGCCAGGATGCGGTCTGCCAATCGTGAGAACGGTAGGCTCTGCAGCCAGACGCTGCCATGGCCGGTGAGCGTGGTGAGGAAGAGCCCTTCACCGCCGAAGAACATGCTCTTCAAGTTGCCGGAGCGTTCGATGTCATAGTGAACGCCGCTGGTCATGGCCACCAGACAGCCAGTGTCCACACGGAGGGTTTCGCCGCGCAGCTCTTTTTTGACGATGGTGCCGCCAGCGTGGACGAAGGCGAGTCCATCACCCGTGAGCTTTTGCAGGATGAAACCTTCACCACCAAACAGGCCGGCCCCAAAGCGCTTCTGGAAGGCGATGCCCACGGCGGTGCCGAAGGCGGCGCAGAGGAAGGCATCCTTCTCGCAAAGGATGGTGCCGCCGTAGTCGCTGAGCTTGAGCGGGATGATTTTGCCAGGATAAGGTGCGGCGAAGGCGACGCGTTTTTTGCCTCCCGGAGCACGGTTGGTAAAGTGCGTCATGAAGATGGACTCGCCGGTCAGCATGCGTTTGCCCACGTTCTTCAGCAGGCCCATGAGACCGCCGCCGGAAGCAGCGGAGCCATCGCCCATCTTGGTTTCGAAGGTGATGCCGTCTTCCATGTAGTTCATGCCACCGGCTTCAGCGATGACGGTTTCACCGGGATCGAGTTCGATCTCCACGATTTGCATTTCATTGCCCAGGATTTCATAGTCCACGTCGTGCGAGCGCATCGGCATCGCTGGTGGTCCACCCGCTGGCATAGGGGGCGGTGATCCCGCTGCCTGGAAGAGGGAAGGCTGCGCCTGGGCTGCGGCGGTCCACTGGGGCATGCCCTCGGTCCAGATCAACGTGTCGGGGCGGATGATGCCGCTGGCAACGAGCGATTGAATCTGCTCTTCGGTGATCTGGTGGCGCTGGCGTTCGGAATCGACGTAAAACCAAGGTTTCATAAGGGAGAGGGGAGTGAGGGTGAAATGACAAGCGAGCGTGCAAAAGGCCGCGTGCAAGTGCTTGATACGTCGCCCGCCAGTCCTTGGGATGTGAATCAAGGCACGGCTTCCAACACAGTGATTTCCACACTCCAGTGGGATGCTGCATTCACGGCGAGCGCAATGCGCTGCAAAGCGGCGGCGGGAAGCTCGCCTTCGATGACCTGGATCTCGGATCGCAGCGGTTGAGAACGTGCGAGCGTTAGAGCACTGCGAAGGCGGACCTGTGCTTGGTCGAGCTGGACGCTCACCTCGCGCAAGGTCTGCCGAACGGCCACTGCTTCGGGCGATGTCTCGCCATCAAGGTTGCCACTTTGCACGGCGGCGAAGCGGAGCTTGTTCTCCAGTTCATGAACGGCAGTGGCTTCGGACGGGGTAGGGTAACAAAGCAGGTGGAGCACCACGCGGCGCAGGGTTTCGCCGCCTTGGTTGCGCAGGGTCACAAAGGCTTCGCCATCGACGATCTCGGCTTCGCTGGTGGACAAGGGCCAGGGTTGTGGAGTCGCCGGAAGGGCGGTGAGAGGTGTGAAGTCGCTAAACTTTCCCTTCGCCAGCAGCACGCGGGCATCCGCCGCACGGAGCACCCGTCCGTCCATCGCATCCACGATCACGCCCGCGAGGTCGCCAGCCGAATCAAGCACCGCGCTGCCATCGGCTGTGGCAGGCAAGGACTTGTCGATCAGATAATGCACGCGCACAGCACCGGCATCATGATGATGGATGTGCGCAGTGCTGGCGGTGGCTTGGTTGCCCAATGGATGCGGAGTCACAGCCACGGAGGATGACGCGGCGAGCATTCCCTCCGCCCAGCGCACGGGCACGGAAGGCTTGGCGAGTTTAAAGGCGGCGATGTCTTCATCAGCCAGCAGGCTCACAGGGCTGATGATGCGGCCATCGGCGAGATGAATCTCGATGCGATGCGCTCCTGCAACGCTCTGCATGGAGGTAAGCACGACGCTGCCATCTTCCACGATGACGCCCGAACTGAGGCGCAGGGGATGGTGATTGGCATCAAACGCAACAATAGCCACGCGGCTGTGCATGGCGATCCTGGAGACTGACGGAAGCGGGAAGGTGCGCTCGTCCTTGTTGCTGCTCGCCTCGAATCGTCCTCGGATCACGGGCACTCCGCGCCTGATTTCATCGCGAAGGCGAGTGCTGGAGTCGGTGAGTGTTACCTTGGATGATGAAGAAGCTGGGGTCTTGGGCGAGGCTTTGGCCACGAGCACACCGAGGATCGAAATGATCACGGCACTGAATGCCAGCCACGGCAGAGCTTGTCGCCAGGGAAAGGTTTTTCGATGGCAGAGCAGATCCGCCAGGGAGGCTGGCTGGCGCATCCCTGGATGCCAGTAGGTATCACTCAGGCGCAACGCACCGGCGTTGAGCAAGGCGAGCAGGGTGGGCTCGTCGTGCTTGCCGATGATTTCGCCATTGCGAGTGACCTGACAGGTGCGCTGCATGGTGAAACTATCGTGCGATCTCGCCGCAGCGTCCAATTCATAGCGAATCCCACAGGAGTTTCGCTGTGAGGGCAAAGACCACGCCCAGGAAGATGATCCGCACAAAGGGTGCCCCATGCTTCAGCACCATGCCTGAGCCGAGTCGGGCACCCACGAGCTGGCCCACGATCATGGCCAGGGCCACATCGTAGCGCACGCAATCCGCGATGAGAAAGATGAGCAGCGAAGCGAGATTGCTGGCCAGATTGACCACCTTCGTGAAGGCCGTGGCCCGCGTGAGTTCCATGCCGAGCAGCACGATGAGCGCCATCGTCCAGAACGAGCCAGTCCCTGGACCGAAGAAGCCATCATAAAACCCGAGCACGCTGCCTGCTACCCATGCAAACAAGGGGAATGCAAGCCGTGCCGCGCTCTGTTGCAGGCCGAGTCGAGGACTGATCAAGGCATACACGGCGATGATCAGCAGCAGCCAGGGCACGAGTTTGCGCAGGAAGTCATTGCTCACCAGGGTGACCACCCAGGTCCCTGCGGCAGCGGCTGCGAATGTGACGGGCACGATGAGCCGCATCTGCTTCCAGTCGATCAGTCCAGCGCGCGCGTAGCGACTCACGGCCAGCAGGGTGCCGCACGATGACTGGAGTTTGTTTGTGCCGAGTGCGATCTGTGGAGGCAGTCCCGCCCAGAGCAGGGCTGGAACGGTGATCATGCCGCCACCACCAGCCACGGCATCGACAAAGCCCGCCGCCAGCCCGGCGAGGCAGAGCAGGAGATAAAAGCCGGGTGTGAGAGGCATGGCGGAAGTCTTGTCCGCCACAAGAAGGCGAAGCGCAAAAACAAAAAACCGCCGCCAGCGGTGAAGCATGGCGGCGGGGAAGTCTTGGCTCTGTGGATCAAGTGATCGCGGTCAGAAGCGGGAGACGAAGGGAAGAGCGGCGATTATTTCTTTTCGCAGCATTCCTTCTTCGCACCGCCTTTCGCGCAGCACTCTTTCTTAGCAGCGGCGTCCTTCGTGCAGCAGGCTGTGCAGTCGTCCTTCTTCGCAGAAGTAGCGCACGAAACCAGGGAGAGGGAAACCGCAGCGGCGGCAAGGGTAAGAAGTTTGTTCATGAGTTGAATCGGAACGTTGAGGTTGATCAAATCAAGACAGCCCGAAGGGGCTGATCGAACTTACTTGCCCGAGCGAACGCCCATGTCCACCATGGGAGGCGGAGCGGAAGGAGCAGGCTGGGAGGACTTGCAGGAGACCGCGAGCAGTGCCACGGCGATAGCGAGCAGGGTGTATTTCATGAGTGAGGTAGTCAGGCTGTGTGGTTTGAGCAGGATCGGTTTGCCAGAACTCCTGGCATGATCCCCGGCGCGATGTTTGGCGAGAAACTTAGTTTTTGCAAACAATCTTGTGAATTCAATAAGGCAGGGCAAAAACCGGGGTTTTGTCTGGAAAGTCTATAACGGGGCGCTGTTCGATTGCCTCAGGCGATGACTTAGCACACCCGCTGATTGCCTTTTGCGATTTCCCACAACACACTGCGGCGTTCCCTCATGCATCCGCTCAATCCGTCTTCTTCTCCCACACCTTCCCCGCAGGGTGGTCAGCGACCGCTCGCGGCGGAGCCCTGGCGATCACCCTGGGCGATTGAGGAAGACTCGGTGCTGCGCGGTGCTCCTCCCGCGCCCTCTCCGCATCAGATGCCGCCGCCGCATTGGCCTGAGCCGCCGCCCGTGAGTCCCATGCCGCCGTCGATCCCGGCAGCACCCGCAAGGCAAGTGCCGGAATCGCCTTCGCCCCCGGCGGTCCCCGTGCCTCAGGTAAGGCCGAGATTGTCAGCCCAGGAGCCGCCTCCGGCACCGCTTCCTCGCCAGCGGGAAGTGGCCCCGTCGGTGCTGCCGGTGCGGTCGAGCCCTCGCTCAGAACCCACCCTCAATCGTGAGATGCACGAGAAGATCAGTGCGGTGATGGCTCAGCAAAAACGGCACAAGATGAACACCCTGCTCATGGTGGCCATGTGCGCCTTCTCGTTCGTCGTGCTGGCGTTTTTCTATTTGAGGGACGAGCCCGCACCCGTGGACGCCGACCTCCAGCCGGAGCCACCCGTTCCGAATGCGCAGGTGCCGCGGGCACCGGATCGCTTCCGAATGATGCTTGAGGCCGCCAGCCCGCTGAGTTCCCCCGTTCAGCAGACCACACCGGCATGGGAATGGGAGACGCCTCTGCTGTCTCGCACGGTGGAGTCCAATGCGACCTCGAGTGATCACTGGCGAGCCTTTCTGACCGACAGCGATTGGCAGCCGCGCCATCCCGTGTGGGCAGGCACGGACTACGGATCGCACGGTGGCTGGGAGGCCCTGATGGTGGGGCGCTCAGCAGTGGTGGCCTACTACGCCCGGCGGGGTGAGGAACGCATCGCCTTCGAGACAGCGCTGGAGATGGCCACCACGGGCCGACGGCTGCAAACGCTGCACACCTGGCCCACGCTTTTTCCCCGAAGTGTGGAGCTTCACGAGCGCGCGTGCGATCTGCTCGCCCACCTTCTCGCGGCGACTCAGCTCGATGGCTATCAGCTCGGGCAGTATCAGGTGACCTTTGAACAAACAGCTCCGTCTGAAACCGTGCTCCGTGACGCGCTCAATCGCTTCTACCTCTATGAGCGGCGGTTGATCACTGGGCCGCGCGCAGGTGATGCCTGGGATGAGGCGACTCCGGGAATTCCCCGCCTCCAGCATGGCGCACTGTTCTTCAAGGCCAATGCCACTCTGCAAATGTTCGCCGCCTGCTTTCGCAGCATGAAGAACGAGGTGATCAAGGTGCCCTTCGCCCGCATCAACACACTCGCATCCATCATCGGCCCCTCGGGCATTCCAGACGGCAGCCTTGGCAGCCCGAACATCAGCGGCGTGCGATATGCCAATCAACGTCTCTGGTCCTACAGCGGCCTGGTGGATCGCCAAGGTCTCCAGTCTGCCAGGCATGTGGTGGTGCTCACCTTGTTCGCCGTGCGGCGCTTCTCCGCCGACACTGGCAGACTGCCGAAGACGCTCTCGGAACTCGTGCCCAAATACTTCACCGACTTGCCCAAGGACCCCTACAATGGCGAGCCGCTGAACTACGATCCCACGCGCGGACTGATTTGGTCGGTAGGAATGGACTTCACCAACGCTGGAGGGCATCTGACGACGCTGCCGCTCAGCGATGCCTATGAGCCCACAGTTTCGGTCAAGTGATCAGCTCTGGGCCGGTGCAGCGGGCGCATCCACCCATTTGCCGTGTTCGCGAATGAGATCTACGAGGCGCTCGACAGCTTCGGCTTCAGGGATGTTGAACTTCACCGCCTGCTTACCCACGTAGAGATTGATCTTGTTCGGAGCGCCTCCCACGTATCCGAAGTCTGCGTCCGCCATCTCGCCGGGACCATTCACGATGCAGCCCATGATGGCGATCTTCACCCCTTTGAGATGTGAGGTGGCAGCCTTGACGCGCGCCGTCGTGGTTTGCAGATCGAACAAGGTGCGACCACAGCTCGGGCAGGCCACGTAGTCCGTCTTGAAGATGCGCGCACCGGCGGCTTGAAGAATGTTGAAGCTGAGGCGCAGCGCCTGGCCCGGAGCTTCTTCCCCTTGCACCAGAATCGCGTCGCCAATGCCATCGCACAGCAGGCTGCCGATGTTCGCAGCACCGTTGAGCAACGTCTTGAGGAAGGGCGTGTGTGGATCGTGCGAGGGCACCAGTGTGTCTTTGAGCACGATGGGATGACGGGCATCAAGGCGCGCTGCCAGCAGACGGAAGGCGGCGACCACCGGCAGGTCCAGACCCTCAGCTACTGTCACCAATGCCGTCTCTCCCGCGTTGAGCTGCGCCACCGCCGATTCGTCGCGAGGATCGACTTCCACGATGCCTGCGGATTCAAAGACGAAGTCCGGCTTGAAGTCGCCGAGCTTGTCCAGCTTGTGAGCCACCTGGTCGAACTTCGATTGCCGGATCGCCACCTGCACCACTTGATCGCCACCGATGCGAGCCCCGGCGCGCTCAACCGCCTGCGAGGCACGACGCGAGTAATGGAAGGGATCGTAGCCCAGTGAAACCGGCACCGCGAACTGCGGTCCTCGCGACTCGGCCTTGTGTGCCGCCCATTGCACCATCGCGATGGCCACGGGGATCTCATGCACACTGTCCTCGGTGAGGGACACACGGATCGTGTCGCCGATCCCATCACTTAACAGCGAACCGATACCAATCGCGCTCTTGATGCGTCCATCCTCGCCGTCGCCAGCCTCCGTGACGCCCAGGTGAATCGGGTAATTCCAATCCGCGCCTTCTTGCGCCAGGCGTGCCACCAGCAGGCGGTAGGCCTCGATCATCACCTTCGGATTCGAGGCCTTCATGGAGAAGACGAAGTTGTGATAGTCCAGGTCGCGAGCGATGCGGGCGAATTCCAGGGCGCTCTCCACCATGCCCAGCGGCGTATCGCCGTAGCGATTCATGATCCGGTCGCTCAGCGAGCCGTGATTGGTGCCAATGCGCATGGCCACGCCGCGCGCCTTGCATAGTTCCACCAGCGGGGTGAACCGCTCGCGAATGCGGCCCAGTTCAGCCGTGTATTGCTCATCGGTGTATTCGATGATCTTGAACTTCTTCGAGTCGGCGTAATTGCCCGGATTGATGCGCACCTTCTCCACCCACTTCGCCGCCTCTATCGCCGCCTCCGGCTTGAAGTGAATGTCCGCCACGATAGGCACCTGACAGCCGCGCTCGCGCAGGCCCTTCACAATGTGCTCCAGATTCGCCGCATCCTTCACCGTGGGCGCCGTGATGCGCACGATCTCGCAGCCCACGTTCGCGAGTTCCATCGTCTGCTCGATGCAGGTCTCCGTGTGCATCGTGTCGCACGTCAGCATCGACTGCACGCGGATCGGATTGCCACCTCCAATGCCCACGCCGCCGACCATGACCTCGCGGGTCTGACGACGCTGGAAGTGATAGAGATCGGGGCAGTAGGTGAGAGCAGGGGAAGTGGACATGAGGGAAAACGCAGGGCCGCTATTGAAGCTCACGCGCGGGCGAAAGTCGAACGGCGAGTGATCGGAGTGACCAAGCAAATCGGGAGCGGCTCGCAGAAGTTACCCAGCTCAAGCCTGCCGTTTTGAACGACTTTCCTCGCGGGCCTGTTCGAGGGCGATGAGCAGCCTGTCCCTCTCGGAATCATACGACCCTTGGGCGCGGAGAAAGCTCTCAGCGTAGTGAATATCTCCGAGAGCAACAAAGAGGAACACCGCTCCAAAAACAACAGGGATGAGCAGGGCGGCAATGGATGTTCTGTTGGCGATCATGATGCCGCAGGCAATTAGCACCGCAATGCTGATGACTAACGTTACGGTTTTGGGGCTGGCAATGATCACCGGCTCAGAGATCTGACCACTCTTGTCACGGCTCAAGTTCTGCTGCTTCCACATCTCCCACTCCCTGTCCAGCCGCTCGATCTCGTTTTGTAGCTCGATCACTTTGAGCTGACTCACCGTGGTCGCTGTGTTCTTCTCAATCTTCTGCAGCACCTCGGTGTGAATCGTGGAAGCATCGCGGACCACCTGTAGCTCTGAGTGACAGTAGCCACACGTCACAAAACGAATGCTGTCACTCACCTGAAGAGGCGAACCACAATTCTGGCAACGAACGCTGAGGGTGTGAGTCATGGGCGGCGAGAGTGGCATGGATGAGCATTCCAAAACAAGCACTGCGTTTCCAATCTCTGTTCACTTCGTTTCAGACTGCACCCATCCTCGCCAGATCACCTTTAGCCATGATCTACCATCGTTTTCCTCCTTGGTTTCAAGAGCCTCTAGCAATGCCCCAGAATGCAAGGTGGCGATGGAGTTCATGGTCAAGGTCGTGGGATTGCGGCGCATAGTGAGTTCGGGAGTATTCACCTGCCACTGGCCATTCGGAGTCTGCACAAGGAATGTCTTGGGCTTTGTGCCAGTCGCAGTAATGGCTCCGTGCTCTACAACCCAACCCGTCAGTTCAATGCAGTGCCAGCCCGCTGGCACTGGTTGGTCTGACTGCGGAGTCAAGACGGTCATTGTTCCATTCTGGTCGGTGGCCAAGTCTCCAATCGAGCCTTGAGCTGTGCCACCGGGTCGATCCAAGACAAAAGTTTTTCCCGGCAACGTAAGTGGAGCTGTTTCCGCCGGGGGCACCGGGCGGATGGGTGGTGGCAAATTGGCTCGGCTTGGTGTGGATGGTGGTGGGCTTAGCTGGACTTGGCGGTTGAGCACCACCGAACGCCACTCGGCTGGGTCTCGGAGGAAGAAGGGGCGTTGCACAATGTCGGTGGAAGCGAGCACGCGTTCCCGCACCGATTCAAAGATCTCCTCGACCGATTTGCCCGAGATGGCTAGTTCGGCAAGGAAGGCGTCTGCCATGGGGCTTCGTCTCCCGTTGCCATCCTTTGCTGGCGCGCCGCCAGCCGTCGCGAGTGCAATGAAAATCCCATCGCCTGCTCGAATGAGCCCGCCTTGAGCCTTGGCCGGATCGCCGCCCGGATTGTTCCGGCAGCCATCAACGATGAAGATGATTAGGCTCGCCCCCTTCTCGCGAATGCGAGCCACACAATCATCCATGCTGACCGCGATGTGCTCGAGATCGCGTGACGTGGGGCTGCTCAAGATCGGCGCATCGGCGGGCATCAGGTAAAGCGAATGCTGAAGCTGCAGGCAATGCCCCGCGAAGTAAAACACCACCATGTCGCCAGGCGCGATGTTGTCCTCCATCTGGCTGAGGACGGCATTCATGTCCTGGAGCCCGAGATTGACGTAGGCCATGCTGGCATCAGGCTCTGCGTAAGTGGGGTTCGACGGCGGAATCAAGGTGAAGCCAAGCTGCCCCAAGGTCGTGGCGATTTGGACAGCATCAGGGGCCGCATTGTTGACCGTCCCGACCTTGTGGTAGTCGCTATTGCCAATGACGACGGCAACACGGCGTTCGGGTGATTGCGCGGGCAGCATGATGGTGCCCATCGCGAACAACAAGCAGGCTCGCCAGACGTTCATCGGTAGATCGGTTGCGGCAATTGCTGATAGGGAGACTGCTGCTGCAAATAGCCTGGCTGTGGTTGAGGATACACAGGCTGCTGCGGCTGCGGTTGATAGATGGGCTGCGGCTGGCCCCAGCCGCCACCGTTCGGATAGAGAGGTTGGACTTGATCCCAATCCGGCAGCACAAACTCTTGCTGAACAGCGTGGGCAATCTGCTGGCGCTGCATCGTGTCCATGATGCTGCGGGCCTGCCCCAGAAGACGATCAGCGAACTGAATGCTCAACAACAAGCCGGCAACCATGCTGCGCTCGCGCTTCATCCGTGCGTATTGCTCGCCGAACTGTGACTGGCTTTGCTGTGCGGAGGACAGTGCCTGGGTGGTGTAGGCACTGAAGACCGGCTGTCCCATGGCGATGTCACGGGCCATGTATTGCCCCGCTGTCGCCCAGCTCATTCTGGCCGTGCGATACAGTGCCACGGCCTGCTGCACCTCAATGACCTCATAAGGCGGCTGCCCTCCGGCCCGAATCTCACCCGCCATGCGAATCATGTTCCGACTCGATTCACGCACTCGCTGCAAATGCTGGTCCAGGGAGACTCCACCAGGCAGTTGGACTTGCGGTTGTTGCGGATATTGCTGCGGCTGTAGGGCTGTCGGCCCGTTGTAAGGAGGACAAGCCGTCAGCAAAAGGCTGAGAGTCGCCAGAAGGCAGAAGGTGAGGCGCTGTTTCATGGGAGGGAGGAAAGCGCAGGCTAAGTCGTTTCCTGCTACGAACGCAATCACGAAGTCGCGATTGTTCGTCTGCCGACTGTTACTCCCGCGAGCCTGGAGTGATCTTCATCTTCAATTCCTTGCCTTCGCGCTGCACTGTGATGTCGGTCTCTTTGCCGATCTTCAATTCACCGAGGATGGAGGTGTAGTCATAGATGTTGAGCACGTCTTTGCCGCCGAGCTTGATGATGATGTCGCCGCCTTTCACGCCGGCCTTCGCAGCGGGGCCGATGGGTGAGACGCCGCTGAGCTTCACGCCCTTGATGTCGCCCTGCGCGTAGTCGGGGATGGTGCCGAGGTAGGCTCTCATGCCGCCGCGTGAGCCCTGGTTCTTCGGCGCTTCCATCACAACGTAGTCGGGGGCGGCGGCGTTGGTGGCAATGCCGCGCGCGATCAGGCCCATGAGCTTCGCGATCTTGGCGGCTTTGTCGTAGTTGATCTTGTCGGCTGTGTCGGAGGGCAGGTGGTAGTCCTCGTGGCTGCCGGTGAACGCGTTCAGCGTGGGGATGCCGCGCAGATAAAACGTGGTGCTGTCGGTGGGCAGGTGCGCGTCGTTTTGCGTCGTGATGGGCAAGCCGATGGGCGCGTTGCGCTTCTCGATCTCCTTCGGCCAGAGCGTGCTGCTGCCGACGCCTTGCAGCACGAGCGTTTTGTTGAAGCGGCCGATCATGTCCATGTTCAGGCATGCTGCGATCATGCCTTTCAATGAGGACTCCGGCTTGCCGGTGATCATCTTGGCGAGGTCCTCGACGAAGTGATTGCTTCCCAGCAGACCGAGTTCTTCGCCGCTCCAGGCGACGAAGATCACATCGCGCTTCATCTCCAGCTTGCCCTGCTTCTTCAGGTCCGCGAGCCACTGCGCGATCTCGATCACACCACCCACGCCGCTGGCATTGTCGTCAGCACCGTGATGAATCTTATGCACGTCATCACCCTTCGCGCGTGAGTTGCTGCCGCCGTTGCGGCCAAGGTGATCGACATGCGCGCACACGATGAGCGGCGGCGTGTGGAAGTCGGGCTCGGCCTTCGCGGGCAAGGTGCCGAGCACATTGCGGCCCGTCTTCTTCTCCTGCTTGATCGCGATGCTCGCAGCGAGCTTCAATCCTTTGCAGTCGATGCCGCCCATGAGGTCGCCGTTGTCGAGCTTGTCCTGCAGTTCCTTCAAGGTCTTGCCCGCAGGCTTGAGCAACTCGTCGCCCACCGCATCGGTGAGACTGATCGCAGGGATGCCAGAGGTGGCGAGCGAAGCATCGAACTGCATCGGCACGAGTTGTTCGACGACCTTGCTGTTTGGTCCGCTGACGACGAGCAACCCACGCGCACCCTTCTGCCGTGCGATCATCGCCTTCTGCCGCAGGCTGGTGTAGCGGATCAATTCGTTGCGGCGCTTGCTGTCGATGCCCTCGGGCAAGTAGCGCAACACGAGCACCCACTTGTCCTTCACGTCGAGGTGCGCGTAGCTGCTGTAAGTCTCGATCTTTTTGCCATCCTCGCCCGTGGCTTCGTCGGGCGTCTCGATGCCGTAGCCGGCGAAGACGATGTCGCTTGCGGGCACGCTGCCGGTTTGGGAGAAGGTGAGCGGACGCCAGTCCTTGTCGGACGTGAAGCTCTTGTCGTTGATGGTCAACGCGTTGCCCTCGCCGAGTGCGACACCAGCCGTGAACTCGAAGTTGTCGAACCAGTCCTTGTCGCCCGCAGGCACGAGGCCGATGTCCTTGAAGCAATCGGCGACATACTGCGTCGCGAGCTTCTCGCCTTCGGTGCCGGTGAGACGGCCGTCGAGTTCATCGCTGGCAAGGTAGGTGACGTGGCTGCGCAGGTCGGCTGGAGTGATGTCGGCAGTCGTGTCCTTCGGCGCATGGGACTTGTGCGTCTCATTGGACTCATGGGCCACCGTTGCAGTCACCGGCTTCGACTTCGCCAGCGCTGCGAGCGCGTGATCGTGAGCCCAGTCCGCGATGTAGATCTGCGAGGCACCACCCGAGCTGCGACCACTCGTCCACGCGAGCTTTTTGCCATCCGGCGTAAACACCGGCAGACCATCGAAGCCATCGGTGGTGGTCACGCGCACGGGCTCGTGTTTGCCTTCCACGTCGGCGATGTAGAGTTCGAAGTTCGCGAAGCCCTGCAGGTTCGTCGTGAAGATCAGATACTCGCCGCTCGGATGGAAAAACGGGGCCCAGCTCATCGCGCCAAGCCTCGTTATCTGGCGCTGACCGCTGCCGTCGGCGTTCATCGTCCAGACCTCGGCTTGATCACCTTTCGGCGTGAAGCGACGCCAGCAGATCTTGGTGCCGTCTTTGTTGAAGAAAGGGCCGCCATCGTAGCCGGGCACGTCGGTGAGACGCTTCACGTTCGAGCCGTCGGCATCGGCCGTGTAGATGTCCATGAAGTATTGCTTGTCGATCTTCAAGCGCTCGGCGTCCTCCTTGCTCAGCTCACGGTCATAAGCCGCGCGATTAGAGGCGAAGACGATGTGCTTGCCATCCGGGGAATAAGCACCCTCCGCGTCGTAGCCGCGCGTGTTGGTGAGGTTTTTGAGCGACTTGTCGGCCAGCGTGTATTCCCAGATGTCGTAGTGCTCATCGTAGTCCCAAGAGTAGCGACGCACCTTGCTCTCGGCGCGCTCCTTGTATTCCGCAGCTTGCAGGTCCTTCGATTTCGGATCGGTGTGCGTGCTGGCGAAGAGCACGCGCTTGCCATCGGGATGAATCCACGCGCACGTCGTCTTGCCCGTGCCCGGTGAAAGCCGCTCCTGGTCGCCGGTCTCCAGATCCATCAGATAGATCTGGTAGAACGGATTGCCCTCTTCGCGCTCGGACTGGAAGACCATCTTCGAGCCGTCGGCGCTGAAGTAGCCTTCGCCACTGCGCTTCCCTTCGAACGTCAGCTGACGGATGTTCGACAGGAACGTGGCTTCGGTTTGAGCCAGGGCGAGTGTGGGGAAAACGAGAGCGACAAGAAGACGAAAATTCATGTGCCCATCCATACGCAGGAGGAAGGAGGAAAGCAGAAGAAAAACTTGCGAATGCCATTTGGCGTAGTAGAGTGAGCCAAATGGCAAGCCTGAAAGAACCCCTGCGCGACATCCCCACCGGCTGGGAATTCAGCTCCCTCCCTGGGGAGCTGGCCAGCCTCGACGTCGCCGTTCACAATCTCATCAACCCCCAGCACACCCTTGATCCCATGAGCACCATCGCCGCCGGTTTGCCCAAGGAAGCCATCGACAACCTCCAGAAGGCCTTGGGGGTCTCGCAGAAGGAAGTCGCTGACATGATCGCCATCCCGCTGCGCACTCTGAGCCGCCGCGAGACGCTGCCACAACCCGAGACGGATCGTGTGTTGCGGATCGGAGTCTTGTTTCAAAAGGCGCTCGACGTGCTCGGTGACGGCCTCAAGGCCCGCCGATGGCTCCAAACTCCCAAGAAAGCCTTCGGTGGCCAGACACCCATCGAAGTCGCGCGCACTGAGATCGGCGCGCGCCGCGTGGAGGACTTGCTCGGTCAACTGGCACACGGCGTCTTCGCATGATCCGGGCCTACCGCATCTGCCAGGAACGCTACGCCAAATCAGCCTTCGATGGCGAGGGGGCAAGGCTCTACGGGGGGCGATGGAACCATCGCGGCACTCCGATGGTGTATCTGGCCGGATCGGTGGCGTTGGCACAGTTGGAGATGCTGGTGCATCTCGATGCGGATTCCGTTTTGATGAACCGGTATGTGGTTTTCCCCGTCGATGTGCCAGAGACTTTGATTGTGAAGGTGGCTCCCGATGATGTTCCTGCGGAATGGGACAGCTACGCGGCAAAGCAGCAAACTGCCGAGTCAGGTGATGCGTGGTTTCGTGCCCGATCGTCTGCTGTGCTCCAGGTGCCGAGTGCTGTGGTGCCCATCGAGTTCAACTTCCTAGCCAATCCATTGCATCCTGATTTTCCGCAGCTCCAAATTGGAGATGCAATCTCACTGCGCTTCGACCAACGGCTGCTGAAATAGTCTGGCGGTGCTGTGTGCAGACGCGAAGTCACCTCACAAAAATGAACTGCTGCGTGTTCAGCAGTGCGAAGACAAGGTCTTCCATGCTCGTGAGCCCTGAGCGATTCCACGCGGCAATTTCATCAGCGCTGGGATGCCTCGATAGCATGGTCTGATACACGACTGCGACTTGCTCGTCGGGATACTTGGCTGCGTCGATGTTCAGGCGAAGTTGGGTTTGGGGTTTGAGGATGCTTTGAAACAGCTCGCTGTTCATCAGCACGAGTGCCTGCGGCATCGAGGCTTCATGATTGGCGTTGTCGATCAAGTCGCGGTCGCTCTGACCAAACTCACGTAAGTAGTGACCACGCGGCGCTGGCGATTCCAAATCAGCGGCTCGTGGCCACTCGCGTGCCTGCTCACGACGAGCTTTCATGTAGGCCTCCTCGTCGGCCACCTTGAAGCGCTTGGCCTCGGCGCGGAACACTTTGTCGCGTGCTTGCTCGGCCTGCTGCTCGTCGCGGGGAATGGCTTGGTCAATGTCATAGCCGGGCACTTCGATGTATTCACGGTTCTGCCCGGGCTTCTTGAGTTCGTCCATGGTGGGTTTCTTCACGGGGATCGGAGGTGGCGCAGGCTTGCCAGTCTGCGTTGTGTAAAGCCGCGCCACGGCGGGAACCACGATGTGATCGTGAATGGAGGTGCGGGCGGTGAACTCGAGCGAGCGAATCTCCAGATTGAGCTTCTCCATCAAAGGCTTGTCTTTCGCTTTCTGTGCAGCGGTATAGTCCGTGCGGAGCACCTTCGCGCGTTCGGCAATCGCATCATACGCAGCGGACGCTTTGACGGAACCATCGAAGATTTCCTGGGCAGTGAGCAGATCGAGTGCGTCGCTAAGCTTGCCTCGATACACGATCTTCTTTGCCATCTCGCTGTCGATGCCATGGCGAAGGGGCAGGTCGGGCGTCGGATGGATGAGCGTGACGAACGAGTCATAGATCTGCTCGGCGGACATGCGACGCAGCACAGGTCCTGTGAAGTGATAGGTCTCACCAGCGGCGATTTCGCGCGTGGTGGCCTTGCTTTGATAGGCCTTCGTGTTGTAGAGCACGCGGAGGAAAGCTTTTACATCGTAGCGACTGGCAATCATGAGCTGCTCCAGGTGCTTCAACAGCGCAGGATTCATCGCCACGGTGTTGTCGACCAATTCATCCACCGGCTCGATGAGTCCGAGGCCAAACACCTTCTTCCACAGACGATTCACGATCACCGTGGTGAAGCGTGGATTGCGCGGCGAGGTCATCCATTCGGCGAAGGCCTTCACCGTTTCGCCCGTGGGCTCGCACTTCACTTGGTCACCCAGCATCGTCGCAGGCGAGATCACATCGTGGGGTTTGGCGTCATCGTATTTGTAGTCGTGCGGCAGCTTGAGCAATCGAGCGGGAACCGCCTGCACCTTGCTGTAGCGAACGAAGTCTCCTAGGTTCTCAAAGATGCGTCCGAAGTTCTGCGTCGCCGACTTCAGCTCGGGTTTCTTCTCGGCCTCACGCTTGAGCTTGAGCGTTTCATCTTGGGCAGCGATGCCGGTGAAGTTGGTCTCCAGCGGGAAGGTGAAAGCCGCCATCTGGTAAAACTGCATCTGCGTCCACTTATCGAACGGGTGGTTGTGGCACTGCGCGCATTCGATGCGGGTGCCGAGGAAGACGCGCATTGTGTTCGACAGATTGTCTAGCGGCATACCGAGATCGCGCATGTAGTAGCCGATGGCGGGATTGTTCCACACCTTCCCCTGAGCGGTGAGCAGTTCGCGCGCGAGGACATCATACGGCATGTTTTCCCGAATGCGTTTCTTCACGTGCTCGAGGTAGGGCTTCGATGTCATGTCGCCCTGCCCGCCGTTCGCACGCGATTGCACGCGGAGCAGATCGGCCCAGAAGTGAAACAGATGCTGGGAGTAGCCTTCGCTGGCGAGCAGCCGATCAATGAGGAGCGCGCGTTTGTTCTCCGCTTTGTCCGCGAGAAACGCGCGTGTCTCCTCCAATGTGGGGATGCGCCCCACGATGTCGAGATGCACGCGACGCACGAAGGTCTCGTCACTCGCAGGCGCATTGCCCTGAAGCTTGTGCGCCTGCCAGTCTGCGGCCAGCAGAGCGTCGATCTGCGCGGACGATTCGCTGGCGGCTCTTGCTGGAACAAGGCAGAAACCCGCCAGCAACACGAACAACCAAAGGCGGGCGAAAGTCGAAGTCATCATGGAAAGAGCGAAGCCAAACGCGAGGGCCTGCCCGTCTTTATCACGGAGAGACTGGCAGTGCCTCGTAGGCGGCGAGCGTCGGTTCTATCGCGCGCAGAGCGGTTGCCCAGAAGTCGGGCGAGGTGAGATCTTCGCCGAGCGTTTGCTTCACGACTTCTTCGCACGTTGCGCTGCCGGTCATCGCGAGGAAGGCCTCGTAACGCGGCAGGAAGGACGCGCCTTCCTCCTTGAACCGGGCAAACAAGGCCTGGCTCAGCAGGTAGCCGAAGACATACGGGAAGTTGTAAAACGACACGCCCGTGATGAAGAAGTGCATCTTCGATGCCCAGAACATCGGGTCCGTGCCATCCGGCAGCAAGGTGTCGCCGTAGAGCTTGCGCTGCGCTTCGTTCATGAGTTCGGACACGCGCGAGACGGAGATTTCGCCCGCAGCGCGCTCGGTGTAGAAAGCCTTCTCGAACTCGTAGCGCATGGGGATGTTGATCAGGTAGGCGTGCGCGCGCAGCATCTCTTGATCGAGCAGGTAGGCCTTGGTCTGGGCAGTGAGGTTGGGGTCGCTCATGAGGCCGCTGAGCAGGATCATCTCGCCGAAATTGGAAGCCGTCTCCGCGAGCGTCATCGGGTAGTTCGCGGCCATGGAGCGCGCCGGGCGAAGCACGCACGAGTGCCAGGCGTGACCCACTTCATGTGCGAGGGTCACGAGGTCATGCACAGTGCCATGCCACGTCATATAGACACGTTCTTCGCGCTTCAACTGCGAGCCGGTGCAGAAGGCACCCGGGCGCTTGCCGGCTCGCGGCTGAGCTTCGATCCAGCGCTGCGCGAGCATCTCGTGGAAGTAGCCGCCGAGTTTCGGATACGCGGCACTGAACGACTGTCCGACTGTGGCGCAGGCTTCATCCCAAGAGATGGATTTCTCTTCAGCGGCCTTCACCTGCGGGGCTTCGAGATCGAAGAAGTGCAAGGCGGAGGTGCCCTGGAGTTTCGCGGCTTTGCGGATCGCCCGACGCGGCAACTCGATGTGCGTGTGAATGGCGTCCAGCATGGCATCGAGAGAGGCGCGACTCATCGCGCCATCGTGCAGGGGCGTGTCCAGGAAGTGCGGAATGCCGCGACGACCATAAAGGCTGAGCCGGGTGCCTGAGATGCCGTTCAGTCCGGCGGCGAGCGTCACGGCGTGATCGTTCCAAGGCTTCTGACCCGCATGAAACGCGGCTTCGCGGAGCTTGCGATCCGGCTCGGACATGAGGGCGCGCCGACGCGACATGGGCACGGTTTCCGTGTGACCATCCGGGAACGTCATCTCGAACTCCATTTTCCCGCTGAGCGTGTCGTAGAGGCGACCCCACGCATGGAGTCCATTCACGTTGAGATCGGCGGCGAGGGCTTCCATCCCCGCACTCATCTGATGCTTGCCTTCATACCTCATGCGCTTCACGGCGTGCTGTGCATCCTTCAGCTCAGGTGCTTGCAGCATGGAGGCAAAGGCCTCGTCGCTCAGCGATGCGAGGGCGGACTGGAGCGAGGCGCTGAGCTTTATGCTCTCGGCTTCCAGCGTGGACAGCCAGGCTTCGTCAGCCTTCACGGCTTCATCATTGGCATCATCGGCGGACAGACAGCCCAGGTAGGCTGCGAGATGACCGAGGCGCTCGCTCAGCGACTCGAGTGCGGTGATCACAGAGACGATCTCGGTGGTGTCAGTTCCGAGGGCTTCTGCTCTGGCCTTGAGATCCTGCACATCCTTCACGATCGCGGTCTTGAAGTCGCAGTAGTCGGGCTTGCCGAAGCCGGAGAACCAGGAGTCGAGAGACCAGCGATCAGGCGAGGTGGGGGGAGTGTGGATCATGCGCCTTGTCGCTACCGCATTTCTGACGTGGGGCAACGTGGGAGGCGAGTTTTTGCGATCAACCCTGGCCCGTCAGCCCATGCCATACGCTGTGGCCCTGGAGACCATCTCGCTGAACTGCAAAAAACTTCACGATTAGGTTCGTTCGGTGTCGTTCCGTCGTTATTGTTTCCGACTTCCAGCCATGAAATTCCCCGTCCTGCTCTCCGCATTTCTCGTTGCCGCCTCGACTGTCGCTCATGCTCTTGCACCTGCTTGGCCGCATGAAGGCAGCGATCTCAAGGCCGATCCGACCACTGTCTTTGGGCGTCTGGAGAACGGCCTTCGCTATGTGATCATGCCGAACCAGGAACCTCCAGGACGCGCAAGCATGAGGATCTACATGGATGTGGGCTCGCTCATGGAAGATGATGATCAGCAGGGCATGGCGCACTTCCTGGAGCACATGGCGTTCAATGGTTCGAAGAACTTCGCCGCAGGCTCGATGGTGGAATACTTCCAGCGCCTGGGTATGAGCTTCGGGGCAGACACGAACGCGCACACCTCGTTCAAGGAAACGGTTTACATGCTCGAACTGCCGAAGGTAGAGGAGAAGCTCATCGTCGATGGACTGAAGCTCTTCCGTGACGACCTCGATGGCATGTTGCTCGGTCAGGATGAGATCGACAAAGAACGCGGCATCATCCTCAGCGAGAAGCTCGCGCGTGATTCGGTTGATGAGCGCACGATGCTCGCGGGCTTCAAGTTCGCTCTGCCCGAGGCCAAGATATCCAGCCGGTTCCCCATCGGCACCGAGGAGACGCTCAAGACGATGAACCGGCAGCGGTTCGTCGATTTCTATGAGACCTACTACACACCGCAGCGTGCCGTGGTCGTGGTCGTGGGGGATGTGGATGTGGCGATGATCGAGAAGCACATCAAGGGTGCTTTCGCTGATGCCAAGGCACGTCGCGGTGAAGTGAAGGACCCCGACTTTGGCAAGGTCTCCAAGGGACGCGGCTTGATCGCCAAGCTGCACACCGAGATGGAAGCCGCCGCCACAGACATCTCGATCGAGGTGGTGCATCCAGCCTCAGACAAGCATGATACCTCGGCGACTCGTCGCGAGAAAATGGTGCGCGATTTCGCGGATGCGATGATCAATCAGCGCCTGTCCGAGCTGGCCAAGAAGGAGAACTCGCCCATCCTCAGTTCCGAATCCTACAGCTACGAGTATCTGGAGTTCGTTGAGGTCAATGGCGTGCAGACCAAGTGCAAGCCTGAGCGCTGGAAGGATGCGCTCGCGCTTGCCGAGCAAGAGCTTCGCCGCGCGCTGGAGCATGGGTTCACCGATGCAGAGTTTGAAGAAGCCAAGGCTAACATGCTGAAAGCGGCCAAGCTTCGTGCCGAAGGTGCTAGCACCCGCAAGTCACGCGACCTCGCCAGCGGCATCGTCAGCATTCTCGCCTCAAAGAAAGTTTTCACCCATCCTGCGGATGACCTGAAACGCATCGAAGCTGCCGTCGCTTCGGTGAAGAAAGAAGAATGTCTCACCGCATTGCGCGCGAGCTGGAACTCCCAGGACATTCAGCTCTTCGTCGGCGGCAATCTGAAACTCGAAGGTGATGCGCCTGCCGCGATCATCGCAGCCTTCAAGGAAAGCGCCGCCAAGCCCGTGACTGCTCCGTCCAACGAGAAGAGGGCCGAGTTCGCCTACACCAGCTTTGGCCCTGAAGGCAAGGTCGCTAGCCGCAACGAAGTGAAGGATCTCGAGATCACGCAGGTCGTGTTCGCCAACAACGTCCGCCTCAACATCAAGCCCACCCCCTTTGAGAAGGGCAGCATCCGCGTGCTCGTCGGTTTCGGTGGTGGCAAACTGGATGCGCCAAAGGACAAGCCCGGCATCCTCGGCTATGTGCAGAGCGTGTTCCAGGCTGGCGGACTCGAGAAGCACAGTGCCGATGATTTGCGCCGCATCCTGGCGAGCAAGACTGTTGGTGTGGACTTTAGCGCGGGCGACGAAGCCTTCCTCCTCGCAGGCCGCACCAAGGCGGAAGACCTCGATGCTCAGATGCAGCTCATCGCCGCCTTCATCACCGCTCCCGGCTATCGCACCGAGGCCGACCGTCAGTTCCGCCAGAACCTGGATGCGATGTATCAGGAACTCGAGCACACCGCTGAAGGCGTGATGGGTGACAAGGTGGTTTCCTTCATTCACTCCGAAGATCCGCGCTTCGGCATTGCTGACCGGAAAGATGTGGAAGCCCGCTCGCTGGATGAAGTGAAGGCCTGGCTGGCGGCACCGCTGAAGGACAGCTACATGGAAGTATCGGTGGTCGGCGATCTCGATGTCGAAAAGACCATCAGCGCTGTGGCCAAGACTCTCGGTGCACTGCCCGAGCGTGCCGCCAAGAAACCCGATTACGCGGCTGCTCGCGATGTGAAGTTCCCCACGGAGCCCAAGCAAAAGAACTTCAACTTCACCACCGAGATCGAGCGCGCTTACTCGCTCACCTATTGGCCCACCACCGATATGAAGGACATCCAGCGCACCCGCCGCCTTGCCCTGCTCGGTCAGATCCTCGACGACCGTCTCCGCCTCAAGGTGCGTGAAGAACTGGGCGAGAGTTACAGCCCTGCTTCCTACCATGTGCCCAGCGATACCTTCCCCGGCTACGGCTACATGACGGCCATGGTGACGCTCAAGCCCGACCATGTGGCCAAGGTGGGACCCATCGTGGCCAAGCTCGGCGATGACCTCGCCAGCGGAAGCATCAGCGATGACGAGTTCGAGCGTGCGAAGAAGCCCCAACTGACCCAGCTCGAACAGATGCGCCGCGACAACCGCTACTGGATTCAAAACGTCCTGCGTTGCTGTCAGGAGCATCCTGAGCGCCTCGACTGGTCGCGCTCGCTGGTCAACGACTTCGCCAGCATCAAGCGCGAAGACCTTGAGGCGCTCGCCAAGGAATACCTCTCCGGCTCCCGCGCGGTGAACATCGGCATCATCCCCGAACAAGTGAAGGCGGCCAAGTAGTCAGCGGTCACGCAGACCAACTTCCTGATCAGCCGCGAAGGATTGATCATGGCTCCCTCGTTTGGGAGCCATGGTTCGTTTTTTTCTACCACTGCTGTTGGTTGCCACGTCCGTCCTTGCCCAGACGCCCGCGCTTCCATCCAAGGACAAGCTCCATCTCTTCCTGCTCGTCGGTCAGTCCAACATGGCCGGTCGCGGCACGGTGGAGGCACAAGACAAGACGCCGCACGCGCGGGTGCTGATGCTCAGCAAGGCTGGCGAATGGGTGCCAGCGGTTGATCCCATGCACTTCGACAAGCCCGCCGCTGGCGTGGGTCTGGGCAAGACCTTCGGCCAGCTCTATGCCGAGGCACACCCGGACGTGACCGTGGGCCTGATCCCTTGTGCCGTCGGCGGCTCGCACATTGATGCGTGGCAGCCAGGCGTGTTCTACGCTCCGACCAAAAGCTATCCGTGGGACGACATGCTGAAGCGCACGCAACTCGCGCTGAAGACGGGCATCTTGAAAGGTATCCTCTGGCACCAAGGCGAAGCCGATTCGACCGACAAGCTCGCACCCGCCTACGAAGCCAAGCTGCACGATCTCATCGCCCGGATGCGCAAGGAAGTTGGCAGTCCCGAGACGCCGTTCGTTGCCGGGCAGTTGGGCAAGTTCGCCGACGCACCTTGGGATGCGTTCAAGACGCAGGTCGATGCCGTGCATCAAGCCCTGCCCACCAAGGTCCCTCACACCGCCTTCGTCAGCGCCGCAGGCCTCGGTCATCGCGGCGACAAGGTCCACTTCGATTCGCCCGCGTATCGCGAGTTGGGGAAGCGGTTCTT